>JAVHLM010000043.1 GCA_031082125.1 Candidatus Eremiobacterota bacterium
TCACCTCACGCTCAAGGCCGCAAAGGGAGCGCACCTCTGCAATGGCGAGCCACCAGGACTCATTCTCAGACGTCGCGACCCTCGAGAGAGATCTCAGGGCGCTCTTGGCAATTTTTCCCTGGAGATAGGCTTCCCGGGTCAGGGGGAGCGACTTGAGGAGCTCATAGTTGTGCATCAGCTCCGAAGCGGTGCGCCCTGAGAACGAGAGATGCTCCGTGGCGAAAGTGCCCATGGAGCGGTAGCCTATTTGATCAACCCCTTTCGTTTTCAGAGTAACGAGAAGACCGCCCAGCACGAGATCAAGCGCCAGGCGGCCTCTGACTGCCTCGCAGAGCAGAAAATCAATGCGCTCTGCCCGCTCATCCCTGTCGATGGAGCTGAAGGACACGTCCTCCGAGAGCTTCTCCGCCTCGGGGATGAGGCCCTCCCTGGTAATCTTGACCATGTGCCCGGGCCTGCAGGTGGTCCCTGCGGGAAGCTCATAAGGCTCGGGGAGGAGAAGCATGTCCTCATAGTCCTGCGAAGAGAAAGAATCAGCGAGGTGAAGAAGCTCTTCTTCATCGGGAAGGTGCAATATATTATTGGGGCAGTGCTCTAAAGTCTTCATACGTATATTCTATCAGACTTCAAGAGAAAAATCAAAAGACATACCCCTTAAAAAGCCCAATGCAGAGGCATTATCAGGCTGTCATAGGATACCACCCAGAGGGCCTGAAAGGGGTGAAAAGGTCAAAAATGACCCTGAAGGCTTTAAACAATCACCAGGAAGCCACTGAGGCTTCTTCCCGCCCTATCGGCACATAGATCAAAAGAGGAAGATGCCATATTAAAATATTTGAGATTGTTTTATCCATTGAGATAAAATGGCCGCAATCCCTCACCCTTCATCTCGATATAATGGCAGGACTGTCGCTGTTTTGCCCGCTTGACGCGAAGCCTGGATCCGCTATAATATAATTATCAAATACTGTGAACATCTGGCAGTGTTCGATTGATTGCCAGAAAAGGAGCGCCTCCCATGGCAGGAACACTACCGATGAATATCCCAACCGGTTCCTCACCGTTACAGGCATCACCGTCGCTTACTGCAGAGGTGCAGCAGCGGCAGCAGGCAAGAGAGACCAGGCTCGGGCAGGAAAGCATGCCGCAGGTTGAAAGCCTCTCAGATAAAGAAATCAATGAGCTCAACGGTTTCTATAACAAGGTGACAGGACATATTGAGCAGATCCGCTTCCCGGAAGCGCTCAAAGGGCAGTCTTTCATAAGGGACGGCTCGGACCCCGAGCTGCTGGGCCTGATACAGCAGCTCCTGGAAAGGGCCCCAGAGCTCCAGGGATCATCGCTCGCTTCAAATGCCAAGAGCGGCCGCGTGTCAGCCTCGGATATAAAGGAACTGCAGAGCTTCCTGGAATCAAAAGGCTACTCGGTGGGCTCCACCGGCATAGATGGCCTCTATGGTCCCAGAACCCACCACGCAATGGAAGGGTTTCTCACCGGAAGGGCGCCCGACAGCGGGAACAGCACCATGGGCCAGGGCAGAGGCGGCACCACGGGCCAGGCAGGGGATACTCCCGCACACAATCCGCCTGCCGGCACAAAATCCACGCATCATACCACCGGTGCTCCGGGAACAACAGGCACGGGATCAGGACAGAGCACCGGGGCGCCTCCGGGTTACCAGACTATAAAGGGGCAGGTGCCAGCCGGCGTTGCTGAAAAGGCGAAGAGCCTTCTGGGCGGCGACTACGGCACCGAGACCCCATTTCAGCTCGACGGTAAAAACTATATGACCCGGGTAGAGCATCATTATCATCCTCCCGGGTACGTGGGAGGTCCCACGGGCTGGCACAAGGGTGTCACTGTCTATGAGCAGAAGCCTTGAACAGGCGGCCGGACAGGCAATTCAGGAGATTCTCTTTACCCATCACCTCATAGGGCACTTCGAGGGCGTAACCGATACTCCATGGTTTACAAAGCGCCCGTTATTCTATATAATCAATTAGGCCACCCGGTTCGAGCTCAGCAGATAATCCCGACCGCACACCGCACCCGATGACGCCTGTAAATGGGTTGCCTTCTATGTATCAGTCCTATTATGGAAGGGGGAAGTTACATGTGTTCATTATTGCGGGAAGACGGGCACGCAAGGCAGTTCGCCGCCACTGACGCCCTGCCCTTTGTTCAGGGACCCAAGGGGGAAAAGCCCATTGAGCTGAAGGACCTCGACATCAGGGTCGTGGTCTCGGGCCTCATTGCTGAGACCACGCAGACGATGAGGTTTTTCAATCCCAATCTCCGCGACATGGAGGGAAACCTTACCTTTCCCCTCCCTGACGGCGCTGCTGTCTGCCATTACGCGCTGGACGTGCGCGGCGGGATGGTTGAGGGCGTCGTGGTGCCGAAGCAGGAGGCACGGCGCATCCTCGAGGCAGAGGAGCGAAAGGGCATAGACCCGGGCCTCATCGAGAAGGTCCAGGGAAACCTTTACCGCACGCGGATCTATCCCCTCCCGGCCGGGGGCTCCCGCACCGTGAAGATCACCTACGTAAGCGGCCTCACCGTATCAGGGAACGACGCCGCCTATCACCTGCCCCTGAAGCATGCTGAAACCGTTGATAAAGTCACCCTCCGGGTCGAAGTCGCCCAGGCCCCCGTCACGCCTGAGCTCTCCGGCGGCATCGGGAACATGCAGCTCACGCAGTGGGAGAACCGATGGGTGGCCGAGGCGACCCTCGGGAAAGGGACGCCTGCCGAGGACCTGCAGGTGCGCCTCCCGCGCCTGCCCGACCACTTCACCCTGACGGAAAAAACCAGTGAAGGCGAGGTCTTCTTCTGTCTTTCGAGCAGAATCCCTGAAGATGAGGGCAAGGCGGAGGCCTGGATCCCCCAGCGCCTTGCCGTGGCCTGGGACGCCTCAGGAAGCCGCAGGGACAGCTCCCGGGACACAGAGTTCCTGGAAGAGCTCATCATGGCGGCTCCCGGCCTTGTCGTCGATCTCCTCGTGTTCCGGGACTGCCCGGAGTTACCGGTAAAGACCTTCCACACAGGCAAGGGAGAAACTGGTGCCCTTTTGGCATATCTCAGGGGAATGCCCTGCGATGGCGGGACAAACCTCGCCGCCCTTGACTTTTCATCGGCGCCCCATGAAGCCGGCGAGGCCTGGCTCCTCTTCAGTGACGGCCTGGGCACCCTCTCCCAGGAGCTCCCGAAATCAGGGGGGAAAGCCGTCATCGCCGTCACAGGCCAGGCGGAGAACAACAGCTCATATCTGAGATATCTTGCGGAATCCACGGGAGGCCTCCATATAAATCTGCTGAGAACTCCTCCGGCGAAAGCCTGCACTGACATGCTGGCGCTGAAGCGGGAAGCCCTGGAGATTGACAAATCAGAGGGATGCAATGACCTCCACCGTACCATTGAAGGCAGCCGCTTCACCCTGATTGGCAGGCTCTCAGGGGAATCAGGAAGCATCACCCTCAAAGGGAAAGGGGCACCCGCAGGAGCTATGGCACTCAGCACTGCCGGGGCTCCGGAAGGGAGAATTCTTGCAAGGGCCTGGGCAGGCATGGAAGCTGATAAGGTGAGCCTCACCGATCCGCAGAACAGGGAGAGGCTTCTTTCCCTGGGGCGCACCTATGGGCTTGTGACGCCCGGCACCTCGCTTCTCGTGCTGGAAAGCATCGAGCAGTATATCGAGTATGATATTGAGCCTCCCCTCTCGCTTCCCGAGATGGTGGCGGTGTTCCGCCGCCGCAGGGAGCAGGCATTCCAGACCAAGGATGCTCAAAAGGAGTCTCAGATAGAGAGGATCTACTCCCTCTGGGAGCAGAGAATTGTCTGGTGGGAGAGGGATTTTGAGGGCGAGTACGCCATGAAGAAAAAGGCCATTGCAGAGGAAAGAGCCTCCAGGCCTCCCGAGCCGAGACTGAGAAGGGAGGCAGGCAGCGCGGCATACCTGGGAGCCGCCCCGGAACTCTCACCCATTGAAGGCCTCGCTTTCGACATGGCCTCCATGGAGAGCCCTGAGCCGGAAATGGACTTATTGAGGGAGTGCAGCGAACCTATGCCGGAGCTCTGCGCGTCGCTGGCGCCCCCGCCGCCATCGCCTGCCGCCATGCCGTCCCTGCGGCAGGCCCCTGCAGACGCAGGAAAATCCGATGTGCAGTCTGCTCGTCAGGCATCGATCACCATCAAGCCCTGGGCGCCCGATACTCCTTACCTGACGGCCATGAGGAACGCCCCGGCCGATCAGCAGTACAGCCTTTACATGGAGCAGCGGGCATACTACGGCGAGAGCCCGGCCTTCTTCTTCGACTGCGGCGACTTCTTCCTCTCTCAAGGAACGAGAGCGCCTGGCCTCAGGATCCTTTCCAACCTTGTGGAGCTTGGCATTGACGATGCCGCCATGATCAGGATGTATGCCTGGCGGCTCCAGCAGGCTGAAGACCTTGACCTGGCCATCGAACTCCTCGAAAAGGTCCTCGCCGACCGCGGCGACGAGCCCCAGTCCTACAGGGATCTTGGCCTTGCCCTGGGACTGCGGTGGGAGCGCGGCCGCAGGGCCGCTGACCTCACCAGGGCAATGGAGCTCCTCTGGGAAGTGGTGCTCCGCCCATGGGACCGCTTCCCCGAGATCGAGCTCATCGCCCTCATGGAGCTCAACAGGCTCATCCATCTGGCGAAGAAGGAGGGCATACCGGTCCCTTCGGGGATAGACAGCCGCTTTATACGGCACCTCGATCTCGACATCCGCATCAGCATGTCATGGGATGCCGATCTCACCGATGTGGACCTCCACGTTTTCGAGCCGGGAGGCGATCACGCCTATTACGGCCACAACCTCACCGATTCCGGGGGCCTGGTCTCGAGGGATTTCAGGGAGGGCTACGGCCCCGAGGAGTATGTGCTGAAGGCCGCACAACCGGGCGCCTATACTATAAAAGCCCACTACTATGGATCGAGGCAGCAGTCGCTGCTGGGTCCCTGCACGGTCATCACCACCGTTTTTACTGATTTCGGCAGAGAAAACGAAAAGAAGCAGGTCCTGATGCTCCGCCTGGACAAGCCCAGCAGCGAGGCTGTCGTGGGGGAGATCACCATCGAGGGGAAGAGGAAAGCTTCCCCGCAGGCACAGGAGATGAAGGAGTGGCAGAAAGCCTTCAGAGCCCTGAGAAAGGGCATGACGGTGAACGAGATAGTCGCCGCAGTGGGCCAGCCGCTTGAGATAAAGGGAGATGACGAGATGATGCTGGTCTATAAGCCCCAGGAAGGCGTAGTGGTGCATGTGCTTGCAGCGCCGAGGCTCACTGCAGTGAAACAGATAATGGAAGGTGCCGAGCTGGATCTGCTTTGAGCTCCGGAGCAGGCCCGGTCCGCAGTTCACCGAGGATGTCCATGAGCATATCGTGTTGAAGGACATCCCCGGAGTGGACAGGGTCTATGCCCTTCTGCAGGGCACTTTTGCCTTGAAGCGGTAATCTCTACCCCTTTATCGCGATGGCCTGGAAGGGGCACTCGCTGCAGCACAGGGCGCACCACGTGCACTTTTCATAAAGATGCTCCGGGTATGCCATCTCCCTTGTCATGACGAGGGCCGCCTCGGGGCAGAGGTCGGCGCAGATCCCGCAGGAGGTGCACTGCCCGCTGGTCAAAATCCATTCTTTACGGCTGCTCATTGTCATTCTTCTTCAAGGTGCCAAGGGCGCTCCTGAATCCCCAGAGAAAGACCAGGATAAGAAGGGGAAAGGCTACCAGAAAGGTGAGCTGCGAGAGCTCCAGGTTCACATTTGAGCGGAGCTGAGTCTTGAGAAAAATCCAGAAAGGGCTCGGATGGGCCTGCAGGTACTCTTTCGCAGGGGCTTCCATGACAAAGGTGAAGCCCACGATGTTGAGGATATTTGCCAGGAACATGCACCACAGGGAAGTGAGAAAATTTTTATGCGAAAGGTGGTGGCCGCCATGAAAAAGCCGCAGCACCAGGGCGATGGCGAAGAGAATGGTGGCTGCAGGAACGAAGGGAAGGGCAATCTTGATGTCTGCCATTATATCAGGATTTAATACCAGGTAGCCTGCCGCCACCACCACTGCAAGAAGCACATCTACAACAAGCGTCGTGGTGACCTTCCACACCTCGATGGATACCCTCAGGGTGAGGAGCTTTTCCAGGGAGCGGTAATACTGCTGGACAAGGGCCAGAGCCATTGCCGCCATACCCAGAACGATTGATACGTCAAGCAGGGTCTGGAGCGTCCATATCTCCAGGGCTTTGTGAATTGTCGATGCCTCCATGGGACTCCCCCTTCATGATCATTGCAGGCACCCCCGCTGGGGCGAAAATCTTCCTCATCTTTAAGATAAATGAAATGCAAAAAAGATGCAACACCATAAGTATCAGGTGAAACCAGGAAATTCCCGCGTCGGAAGCCCGATAGCCTTATTCTTCAATGCGCCCCGTGAGCCTGTATCCGCGGCCTTCAAGGATGGGCAGCACGTGGGTGAAGAACTCCGGGGTGCCGGGCTTCACCGTTGTGGCATACGTGACGTTCCGATTACCGGAGGGATCGCCCGACAGGGCCTGGATCGGCTTCGAGAAAAGCTCCCTGAGCCTTGCCTCCAGTTCCCTGTCTGAAAGGGAGAATTTGAGCTCCCCGTTCTCTTCGAGGCTCACTTCCCCCATGATTTCACCGGGAACAAGCTCATCGGGCGTTTCTTCAAGGCGCTGCAGTACCAGTTTCATTTCCCTTGCACCGCTCCATTCGCCTGGGATTTGATGAAGGCCGCTTCTTTCTCGACGAGGGCGTAAAGCTCGGGGTCCTTGGCCTTCAGCAGCTTGGGATCGCTGTAATACAGGGCAAAGCCCTCTGCAAGGTTCTCCCTCTCGCCGGTCCCCGCGTAAGGCGTAACGGATTCATGCCTGCCATCACCGAAGCCCACGTGGGAGAAAGCCTTGTCGCGGCCCTCGGTCAATTCCTTAGAAAACCCGGGGGATTTCCTCTCGATGATGCTTTCGGTGGCGTGGCCCATCTCGTGAATGGGAGCCTGCTCCTTCAGGGCTGATTCCCTTATGAGAATGGTGTTCATGCCGTCCTTGTAAAAATGCTGGCCCAAGGTGGTGCTTCCCATAGGATCAACGCCCTTTATCTTTCCCGAGCCGTCTGTCCAGCTCTTGAGGCTCCCGTAATCATGGGCGTCAACGACGGAAGGCTTCGCATCGGGCTTGTCTTCGGGCCTGTAATAGAAGGTGTTGGGGACAAGCACCGGGTTGTTTGCCTGATCCAGCGGAATTGACTGGGGATCTTTTTTGAATTTGTCAATACTTTCGAGAAACTGCCTCTTCTGTTCAGGGTCCTGCACTGCTGCCGTCATGGTCTCCATATTCTTCAGGGACTCCTGCCTGAGTGCGGTGAGCCTGTCACCGTTGAGCTTCTCCACGCTGTCGTTGAACTGCTTTATTTCTTCAGGTGTCTTTGCCCCGTGGGCAGCGGCCATGTCATTGGTGCTCATCGGCTGTTGCGATACCTGCAGAGCAATCATCATTCCCATGGGGCCGGCAGCCCCTGCATCTGATCCCACAAGGGGACTGAAAATCATTGCCTTGTCCTTGGTCTCCTTTTCAACAAGCTCGGCCTCTTTTTTCCTCTGCTGCGCTTTCAGGTCGCTGAGCTCCTTCTCAAGCATGCTGCGCTCTTTTATTTTTTCGGCATCGGCATCAGACGCGCTCCCGAATATCGACATGGCGGGAGCCGGGGGAAGCCCGGCAAGCTTGCCTTCAAGCGCCTTTATCCGGGGTCCGTATTCCGCCTCAACATTCCCGAGGGCCTCCCGGGCATCTTTCCCCATCGCGGAGGCTCCGGCATTTATCGCGGCAGGGTCCTGGGACCTGATGACACCGGTATCCATGAGGTCCTGGCCGGGTTTCACTATTATGAACTTCGTGCCGTTGGCCTGGTTATATTTAAGCATGTCCAGGTCCACTGCGGCCAGCGTGTTGGTGAGATCCTGGGCCGAGGCCTCATCGGGCGCACCCACCCTGGAGTCCCGCACGATCATTGACGAGGCGATCTTCTCCCTCTCCGCACGCTCTGCCATCTGCCGCGCGATCTCCTGCTGGCTGAGGGCGGGCTTCGATCCGCCCGATTTCACGAACTGATCGTCCCCTGCGGCATGAACGCCGGGAGCATCTGCGCCCTGCGGGGCATCGGCCTCCGGGGCGCCAGGCGCTTGAGGGGCCTGGGCTTCCTGGGGTGCCGTCTGCACCTGTGGTGAGGTGCCTCTGAAAGAACCCGAGATCGCCGTGATTTCGTCCATCGTGCTCTCCTCCCGTAGGGTCATAGAATGAAAAAATCCGGTTACATGTGAAGATCCCAGATTTTCCGCTCAGAGAATCGCTTTTTCTTCAGGGCCTGTGGCGGCCCTTCAGCAGTGAAAGTTCTCCCCTTTCATAATAGATCAAACAGGGGAAAAATACCATTGATGATATGTAAAAAATGTAAAGAGAATGTTAAAAATTCATTATTTTTGTAAACATCTCGTTCACCATCCCTTCACGGTATCCTCACAGGCATGGGTCATACTGAGACCATAACACCGGGAAGAAGGTGATGGAACGACAGGCGACCCGGGGACATTGCCGGTGATGGCAGCAGGACTTGCAGCAAGAGGACTCGGGCCTGAGGCTATTGAACCTTTACCCCATGCATGCACAAGGAAAGATTCCTCTTCTCCCGCTCATCATAACAGCCCTTGCCTTGCTTCTGGCAGCGCCGGGGGGATGCAAGGGGAGCACGGAAAAAAATCCCCTTCCCATCAAGACGGCACCTGTGAACGAGCCCGCCAGGGAGGCAACCATCAGCGAAGATGCCGGAGCGCTCATCTATTCCTCCCTGGACATCCCTGGCGCCATCCTGCAGGAGCTCACCACCCTTGAGCTTGAGACAAAGCTCAAGGCGCTGAAGCACAGCGGAACCCTCGAGGGGAAGCTCAAGACCGGCCACATTTACCTCAGCCTTGGTGAACCCTCAAATGCCCTGTCCCTTTTTAAGGAGCTCACAGAGAAATACCCCCTGGAGGTGAAGCCTCTATGCTCGATGGCAGCAGCCCTTTTTCAGCAGGGCGACTTCAATGGCTCCATGGCATTCCTCGGCAGGGCCCGGACCCTCTCCCCTGCTTCTGCCGAGCCCTCCATAACCCTCGGGGAGGCCTGGACAAGGTGCTGGAATTTCCCTGACGGCATCAAGGAGTTTGACCAAGCCCTCAAGCTTGAGAAAAAGAATGCCTATCTTTTCATGGCACGCGGTGACCTTTACTTCACCAAGGGCGACTTCGACCTTGCCAGGGAAAATTACCGGCAGTCCGCGGCCCTTGCTCCCCGGGAGATCATGGCGCTCGAAAAAGAGGGCACCTGCGAGATTATCCTCGGGAACTATAAAAAGGGCCTTGAGCTTATAAGAAGGGCATACCGCCAGTCACCCGGGAACACCGTGACAGGCTACAGGCTCATCTCCTCCCTGAGAGACCCTGAGCGGACCGAGCTTTGCCGCACTATCGGAGCCTCATCGGGCGAGCCTGCCAAAACCCTGTTCAGCCTTGTCCTGGCGAAATTCCTCATCGACGGCGGACAATACGGCGAAGCCTGCACCCTCATTGAGGGACTTACCGGCAAAAAGGGCTTCCCCCGGGCAGGAAGCCTCCTTTATGCCTATGCCCTCCACAGGAGCGGCCGCACCGACCAGGCGATGAAGCTCACCTCCTCGCTGCTGGAGGGAACCCCATGGGACTGGAGCGGCCACGGGCTCATGGCAGTGATGCACCTCTCCCTGAAGGACTATGGGAATGCCCTGATTGAGAGCGAAAAGGCCTTTGAAATCGATCCCCTCGCGGGGAGGAGCAGGCTCCTGAGGAGCATGGCAGGAGCGCCCCTGCTGGCAGGAGAGCCCGTGGCGATCATGGGCCATATCAGGTCATACGAGGAGAAGCTGAAGACCTCCCGGGAGAAGGCGCCCCTCCATTTCATTCTCGGCGCCCTTTACAGCAGGGCTGCTGAATACGGGGGGGCCATAAGGCATTTCCGCGAGGCATCTGAATCTTCAAAGCACGATATGTTTTACCGGAGGCATTATGCAAGGCTTCTTATGGAATCAAGCGCCATCGAGGACAGGAAAAAGGCGGAAGCCCTCCTGCAGAGCGTCCTGAAAGCCCGGCCTGATGATCCCCTCGCCCACAGGGAGAAAGGAATGCTCTCGCTGAAAAACAGCTCGGCAGAGAAAGCCCTCGATGAATTCCGCCGCGCCCTGGCCATTTTTCACGGCGACGGCGCTGCCTGGTACTTCTGCGGTGTCACGGAGAACCTGAAAAAGAATCACGCCCCTGCCCTCAGGGACCTTGTGAAAGCCCTCGACGCCAGCCCTTCCGTGCCTGACATATTCCTTGAGATGGCAAAGAGCTACGAGGGGCTTAAAAAACCGGAGAGCGCCCTTCTTCTCTACCGGCAGTTCGAGCTTATGGAGAAGGAGCAGGGAGGCGGCAACCATGAGGCGCTCTCCATGGCACGGGCTAAAATCGAGGCTATGGAAAAAAACCTGCAGAAAAACCATCGGCATGAGAAATAACACATCTTAACGAGGAGAGCAGGAACGCATTGCATCTCTGAAAGAATTACTATTGAAATCGGTACGAGGCTCAGGGAGCCACAGAAGCAAGGAGGGATAGTCATGGCCTGGGATTACAGCGAAACGCTCAAGGATCATTTTTTCAACCCGCGGAACATCCTGGAGGTGCCCGAGGAGGAATACAGGGCTGACGGCATCGGCGAGGTAGGGAATGTGAAATGCGGCGACATGATGAAGATGTACGTGCAGATAGACGATTCCGAGCATATCACCGACTGCAAGTGGAAGACTTACGGGTGCGCCTCGGCGATAGGGAGCACGTCGCTCCTCTCGGAGATGGTGAAGGGAATGACCATAGATGAGGCGCTCAAGATTACCCCCGATGACATCGCCAAGGCGCTTGGCGGCCTCCCGTCCCAGAAGTTCCACTGCTCGGTGCTTGGCGACAAGGCGCTCCGTGCCGCCTTCGAGGACTACTTCACCAGGAAAGGCACCCCTGAAAGAATTCACTGGAAGCAGAAGGTCATCGTCTGCAAATGCCTCAACATATCCCGCGACGAGATTGAGAAACTCGTCGATGAAGGAGTGAGAGACTTCATCTCCCTCCAGGAAAAGACAAAGCTGGGAACGGGGTGCGGGGAGTGCATCGAAGAGGCGAAGAAGATCTTCGAAGAACTGAAAAAAGAACATTGCAGTGTGTAAGAGGAGGTCCCTATGCGCAAAGTATATCTTGACAATAACGCCACGACACCCCTTGACGAGGAGGTGAAACAGGTCATCAAGGATTCCCTCGATCTTTACGGGAATCCTTCAAGCCACCACGAATTCGGCAGGGAAGCCCGCAAGAGGATAGAGGAGGCCCGTGAGAAGCTGGCCCGTTTCATCAATGCGAAGCCCTCGGAGATAGTCTTCACCAGCGGCGGCTCGGAATCAAACAACATCGTGCTGAGAAGCCTTCTCTGCGCATCATTTGACTGCCCCTACAAGACCAAGAAAGGCACTCACATCATCACCTCCAGCATAGAGCACCCCTCGATCCTGGAGACATGCCGCTACCTCAAGTGCGAGACAGTGGCCATCACCTATCTCCCGGTGAACCAGTACGGCATCGTGAGCCCTGATGAACTGGAGAAGGCCATCAGGCCCGACACGGCCCTCATCTCGGTAATGTACGCCAACAATGAAGTGGGGACCATACAGCCCATAGCGGAGCTGGCGGAGATAGCCCATGCCCATGGCATTCATTTCCATACCGACGCGGTGCAGGCCCCGGCAAAGATACCCATTGACGTCGAGCACCTCAATGCCGATTTCCTCTCTCTTTCGGGCCACAAGATGTATGCCCCCAAGGGCGTGGGAATCCTCTATATCAAGCAGGGCACCCGCGTGTGCCCCCTCATTTCGGGAGGGCACCAGGAGACGGGCATCAGGGCCGGCACGGAGAACACCCTCGGGATCATCGCCATGGGAAAAGCTGCCGAGGTCGCCATGCGGGACTCCCACAAGGACATCCCCAGGGTAAAGATGCTCCGTGACAGGCTCGAGAGAGGCCTCCTGGAGAGAATACCCTACACGAGCGTCAACGGCCATCCTGAGTTGAGAGCCCCCAACACCCTCAATGTCTCCTTCAAATTCATCGAGGGGGAAGCGGTGCTCTATATGCTCGATCACGTCGGCATCGCCGTTTCCACAGGCTCGGCCTGCAGCTCAGGCTCCCTGAATCCCTCCCATGTGCTCACCTCGATGGGCACAGACATAGAAAAGATCCACAGCTCCATAAGATTAAGCCTTGGGAAATACACCAGCGAAGAGGATATTGACTATGTCGTCGAGCAGTTCCCGCCTGTAATAGAGAAACTGAGGAGGATGTCGCCTTTCTCGGCGCCGGCCTGCACTTAGAAAGAGCAGTGCAATGGCATCTGCAGGCTTCCCGGTGAAAAAATACAGAGCCTTTATAACCGTAGCGCTCATAGCAGTTAACTGTGCAGTCTTTGTCGCCTGCTGCCTGGCGGGAGGGCCCGGGGACACAGGGGTTCTTGTGGATCACGGGGCGAAAGTGGACGCCCTTATCTGGGAAGGTCAGTACTGGCGCCTCTTTGCCTCGATGTTTCTTCATATAGGCCTTCTCCATCTTCTCCTCAATGTTTACTGCCTCCTGATATTCGGCTCGCTGCTCGAGGAGGCCGTGGGACACTCTGCCCTGCTTCTCATATACCTCACTTCAGGCCTGATCGGCAACTCTGCGAGCCTTGCCTTCTCCTCATCAATCTCAGTGGGGGCCTCGGGTGCCATCCTGGGCGTGGTGGGAGCCCTGGCAGCCTTTGCCGTCTTTCACCGAAAGAGCATTCCCAGGGAAAGGTTCATCCTTTACACGGCTGCCCTCATCCCCTTCCTGGCCTCCCTTGCCTATTTCGGGTCCATGGAGAGTGGAGTTGACCAGGATGCCCACTGGGGAGGCTTCCTCTGGGGGGCCCTGGCAGGCCTCACCGTGGAATACTCGCGGAAAGGACCGAAGGCCCTTCCCATGGCTGTAGCGACAGCTCTGCTTCTCTCCTCTGCAGGAGCGCTCTTTCTCTCTGCCGGTCTTGCTCCCCAGAGAGACAGGGCGGTAAAGACTTACCTTGTGCTGGCAGGGCTTGACGAAGAGAGAGAAGATTATGGAGATGCCCGCCTCTCCCTTGAGAAGGCGGCGGCCCTTGATCCCGGGAACATGGAGGTCCTTCACCGCCTGGGAAAAGTCCTCATCAGCTCGGGAGATCTCCTGAAAGGCATTGTCACCTGGGAGCAGGCGGCTAAAAAGGACCGCACCATCAGGAGGAGCCTCTCAAAGGTCTATCTTATCATCGCCGAAAGCTCCCTCAATGCCGGCAAGACAGGCGACGCCCTCCTCTATTACCGGAAGACCCTGGAGTTCAATCCCCGGGAGGCGAAAGCATGGCAGGGGATGAGCAGCTATTATTTCCTTATGGGCGATCTTTCCATGGGCCTCGCCCTGCTGAAGAAGGCAATAGCCCTCACACCCGGCGACAGGGCCCTCGGCGCCCTCTTCAAAGAAAGCCTCAAGGAGCTGTTCCGTGTCGAGTGCTACCAGGCCAATGTCTTCTACACTCCCGATGTCAGGCCCCGTGAAAAGTCAGCCCGCCTCAACAGGGAAGGTGAGAAGGAGCTTGCCCGCACGGGGGACTATGAAAAGGCCCTGGCCCTTTTCCACCGCGCCCTTGCCCTGGACGGCACCTATGCCCTGCCCTATGAGAACATAGGCATGATTTACCTTGTCATCGGGAAATATGATCAGGCCCGGGAGTATCTTGAGAAGAGCATCAGCTGCGCGCCGGGAAACCCGGGTCCCTACACGGGCCTCGGAGATCTCGAGAGGCTTCAAGGCTCCCCTGAAAAAGCGGCACAGCTTTACAGGCGCTCTATAGCATGCAACAGCAGATTCGCCCCTGCCTATGCGCGGCTCGCCGAGCTGTTTCTCACCGGGAAGAACCATGGGAAGGCAGAAGAATATCTTGCCATGGCTCTGGCCCTGGACAGGGGGAACGCCCACTTTCACCTGCTGGCCTCTTCGCTGGCACTGGGGCAGGGCCAGGATGCCAGGCACTTCAGAGAGATGAACACGGCCCTGGCCCTGGCCCGTGCCGCCGGGAATGCTGATCTTGAGGCCTACATCCTGAAAAGGCTCAGGGCCAGGGGAACCAGGTGAATTTCGTACAGCCAGGAAAGAAATTTGCGAGTATAATCATGAGCGCAGGATGTTGACACCCTTTGGGGAATCGCTCAACAGGTGTTCTTCTGCTGCACCGCATTTGGCAGCGGCATTTTGCTATTCCTGCAGACATTACGGACATAGTGGTGAAAGGAGAACCGCCAGATGAACCTCTCGTCACGCTTTTCTGCCGAAAGATTTTCCCTTGTGGCGCTCCCGCTGCTCATGGTCATCGCCGCCTTCTGCCTTACAGGAGGATGCGGCGGAGGTGGCGGGTCATCGGGTGCCGGAGGTGGAGGCCTCTGGGGAGGCGCCGCGAGGACCGCGAAGATTCTCATTACTCTCCCTTTCCCCCAGAAAGGCGCTGAAGGCATCGTGAAAATCCGGGGCAACGTTCCGGGAGGGAAAGAAGAGATCCTGATGCGCGAAATTCCTGCCGGCACGACGTATTTTGCCATCTACATCTATGACCGCGGCACCACCGAGAATGCCGTGCCCCCTGTGCGCGTTGACAGGCCTGCTTCAGGCGATACGGCCACCGTCTCGATAAGCGGCGTGCCCATCGGCTGGAAGACAATCAGGATCCTGGCAAGCAACGCTGCAAATGAAGCTCTCGCCGAGTCATTTTTTGACGTGAACGTTATTACCGGCGACAACCCTGACATCACCATGACGCTCACTCCGACAATGTCGCCCTATGTTTCACCTTCGCCGATGCCAACCCCGACCCTTTCTCCTTCGCCTGAGCCGTCGCCTTCGCAGTCGCCTTCGCAGTCGCCTACGCCGAGCCCCCAGCCCACCTCGCAGCCGCCGGGCCCCCAGCCTTCCCCTTCCCCTTCGCCGACTTACGGCTGGAGCAAGTCCCTCACTCCCCTCACCCAGGGTGCCACCCTGAGGGGAATCTGGATGAAGGACGCCGGCCTTGGCTTCGCCGTCGGCGCAAGCGGGAAGATACTCAAGTGGAGCGGCTCGTCATGGTCTGACAACACGCCGTCGCCCTCGCTGGGGAACCTCAACGGCGTCTGCGGGAGGGCGAACACGACGCCGCCCAATAACGTGCACCTCGTCATCGCGGGAGACGGGGGAAAGATCACCTATTCCGACGACCAGATGGACTGGCACACCACCACTGTTGACGCCTCAAACAGGAATTTCCATTCCGTCTGCATCGACAATGCAAACAATGTCTATGCAGTGGGGCAGGGCGGCATGATCTGGAAATACGTTTACGCCTCCTCGACGTGGGAATCCCATACGAGCGGCACCGGAAATATTCTCTACGGGGTATGGGCGGCCGATTCATCGAATATTTACGCATGCGGGGCAGGCGGCGTTGTAATCAAAGGCAACGGTGCCTCGAACGGATGGACCGCCATGTCAAGCTCTACCCTTGAAGACCTCATTTCAATCTGGGGCACCTCAACGACCGATATCTACGCGTGCGGGACGAACAGGAAAGTCATTCACTACACGGGAGGCGCCGCCTGGCTCAATTTCTCCCCGGTGGCAGGCTCCGAGACTTTCTACTCGATCTATGGAGTCGGGGGATTTCTCTACGCGGCGGGATCAGGCGGGTCCGTTTTCAGCTATAACACCGGATGGGCGCAGGTAAGCACCGTTGACAGCAATGTTCTCTATGCGGTCTGGACTGACGGGACCAAGACCCTCGCGGTGGGAGGAAACGGCGTGTGCCTTGAGCATGCCTCGTCATCGATGTTCATATATTCCATCGGCGGGGGCTCTCCAACCTCAGGGGCGTCACATGCATCGGCGGCACCACCTACTCCGTGGGCACCAACAGCACCATTCTGAAGGGAACCCCCTGGACCGTGATGGAGCCTCCCAATCCTTTTCTGACGCTCAACTGCATCTGGGGCTCCGCGGGAAACAACATCTATGCCGGCGGGAAAGAGACCACCGATGGAAGGATACTGCTGTATAATGGTACAAGCTGGGGAATCGACTACACTTTCGTGGGGTCGGGATCGGAGCTGAAGGGGATCTGGGGCGCCGACGCCTCCAACGTCTATGCCGCCGGGTCGAGCAGCTCGGGTTATGCCGTGGTGCTGAAGAGAGCCGGGGCGAACAACTGGGTCTTTTCCTACACTTCAAACCCCACTTCTGCCACATTTTACGGGATCTGGGGATATGACAATTCAAACATGTACGCCTGGGGCCTCTGGCCTGCAGGCGAGGGGAGAGTGGCGCGCTTTAACGGGAGCATATGGACCGGCAATGACTTCACTGACTCCTCGTCGAGCATCTACGGGGTCTGGGGCCCCGATGCGGCAAACATCTATGCGGCAGGGGTGAATGACACGGGAGGGGTGGTGTACAAGAGAGGCACAGGGACAATGGGAGCCGGGAACTGGGGTGTCTTCAAGCAGTTCACCGCCGGGGACGCCGTGAGCCTGCACTCAATCTGGGGCACCTCGTCGTCGGACATATTCGTCTCATGCTATGACGGCAAGGTCGTCCATTATGACGGGAGCACCTGGAGCATTACCGCCGTGCTTGGCGCGGGATACGACCTGCTGAGCATCTGGGGCATATCGGCAACCGATGTCTACTCTGTGAGCAGGGACGGCCACATCATAAGGTACAACCCCTGATCCAGCCGGCTCTGGAACAAGGAACAGCGGGATTCAAAAACAGGGGAGCTCCCCTGTTTTTTTTGTTAACAGGCTGTTCACACATTGTTAAAAGAAAGGCCCTTCTGTTAATAATTCCTTAACCCATGGGGCCGGGAAATCATGTATAATAAACTCAGCCGCTTTTCAAGGGGTTTGCTTCGTGTTCTAAAAACGGCGCACAGGAGGGTTCCCATGAGCGAAGAGAACGACAGCATCAGCGAAGTCAAGAGCACTACCGAAAGGCCCCGGCAGGTCGAGCAGCAGGAGAGCCGCCCCGTCAGGGACTCTGCGCCGGCAAGGGAAGCACAGAAAAAGCCCGAGGAACAGGCTCCGGGCCAGCCTGCAAAGCCTGAATCAACATACAGCCCCAGCAGGGAGACCCAGGCAAGCCAGGGTGAAAAGCCCGGGAAGGCTGCCGGCACTGCCGGCGACATGGGGAGCGCCTGGCAGGACGCCCTCAGGAAAAAGCCCGCAGAGTCAAAAGCCGCCGAGGAGGCTGCCGGCGCCCAGGCCAAAAAGCCCTCGGAAGACAAGGGGCATGAGGCCGAGAGCCAGGGTGCAGAAGGCCATGGAGAGGGCCATGAGCCCGGCAAAGCGGCGATTCATACGGCGCACGCCACGGAATCAGGAGCGCTGGCTGTGGAAGCGAGCATAGAGGTGGCCAAGGAAAAGGCGGCCCACAAGGCACAGACCGGCCAAGGGCAGACAGAGGCCCCGAAGCCACCGGCAGCCGAGGGATCGAAGCCCGCCGCCGAGACTTCCAAGACACCGGCAGTGGAAGCACAGAAGACACCGGCCGCGGAAACGGCTAAGACGCCAGCCGCGGAGACCGCGAAGCCGCCGGTCCAGAGGCCCACCCCCGTCACCCAGGACATGCAGGACGTCGTTGACGCCGAGCTGAAAGCCCAGGAAGCACTCAAGAAGCCCGCTGCGGAAACAGCGAAGCCACCGGCCGCAGAAGCACAGAAGACACCGGCCGCGGAAACAGCTAAGACACCGGCCGCAGAGACCGCGAAGCCGCCAGCACAAAGGCCCACCCCCGTCACCCAGGACATGCAGGACGTCGTTGACGCCGAGCTGAAAGCCCAGGAAGCACTCAAGAAGCCTGCGGCGGAAACAGCGAAGCCACCGGCCGCAGAAGCACAGAAGACACCGGCCGCAGAGACTGCCAAGACGCCTGCCGGGGAAGCGGCGAAGCCCCCGGCCCAGAGGCCGACGCCCATCACCGAGGACATGCAGAAACTCGTGGACGCCGAGCTTAAAGCCCAGGAGGGCCTTAAGAAGCCCGCGGCGGAAACCGGCAAGGCACCGGCAGCAGAAGCTTCCAAGCCCCCCTTGGAATCGGGAAAACCCGGCGCCGAAGCCTCGAAGACGCCGGCAGAGAGCTCTAAAGCACCTTCATCAGAGGGAAGCAAGCCTTCTTCCGAGACCTCCAGACCGGCATCGGAGGCAGGCAAGACCCCTGCCGAGGCAACCAGGCCCGGTTTCAAGGAAAAATTCACCGAAGGCGCCGAAAAAGCCATGCACCATGCCAACAAGGTCCTTGGTCCCATGGCCATGGCTGCCGGGGCCGCCGAGTTTTCAGAAGGCCTCCACCAGGTGCAGCAAGGAAAGATACTTGAGGGCTCTCTCAACATGGCAGGGGGAGCGGCCGGCGTGACGGGGGGCGGAGCCGCGACGGTATCAGGCTTCTCCAACCCGGCAGCCTCGAGCCAGGCCGCCCTTGGAAGGGTGGCGGGCGGCGCCTTCGGGGTGGTCGTCGCCGCTGAAGGCGCCAAGGAGCTCACTCAGGGCATCAAGGAGGGAAGCGCCGGCAAGATAGCCGACGGAACCTTCAAGATAGGGGCCGGAGGAGCAATGACCACCGGGGCAGTCATCGGAAGCGCCGCCACGACTGGAGTGGCGATGGGAGCCCTTGCCACCGTTGACGGCTTGAAGACACTTGGCCAGGCTTACCAGGAAGGAAGCGTGGAAAAAGGTATCACCGGCAGCCTCAAGACCGGCGCCGGTGTGGCGATGATGGCCGGCGTGGCCACGGGCAATCCCATTCTCGCCGCAGGCGGTGCGGCAGTTTACGTGGGGACGGTGGCCTATGAGAACAGGGAGGCCCTTTACAACGGGGCCAAGCAGGTGGGAGGCGCCATCGCCGACGGTGCCAAGACGGCCTACAATGCCACCAAGGACTTCGCCGGCAACGTGGCGCAGAGCGTAAGCGAGAAAGCCTCGCAGATCAAGGAGGAAGCCGGGAAGGTCATCGAGGCCGGCAAGCAGAAAGCCGCCGAGGTAGCCGCTGCCGTCGCCGAGAAGGCGTCGCAGGTCAAGGAAGCCGTATCGAGCACGATTTCTTCGGCGGCCAGCAAAGTTTCAGATGCGGCTTCGGCCGTAGGAGGCGGAATGAAGAGCGCGTGGGGGTGGGCTACCTCGTGGTGGTAGCTGAGCCCGCCAGGGCATTCTCCATGACGATCGAGAGGGTTCTGCCGTCGGCATAGGCCATTTCAATCACCGACGTGGACTGCAGGTGGCAGCCCCTGGTGAGGGAAAAATCGATGGTCGATTCCACGGTCGTGTCCAGGCCCTCAAGCTCGTTCTTATCATGGGCGGTGCTTACAAGGTGAGCGATAAGCTCATCTTTTTTCTTCTCAAATGAGAGGACCACATACTCTGTCACCGAGGTGCCCCGCTCGGCCACCCATCCCTCACCCTCGCCCACTGGCTGGGAGGGAAAGGAGGCAGTGTGAGGGAAGGCGCTCTCTCCTGAGACGTCGGTGAGCGTGCCGTCGGGCTTCATCGCGAAGGAGAATCGGGCCCTCGTGAATTCCTCGGGGAGGCTCCCCATCAGGATTCCCTCAAAAGTGAGAGGCTCCTGGGTCATCTCTATGGTCATGTTTCCGTCGCCTGCGACATCGAGGACCTTGAGCCGCGACTTCGACGTGGACCGGCCCGCGGCGGTCTCTCCATCCCTGCTTTTAAGGAGCATGTTGATACCCTGCTCATAGGTGAGGACCTGATCCTTTTTCAATTTATAGGCTATCAGCTCTTTCATTTCATTGGTCTCCGCTCCAGGATTGGCTATCTTGCTCAATTCCACTACAAGGGGGAAAACCCTTCAGCACCGGATGCTCTGATGAAGTTATCCAGGCGGTTTACTTTCTGCAGCATTCCTGTATAACAGAGGTGACATGATCTCCCCGTCAAGGAGGGAAAGACGTGGAAGCACTATGCCCGAGATGCGGAAGGCGTAACAGTGGCATGAGCCATTTCTGCACGAAATGCGACGAGCCTCTGTTCATGCATCCCGATCTGTGGGGGGAGTTCAGCCCTGGAGCATTTGACAATTTCATCGAGCCTGCGGGCCGGGGGATCCCTCCCGATGGCTCCTACATCCTCCTCTCATCGGCCTTCGAGGAGAACAGGCACCAGTGGAATTCCCTGCACTGGGCCACTTTTTTCGGCATGACGGAGATGATTGAACTGCTCCTCGCCTCGGGGATCGATGTAAAGACCGTAAACCGTCTTGGCGAGACAGCCCTGCACCTTGCCAGAACCTGCTCAATTGCCCGCCTTCTCATCGAAAAAGGAGCCTCGATCAATGCCCGCAGCGTGAAAGGCGAGACACCCCTTTTTGAAGCACTCCGTTACGGGCAGCGCGACATGGTAGAGCTTCTGATAAAGCGCGGCGCCGATGTCAATGCCAGGAATGCCAGGGGGAGCACCCCGCTCCACAGGGCAGCGCGCATGGGAAGCGGGGAGCTTGCCGAGCTGCTCCTTCGCTATCGTGCAGAAGTGAACATGAGAGACTGCGAGGGAAGAACACCCCTCCACCTTGTGGAGTCCAGGGAAATGGCGGCCCTCCTCATCGCCTACAGGGCCGAGGTCAATGCCCGCGACATGAACGGCTGGACCCCCCTGGGCGCCACGCTGATCCGCGAGCGCGTCTCGTCGGGGAGCCAGGGGCTTTCTGAAGTGATAAGCCTTCTCATCGCCCGCGGCGCTGAGAAATAGCGGGATGGAGGAGGTCGCCGCGGCATATCGAAGGCTTAATCACAAGATGAACAGGAAAGGTCATATAATGAACGCGGACGGCTCAGGACGGACAAACCAGACTACGGAGCGCATCAGGGCAGCGAGGAAAGCCACCGGTGGGCTGTGACTGCCAGAACGCTCTGCAGGCCGTTCCTGTACACCTTCTTGATCCCTGCCCTCCTGACAAGCTGCACGGAGGGGATGTTCAGGCGGTTCTGGAACATCAGGAGGCTCGCAGCGGGAGCATCATCGTTCAGCTTTGCTTCCACCAGCAGGAAAGGCCTGTTGCTCTCCGCTATAAGAAAATCAACCTCCTGCTTTTCCTTGTTCTTCAGATAATGAAGGCTGAATCTCCCCCAGCCGAAATCGCTCCACGTCTCGACGGCCCTCAGGAGCTCAACGGCAACGAGGTTCTCAAAGCGCGCGGCCTCGTCGTCTATCACGGGAAAATTAAAGAGGTACATCTTCTTTTCCTTGAGGATGCTCCTCGAAATCTTCGCAGTCCAGGGAGAGAGGCGAAAGGTGAGATACAGGGAATCAAAGAGAAGGAGCCAGTTTTTCACTGTGTCAAAGGCCACCTGCAGGTCTCCCGCGAGGTTGTTCATGGACAGGGGGCTTCCCACTCTCGAGGGGATCAGCGCGGAGAGAAGCTCAAGGGTGTCAAGGTTGCGGATATCCGCAAGCGTTCTCATGTCGTCGCGGACAATCTGCTGGCCATAGGCCGCCGACCACCTCGACCAGAAGGCTTTCCTTCCCCTGGTAAAGGGCTCGGGGAAGCCGCTCAGCTCCCACAGTGAGTGAAATGTTTCTGCAGTCTCTGCTCCCGGGGCATCATCAAATCCCTCGAGGGGATTATTGATGAACTCTCTCACTGTCTTCCGGCGAGCAGAGAGCTCCGCCATCGTGAAGGGGAAAATATGGAACCTCAAGAAACGGCCTGCAAGCGAATCCCCCGCTTTCCTGGAATACTCCAGGCGGCCGCTCCCCGTGACAAGAAACTGATATTCTCCGGCAAACTGGTCACAGACTCCCTTGAGATAATTCTTCCAGTCGCGGTATTTATGGAGCTCATCCAGAATGACCAGGGGCTTTGATTTCACGCTGCTGCGAGGCTCTCTTGAGAAAAAACCTGGATCAGCGATAAGGCGGCGCTTGTCCTTCGCAAGGTCCCAGTTGAAATAGACGGTATCGGCAAAATCTTTTGCAACGATTTCCCTTGCAAAGGTGGTCTTGCCTGACTGGCGCGGCCCGGCGAGCATGATCAATCCCTTGTCGGCTGAGAGCTCATCCCATAACTCTTTGTAAACAGCTCTGCCATGCATGGTTAAATTATAACCCATACTCGGAAATAGTCAAGACTATTTCCGAGTATCTCTCCATGTAATGGAAGGCAGCCTTCTTCATATCGTCAAGAGATTGAGATGGAATAGAGCTGACCGCCCTGCGCCACCCGGAAGAGCTTGAAGCAGCCGGATAAATTCCTCGGAGTGATGATGTTATGAAAAATTTTTTGATAGATTCTTTCTCGTGATGCCATATCTTCATCTTCACAGGAGGCTCTTTCTCTTCGCTGGAGAGGCTTTCAGGGATATTTGCTGAAAAAATTGCACTACTGTCTTTTCCGGCCATCCAGATGCCATGGGGCGATGGCTTCCAAATCCAATGTACATCTTGTATTCTGCAGACAGCCCTTTTGACATGCCATTTATTTTGGAGTATAATTAAATAAGGGATACATAAGAGACCCATGAGTGGTAAATTACCAATGAAAGGAGGATGAATGTGAATAGCGCGGCCGGAGCTCACCTCAGGGAGGTCCCGCACCGGGAGGCCGAAACAGTCACTCAGGCTGTGCTTGCCACCCAGGAGGTTAAACCATCTCCCGAGGTGATCCGTGAGTATCCCGGCTACGAGGCCACCATGGAGGGCGGGCAGGTCTTCAAGGCACTCCCCGGCCTCCCACTGGTGACCTACGGCGCCGACGAGGTGCTCTCGCGATCAAACTGCAGGCATATTTTCAGGGATCTCACCGGAGAGGTTCTGGACTGGAACCTCTGGTGCCTCTCTTCTGCAGCGGTCAGGCTCGATCTTCTCATCGGGGAGGCTCTCCTCTCCCTGAACGGGAAGCTTGAGATGCTCGGTTATGTGCGGGTTTCCGACTTTGTGCGCGAGGAGCTTGGGATCTCATCCCGGAGCGGTTATGAGCTGATGAGGAATGCGAAGGCCCTTCAGAAGCTCCCCCTCATCAGGGAGGCTCTTGAAAAGGGGCAGCTCAGGAAGAGCGCACTGCGGTATCTTTTCCAGGTCGTGAAGCCTGAAACCGAAGCCGAATGGCTTTCAAAGGCCATGCAGTGCACCGTGAGAGAAATTGAAGAGGAGGTGAAGAAATTCAAGTCGGGTGCCGGGGAGGCCGGCATCGATTCCTTTGTCGCCGGCGATGACGATGAAGAGGACGCAGGGAGCCTCGCCGTAAGCGCGCGGGCTCCTTTTTCTGTTGCCGCAAAATGGGACCGGGCGTTGGAAGTGTTCCGCAGGATGGAGGAGGCTGAGCTCCCTTCGGAGCATTTCGTGGAGGCCCTTATCGGCGAGTTTGTCGCTTCGGCGCCGCTCGAAGGTCTCGGGGATCCTGGCACAACGCTGCAGTCTCCGGAGGATTCCGATTCCGGGACAGGGAAACCGGGGGCTCGGGAGGCCGCGGGAGCTGCTCTCTGCCGCCTGCAGGGGAATGAATCCCATGGCGACTGCGCCACCCACGGCGAGGGGGCATACTCTCGGAATAGCCTTGATGCTTCCGACACAAGGGAGAACGGAGCCGATCCCGCTATCGAGGAGAAAGCCCTTCTCCTTGGCGCCCTGGCGGGTGCCATAGGCTCCCTCGATGACGAGGCCTCCTTCGGCGAGCGGGACATGGAGCTTGCCCGCCAGGTCCACAAGGACCTCGAAGAGGTATCGCACCTCTGGGAGTTCCTCCCCTGGAAGCCCGTCACCGTGGAGCTTCCCCCGGAGTTCCAGGCTCCCCTGAGCCACAGGCCCGAGGCCGATACCGCCGTCACCCCTGACGGCACCCTGGTGCGCCCTCCCGCCGATCCCTTCAAGACGGTCGCCCGCCTCCGGAAGATGGCTTCACTGCTGCACTCCCTCTCCTTCTACCAGGGGAGGCTCCTGCG
This sequence comes from Candidatus Eremiobacterota bacterium, assembly GCA_031082125.1. Taxonomy (NCBI): domain Bacteria; kingdom Bacillati; phylum Vulcanimicrobiota; species Vulcanimicrobiota bacterium. Next base: position 24,140 of record JAVHLM010000043.1, read on the forward strand.
GACTCTCAACAATTTCGGTCTCTATAAGGACATGCTCTTCCTCTCCCTGGGGCATTACACCAGGGAGCGCCTCGGGATGTCCCGCAGCACCGCGTATTCTCTCATCAAATTAGAAAGGAGTTATCTGGAATATCCCGATATGCTGGACCTTGTGCAGGTGGGAAAGCTCTCCCCTGAGCAGGCGCGGCATCTTGCCAGGGTATTCAATGAGGGGACCCGCGTCCAGGGGGCGTGGCTCTCCTACGCCCAGGAGGTTCCTGTCGCCACCCTGATGGCTGCCGTCGAGGGGTTCCTGCGCTTCGCCAAAAGGGCGGTCCACAAAAAGTGGGACATCCATCCCGAGGCCTTCGAGGTGGCCGTCACGGGAAGGTCCGTCAAAAGGATCATCCAGGCTGATTCAATTGCCCATGAACCCAATGGGGATATGGGTTTGGATGCCGCAGTCCAGATTTCCGCACAGCAAAAAACAGGGGAAGGGGGACATAGTTCCGGGGGAGCCGTCATCTGGGAGGTCACCCAGGGCAGGGAGCACCCCGATCTCCCTGAGATTCTCTCGATCCTCTCGGGAGAGACCCCGGAAGAAGGGACCTTCGGGTCGAACCTCTCGGACAGGGGCACCCTCATCCGCTTCTTCATCAAAAAAGATCTTGTTCCCCTCTGGAACCACGCCGTGAGGATCTGGGCCGCCGGCAGGCCAGAAACGGCCGTCGATGCCAGTCAGCAGCTTGCCCTCTTCATCGAGGCCCTCCTTGATACTTTTCTTGCCACCTGGGACCTCCCGGAAAAGCGGGACATCCACCACCGCACCCTTGCCCGGGATAATTACCAGTGCCAGGCCCCGGGCTGCAAGTGCCGGCGGAATCTGCATTCCCATCACATCATCTTCCGCTCACACGGGGGAAGCGACAAGCTTCACAACAGAATCACCCTCTGCATGGCCCACCACCTCAGGTGCGTCCATGAGGGCCACCTTGTCATCAGGGGCAGGGCGCCTCACATCCTCACCTTCATCTTTCCCCTCGGCAGGGAAATCGGCGGGCCCTGTACAACTAATTAAAACAGAGACAGAAAACCGCGCATGAAAGAAGCCATAAGACAATTCAAAAGGAGGTGCTTCTCTGTGAAAATACTTGAAACCGTGGCAGAGCTGATGGATCTTGCCGCCAGGACGGCGCCCAAGAGCGCGGGGCAGGACTACATTCTCACCAGAATCCTGAGCGGGGCCGAGGTGAATGCTCTTGCCGACGCGATGATAAAGCATGGGACCGAGAAAGGAAAGAAAAACTTCGACAGGGACGGGGAAAACGTGCGCCGCTCCCCCGTGGTGCTCCTTGTGGGCGTGAAGGATGCGAAGCCCGTGGGCCTCAACTGCGGCGCATGCGGGGCCATGTGCGCCGATATCAAGCCTGCCGATCACGGCGAATTCAGGGGCCCCCACTGCGCCCTCCGCCTGCTGGACATGGGCATTGCAATAGGCTCGGCAGTGAAGACGGCACAGCTGCTGAACGCCGACAACAGGATAATGTACCGCATAGGCGCCGCCGCAATAAGCGCAGGGATGATCGACTGGGATTTCGCCATGGGCATTCCCATCTCGGCCTCTGGCAAGAGCATTTACTTTGACCGCTGAGAGGTCAGCAATAATACGAAGGAGGAAGATTATGGACCGGAAAAAAATGACAATTCCCATGCTTCGCGAGATGAAGGAGAAAGGGGAGAAAATCTCTTTTCTCACGGCATACGACTACCCTTTTGCCCTCCTCCAGGACAGGGCGGGCATCGACATGATCCTCGTGGGTGATTCTCTCGGGATGACAGTGCTTGGCTATAAAACGACGCTCCCCGTGACGATGGATGACATGGTGCGCCACGCGGCGGCAGTCTCGCGGGCGGCAAAATCCGCCTTCCTGATAGGCGACATGCCTTACATGTCCTACCAGCCCAGCATAGAAGACGCCATCCGCAACGCCGGCCGCTTCATGAGCGAGTGCGGCATGGATGCCATAAAGCTCGAGGGCGGCGTCACTGTCGTTGACACCATCAAGGCCCTTGTAAAGGCCGGCATCCCCGTGATGGGCCACATCGGCATGACCCCCCAGTACGCCGCCCAGTTCGGGGGCTACAAGGTGCGGGGCAAGGACGCCGAGTCGGCCAATATGCTCTTTGAGGACGCCAAGGCCATCGAGGAAGCGGGGGCCTTTGCGGTCCTCCTTGAGTGCGTCCCCGCCAAGGTCACCGAAAAGATCACGAAAGAGCTCTCCATTCTCACCCTCAGCATCGGCGCAGGGCCCTCATGCGACGGCCAGCTCCTCATCATGCACGACGTGATAGGCCTTTTCGAGGCATTCCAGCCCAAGTTCGTGAGGCAGTACTGCAACATATCGCCTGTTGTGGAGGAAGCATTCAGGAAATACAAGGAAGAGGTGAAATCGGGAGCCTTCCCGGCGCCGGAGCACTTCTACCACATCAAGCAGGACGAGCTCGCCAAGGTGGGGCACTGAAGCGGAGAAACAGAAGCCATATGCCGGCCGGAAATGGGGCCGATGAAGGCTGCCGCGGAAGGCCGATTTTTGCCTGACGGCAGGCTGAAGGAGACGAGGAGGAACGATGGCCGCAAAGCTACTTGATGGGAAAGCCATAGCGAAAGAGCTCCAGGAGGGCATCGCCGCAGAGGTGAAACACCTTTCAGAGAGCCGCGGCATCGTGCCGGGCCTCCACGTGGTCCTCGCGGGAGAAGATCCCGCCTCGCAGGTCTATGTGAAGAACAAGCACAGGACCTGCGAGAAACTGGGTTTTTCCTCGGTGGTCCACAGCCTCCCGAAAGAGACCGGGCAGCGGGAGCTCCTGGATCTCGTGAGGCGCCTCAACGAAGACAGGGCAGTTCATGGGATACTTGTACAGCTCCCTCTCCCCTCCCCGCTTGATTCCTCTGAGATAATGATGGCGATAGATCCGCGCAAGGATGTTGACGGCTTTCATCCCGTGAACCTGGGAAGGCTTCTCATGGGAGACACCCCCTTCCCGCCCTGCACCCCCTACGGCATCATGGAGCTCCTCGGGCGCACAGGTGTTGATCTCAAGGGGAAGGAGGCCGTGGTGATAGGGCGCAGCACCATCGTGGGGAAGCCTTTGGCCCTCCTTCTCCTCCAAGGCCATGCCACCGTCACCATATGCCACTCAAAGACAAAAAACCTTGAGGAGGTGGCGAGAAGGGCCGACATCCTTGTCGCGGCCATCGGGAAGGCCAATTTCGTCACTTCCTCATTCGTGAAGGAAGGCGCCGTCGTTATCGACGTGGGCATCAACAGGCTCGCCGACGGAAAGCTTGCCGGCGACGTGAGCTTTGAAGAGGTCCGCAAGATTGCCTCGTGGATCACGCCCGTCCCGGGCGGTGTAGGACCTATGACCATCGCGATGCTGATGAGGAACACCCTCAGGGCAGCCCAGAGCTCTCCTGTTGCGGAATAATGCAATTTCTGCTATAGTGGTGATCGGCATCCAGAAATAATACCGGCAGAGCGACATACTCCATTGCTGAAAAACATACTGGGAATATTCAAAGGCCCGAAAGCAGAGGAAGGTCCCCCTGAGAAGAAGCAGCCGGGGAAGGACCGCCTGTTCTCCCTCGAAAACTGCAGGATCACCGCCGTTATCCCCCCGCGCCAGAGAATGGTCATCCGCCACATGACCGAGAACGGGATGATTTTCAAATGCGCCCTCATGCTCGCAGAGCAGGAGGCGGTGACCTTCCAGCTCACCTATTTCCATTTCGACGACAAAAAGCCGCCCCAGGTCCTGGAGCTGCCCATAATGATTCTGAAGAAAGGCTCCGTCGGCGAAAAGGACTTTCTCTACGAGGCTCAGTTCCTGAAGCCCCGCGACGGCGGGCTGCTGAAGTTCTTTGAGTATCTCTCGGAGCTCGAGAAGAAGCGCCAGGGGCAGATCGACCTTTCTGAGAGGAGGGACAGCCTCCGGCAGGACAGGGTGCTCTCTGTGTTTTCAAAGAACATCAAAGGTTACAAGGGCCTCACGAGGGACCTGAGCGCCAGCGGGATGATGGTCGTCTGTGACGGAGGGCTCCAGAAGGGTGAAGAGATCGATCTCTCCCTTGAGCTTGATGAATACGGCGTGGAACCTTTGAAGCTCAGAGGCGAGGTGCGGTGGGTCGTCGTGATGGAAAACGAGAAAATAAGGGCCGGCATAAGGTTTCTTGAGATATCCCGTCAGCACCGCACTATGATAGAGAACTATGTGAATGCCCTGAAGCCGAAAGAGGATGAATAGCCCCTAAAGGGCATTGTAAATGAGCTCATGAATGCCTCCCGCAGAGACCGGTGCCGAAAAGAATCCCTCTTTCTCCTGGTACCGCGGGAGCACCTCCCTGAAAGCCGTTCGGCATGTGGCACATGGTGCCGCGAGGAACGTGGCGCCTGAATCCCTCAGGGCCTCCATGCGAGGCAGCGCGCTCTTCTCCCTGAAACCTGAAAGCTCGGGCGCCAGAAGGCCTCCCCCGCCGCCGCAGCAGAATGAGCGCTCTTTTATGGTGCCTGGTGCCATCTCTACGAAATAAGGCACGGCGCTTCTCACGAGAAACCGCACCTCTTCAAGATGCCCCGCTGCTCTCGCCATATGGCAGGGATCGTGGAGAGTGACTCTCAAGCTCTTGTTGGCGGAGCGGTCAAGCCTGAGGGCCCCCCTTTCAACAAGATCGGCAGTGAACGAGCATATTGATGAGGGGGGCTTCGTGAGCAGCTCCCCGAGAGGGCCGTTCATCGTGTCGGAATAAAGGGAAATGGCGCGGAAGCCCTCACCGCTCTCGCCTACCACGACTTCCTTCACCTCAAGCTCTCTCACGTGCCTCCATATCCTGCCGTCAATGGCCTTCATCGAGGGGTATCCCAGGAACATGCCCATATTGAGAGCGTCGCAGGCGCCGCTTGAAAGTGTCCAGGAGATGCCGGCCCGGTGGAAGACGAGGGCATAGCCCTTCATCGTGGCCCTGTGCTCGACAAGATCCCGGGCGGGAGGGATAAGAAGCACCCCGGCGCCCTTCACATCGACAGGCATCTTTGCCTCAACGCCTTTTTCGGCTTTTATCTCGGAAGCCAGCTCCCCGGCGATGCGTGCTATATCGGCAGGCGCAAGGTTCTCGCTGTTGCCCCTCTCGAGTGTCCTCAAGGCCCTCGCGGCGATAAATGCCGACGACACGCCTGCGGCGGCAAGGCACTGGCGCACGGCAATGGTCACCTCGGAGGTGTCAATCCCGAAGGGGCAATAGAAGGCGCAGCGGCGGCACAGGGTGCACTGATGGAAATAAGTGAAAAGGAGGCTCATGAGCCCCGGATCAGGAGCCCTGTCACGGGAGACAAAGGCCGAGACGCGGCCGGGGGACCCGAGGGCACCCCGGTAAATCCCCCTCAGCAGCTCGGCGCGGGCCACCGGCATGTTCCTGGGATCCCCTGTGCCAATGTATCCGTGGCATTTTTCGGCGCAGGCCCCGCAGCGGACACAGGCATCCATCGCGTGGCGAAGGGCTCTTGACCTGAAAAGGAGGGCTTTGAACTCTTCTAGAAAGCATCTCACCAGGTCTCCGGCATCAAAGTGACCCAGCCCGGGCACTCCCGCTTCCGAAGGCCCGGCCAAGGCCGGCATGGCATCCTGCGATGCAAAAGGCCTGAAAGGAGGGCTGTTTTTTTTCATGGGGGCCCCTCCTCTGCCACAGGAGGCTTCTCTTCGCCGCTCCCCGCGGCGCTGTACATCGAAAGAAGCCCCGCCACGAGGAAGACCGTCACGAGAAGAAGTCCCAGCACTATGCAGGCAGTGATGGCGGCGCTTCTTCTTTCTTCCCGCATTGCCTGAACCTTCAGATAGAGCTTCTGCACGTCAAGGCCAATCCGCGCGCTCTCCCCCAGCAGCTGATCCTCGGTAGTCAAGGGCTTCTTCATGAGGGCGCAGAATCTCCCGCTGCACTCTTCAAGGCGCGTGAGAAGGGGCGACACATCGGTATGAGAATCCTTTCCGTATTTTTCTATGATGAGCCGGGTTCTGTCAATTCCGTCACAGGTGACGGTGAAAGACTGCCATATCTTGAAGATAGACTTCTGCACCGCGTCGGTATGCTGAGCAGTGGGGACGGGCTCCCTGTCCTCTATGAAAGGCTTCCAGTGATCCCCGACAGGATCTTTGTGGCAACGGGCGCAGGTCACGACATATCTCACCGAGCCGTCGCCAGCGGGAACGGCAACAAGGCCGGGGTTCCTTATCTCAAGGGCCACCTCCCCGCGGCAGGGCTCACTGCGGGCTGTTCCATGTGACATTACTGCGAAAAGGACCGCCATTGCGAAAATGGCAAGGCTGCTTCTCATGACATGCTCCCCCAGATGCCAAGTGCAATCACGGCAAGAATCACGACAAGGCCCAGTGCAAAAAAGACTTTTCTTTTCAGGATGCGCCGCTCGGGATTCCTGTCCAGGAACGGCAGCAGAAGCACCATCAGGGCAAAGGCCATGGGAATGAGAAGGCCAAGGGGCTCTGCAAGGGCGCCGAAAACACTGCGTGGGACAATCTTGAGGATCTGATAGACAGGAAGAAAATACCATTCCGGCTTCAGGTGGGGGGGAGTGCTCGCAGGGTTGGCAGGGTCCTCAGGATGGCCGGGGATGAATACTACGGCGGCGATGAAAAATTGCATCACTACGATAACCGCAAGCAGATGCCTGAGGACCTCGTGAGGCCAGAACGGGTCCGTCCCCCATGGCCAGTTCTCCTTCGTATACTTCATACCATGCTCACCCCCTCCGTCACAGCGGCCTTGCTATGCCTGTCTTCCGTATCATAAGAAAATGCCCTCCCATCAGGATCGCTGTCACTGCCGGGATGACCACCACATGGAGGGCAAAAAACCTCCCCAGAGTGACTGCTGAAAGAGCGCTCCCCCCCCTCATCACATCCGCCACCTGCTTCCCTATCACGGGGAGAGCCTCAGGGACCGAGGTGGCGATAGTCGTCGCCCAGTAGGAGAGCTGTGTCCAGGGAAGGAGGTACCCCGTGAAATTCATCGCGAGCACCAGGCCGAAGAGGAGGACGCCCGACACCCAGTGGAGCTCCCGCGGCGCCTTGTAAGCCTGGGTAAAGAAGACCCTCATCACATGGAGAATCATGGTGATGACCATGAAGCCCGCCCCTGTGGCATGGATCTTCCTCACAAGCCACCCGAGGGGCACCTCAGCGGTGATGATCTGCACGCTCCGGTAAGCATAGTCCGGATGGGGCACGTAGTGGGCCAGCAGAAACATTCCCGTGATGACCTGCACGGCGAAAAAAACCAGGGAGAGGCCCCCGAAGCAGCCGCTGAAGTCCATGATGCCCCGGTAGTGAGGGACGCGCTTTTCCAGCACTTCCTCCCTGAACCACGACACGATGCCGGTGCGCTCCTCAATCCAGCCGAGGGCCTGTTCCCGCGTTATCCTGGGCAGCTTCACGAGCTCTTCCTCCCGATTATGATCTCATCGCCTCTCTCCTCGAAGGGGATTTTCTCAAGGGGGAGGGGCGCCGGCCCGGCGATCACCCTGCCGTGGGAATCAAAAACGCCGTCGTGGCAGGGGCAATAGAAGACATAAGGGTCGGTGACGGCAGCGGGGGCGCCCTTTGCCGCCCCTCTCGGCACCCATTTCACGAGGCATCCCAGGTGGGTGCAGACAGCGGAAAAGACGGTGACAGCGCCTGCCTCATCCCTTACCACAAGAAGGGGCGTGCTTCCGTACATTACCTCATGCGCCCGGCCCGGGGCAAGCGCCCCTTTCTTTACCACGACATCCTTCACGGCGGCCTCCTGCCCCGGAGGCGAAAAAAAACGCACGATGCCATAGATGGAGAGGCCTGCGAAGAAGGTGCCGAAGCTCCCGAGGAGGGCCGCAAGAAAAGAGCGCCTGGCGAAGAAGGTGTCAAGCCCTCCGCCGCCTTCCATTGCCTGCCTCATGAATTCTCCGGGAGAGCGCTCCGCATTATTTTCGCTCACTTCACCATCCCCCCTCCCGACATCTGTGCCTGATGGCCGTATATATGCTTCACGCCCAGATAGCCATGGCACCTGTTGCAGTGGTTTCTCACCGTGTGGCACCGAAGGCACACCCGCTCACTGAAATCACCGCTGGCAAGAGCTTCCTGATGGTAATACTTCCATTTTTCCTGGGGATTGTGGGAGAGGGGCGCAAGGTCCCTTTCCTTTTCCACGGTGAGACCGTATGGTCCCTTGCCATTGTGGGCCGGCATGGGCACCGCCTCGGGACCCCACCCTAAAGCCATGCCTGCGGCAGCGGAGAGAAAGCAGAGCAGGGCCGCGATGGCCAGCGCATTTCTGAACTTCCGGTCATATCCCTTCATCGCTGCTCCTCACTGTTCCAGGGATTTTTATGCCTCTTCCCTGCACCCGCCTGGGTGAGTGGCGGCGAGAAGAAGAGAGCGGCGCCGTGCAGAAGCTTGCCGAAGGGCACATAGGCCGCAAGGGCGCAGACAAGGAGGTAATGGACTGTGAAAATCACCGTGGGAAATATGATGTTATGGTCAAAGGAAGGTGCACGCAGACTGAGCAGGCTCTGCAGGAAGAACTTCACTGCGAGAAGATCTGTCTGGAAGCAATATTTCATCAGAATGCCCGTGAGAGCGATTGCTGCAAGATAAAGCAGGACCAGGTAATCCTCAGGGGTGGAGAGGTACGCAAGGGGTGCCCTGGAGCAGCGCCTTGCAAGGAGATAGAGAAGGGAGGCAATGAAAATGCATGCGGGCACGATGCCTGCTGACTGGAGGGCAACGAGCCACTGCGGTACTGGAGGCGGCCAGAGATAGCGGAGATGCTTGACCAGGATGAGAAGGAGCGAGTAGTGAAAGGCGAGGGAGGCAACCCAGAGGGCCTTGTTCTCCCTGAGAAGGCTCCTGAAAACAAGAGCTTCTCCAAGGACACGGAACACTGCGCTCACAGGGCCGCGGGGAACAGGCCAGAGCGGTATCCTGAGAGGCGCAGGCGTGGAAAGCCAGAGCACCGTTCGGTAGAGAAGCCCGAAGACCAGGAGCACAAAAGCGCCATAGCTGCAGAGCATCAACGATGGTATCAAGGCTTTACCTCCCGTACAGCAAAAGGGGGAAGGCTCTCACCTTCCCCCCGGTTCTCACATTCCTTACGCCACCTTCTCTATTTCACCCTCAACCTTGACGGTCTTGATCCTCATGCCGTAGAAGGAGCGGTAGGCAAAGATGGCGCCGATTATGAAGAGTATCACGCCTACGGTCACCGCCTGCTGCTGAGGCATGGTGATGGCCATCTCGACGGCCAGCAGTCCGAAAAGCGTTGTAAACTTGATGATGGGGTTCAGGGCCACCGACGAGGTGTCCTTGTAAGGGTCGCCCACGGTGTCGCCTACGACGGTGGCGGCATGAAGGGGTGTGCCCTTTTCCTTGAGGTCCACCTCGACGACCTTCTTCGCATTGTCCCAGGCGCCGCCCGCATTGGCCATATAGACGGCGGCGAAGAGGCCGAAGAGGGCGATGGATATGAGGTAGCTCACGAAGAAGAAGTGGTTGAAGCAGGCAAAGCCCAGGGCGAAGCAGAAGATCACGATGAAGATGTTCACCATGCCGTTCTGGGCGTAGATGGTGCAGATCTTCACCACTTCCTTGCTGTCCTTGATGGAAGCCTTTTCAACGCCTTCAAGTTTGATGTGTTTCTTTATGAATTCTACGGCCCTGTAAGCTCCTGTGGTCACGGCCTGCATCGACGCGCCGCAGAACCAGTAGATGACGGCGCCGCCGGCTATGAGGCCCAGGATGTCCATGGGATTGAGAAGGCTGAGGCCGATGCTGATATCGAACCTCTCCATCTCCGCGACGTTTCCCGCCGCTTTGGCCCTCTCGTAGAGATTGTTCAGCAGGATGATGATGGAGAAGATCATCGTAGTAGCTCCCACGACGGCGGTGCCTATGAGGACCGGCTTGGCCGTGGCCTTGAAGGTGTTGCCGGCGCCGTCGTTCTTTTCCAGGAAATGCTTGGCTTCTTCAAAATTGGGCTCGAAGCCGAAGTCCTTCTTGAGCTCCTCTTTCACGTCGGGTATCTGCTCGATGAGGGAGAGCTCGTAGATTGACTGGGCGTTGTCAGTCACGGGTCCATAGGAGTCAACGGCGATGGTCACGGGCCCCATCCCCAGGAAGCCGAAGGCAACGAGGCCGAAGGCAAAGACGGAGCTGTACTTTGGGAACAGGAAGACGTCAAGGCCGGCCTGGCTGGTGAGCCAGGCGATGAGCATGAGGCCCAGCAGGGTGAGGCCCATCCAGAAAGCTGAGAAGTTGCCGGCCACGAGCCCTGAGAGGATCGTGAGGGAGGCGCCGCCTTCCCTTGAGGCGTTCACGATCTCCTTCACATGGCTGGAATTGGAGCTGGTGAAGATCTTGGTGAGCTCGGGGATGACGGCTGCCGCCAGGGTGCCGCAGCTTATAATGGTGGCGAGCTTCCACCAGAGGCCCGGGTGCGTCTGCGAGAGCGGGGAGAGGAGCAGAAAGCTCGTAAGGTAGGTCATCAGTATCGAGAGAATCGACGTGAGCCATACCAGGTTGGTGAGAGGCTGCTCGAAGTCGAGATCCTCCCTCTTCCCGTAAAGAGCCCTGGACAGTATGCTGTTGAGCCAGTAAGAGAGCATCGAGGTGATAATCATCAGGACACGCATCGTGAATATCCAGATGATGAGATCCGACTGGAACTGGGCCTGCACCGCCAGGCATATGAACACGATAAGGGCCACGCCCGTGACGCCGTAAGTCTCGAATCCGTCGGCCGTGGGTCCCACGCTGTCGCCGGCATTGTCGCCTGTGCAGTCAGCTATGACGCCGGGATTTCTCGCATCATCCTCCTTGATGTTGAAGACAATCTTCATGAGATCGGAGCCGATATCGGCAATCTTCGTGAAGATACCGCCACAGATACGGAGCACGCTCGCACCCAGGGACTCGCCGATGGCGAATCCTATGAAGCATGCCCCCGCTTCTTCAGGGCCGACGAAAAGCAAGATGCCAAGCATGATGAGGAGCTCTACGCTCACCAGCAGCAGGCCGATGCTCATTCCCGCCTTGAGGGGGATCTCAAAGATCGGGAAAGGCTTTCCCGCAAGCGACGCAAAGGCCGTGCGCGAGTTGGAAAGAGTGTTCATCCTGATGCCGAACCAGGCGACGCCGTATGAGCCGGCGATACCGACGACTGACCAGATGAGGATTCCGATGACCTTGAGGAGCGGGAGATCCTTGAGCACCTTGAAGTAATAGAGAATGCATATGCCGATTATTATCTCCAGGGCCAGCAGGAATTTGCCCTGCTGGATGAGGTAGGTCTTGCAGGTCTCCCAGATGACGTTGGAGACCTCGAGCATGCTCTTGTGAGCCGGGAGCTTCTTGACCTGCATATACTGGATCAGGCCGAAGAGGCCGCCAAGCAGGCACACCAGGAGGCCGACGATAAGAAGCGTGCGCCCGGGAATCTGGCTCCCGCCGATGGTGAACACCGAGTTCAGCTCCGGCAGGGGTATATCAGTCTCGCTTGCGAAAGCGAGGGGGGCGAAGACTGCCATAATAAGCACTATGGCGGCACACACCTTGATAATATCCGGTTTCATCACACTGAGGCCTCTCACAAGGGCCCTCCCGGAGCTCTCCGAGCTGCTCCATTCTCTTTTCACGAACATCCCTCCTTATTATTTTTCATAATTCTCATAAGCACCACCCACGCCGGGCGCCATCCCGCAAAATGGCGGAAACCCCGGGATTTTTAACAGTTCTCTATCTTCCGTGAAAAACCTTCCTGGCGCTCCCCTTTCCCCTTCAAAAGGGATCTCCAGGGGCCCCGGAGAACTCATCACCAGAGAAAGAAAGGTGACCCCGATGGGTGACACAGAGATCGCGAGAGAGATGACACATGAGATCCCCTGCGGTGCGGTGCTGGTGCTGGGGGGAGGAATAGGCGGGATGCAGGCGGCGCTTGACTGCGCCGATTCAGGCTTCAAGGTGTACCTTGTGGAGAAGGACCCCTGCATAGGCGGGATGATGGCCCAGCTTGACAAGACTTTCCCCACCAACGACTGCGCCATGTGCACCATGGCTCCCAGGCTCGCAGGCGTCTCCCGCCACCTCAACATTGAGATGATCACCGGCGCAGAGCTCGTGGCCCTTGAGGGAAAGCCCGGCAGGTTCACCGCCACGGTGACCCAGAAGCCCCGCTTCATCGACGTGTCGCGCTGCACAGGCTGCGCTCTCTGCGAAGCCGAGTGCCCGGTCATACTGCCCCGCGAGACTGACGGCGGCCTTTCCACGCGGAAGGCAATTTACCGCCGCTATCCCCAGGCCGTGCCGGCAGCCTTCTCCATTGACAAGAAAGGCACGGCGCCCTGCAGGCACACCTGCCCCGCCCACCTTTCGGTCCAGGGCTACATGGCCCTCACGGCCCAGGGAAAATTCCGCGAGGCCCTCGAGGTAATCTACAAGGACATCCCCTTTGCAGGCGTCTGCGGGCGCATCTGCCCCCATACATGCGAGGAGCGCTGCTCAAGGGGCGACGACGGCGAGGCCCTTTCCATCCGCTCGGTAAAGAGGTTCCTCGCCGACAGGCTCCCTGATTTCGAGGTGCCTCTCCCGGAGCAGGAATCGGACAGAAAAGTAGCCCTTGTAGGCGGCGGCCCCTCTTCCTTCACGGCAGCCTACCACCTGAGGCGCATGGGCTATGGCGCCACCGTCTTTGAGCGCCTGCCCCAGACAGGCGGGATGCTCCGCTGGGGAGTGCCGCCTTTTCGCCTCCCCCGCGATGTGATTGACGAGGAGACGGGACGCATCGTCAAGATGAACGCTCACGTGGAGACAGGGGTGAACGTCGGCAGCGACGTGACCTTACAGGATCTTGCTGCCAGGGGGTTTGATGCCGTCTATATTGCCACGGGCCTCCCGAAAAGCAGAGCCCTTGGCTATGAGGGCGAGGACTCACCGCAGGTCCTGCCGCTCCTTGAGTTCCTCACGAAGGTCTATACCAACAAGATATCCCAGATGAAAGGCACCGTGGCGGTCATAGGAGGCGGCAACACCGCCGTTGACGCGGCAAGAACGGCGCTGCGCCTGGGTGCATCGAAAGTCACCATGGTGTTCCTGGAAACACGTAAGGTGATGCCCGCTTACGAGGAAGAAGTCGCCGATGCCCTCGCTGAAGGAGTCATACTCCGCGAGAGCACCTCGCCAAGGGCCTTTGCCTTCGAGAAAGGCACGCTCACAGGCCTCAAGGTGCAGAAGGTGACCCTCGCCCCCCCCGAATCAGAGGGCCTTCCCTTTCTCATCGCCATCCCCGGCGGGAAGGTGAGGCCTGTGCCTGTTACGGGAACCGAGGAGGTGATCCCCTGTGACGCCATCATCACCGCCATCGGCCAGCAAAGGGACGACACAGTCTTCTCGGGGCTTGCCGATGACATCGTGGCTGCCCTCCTGAAGGACGGCACTGCCAGTATGCCTTTCGAGGGGAGGGAAATCACCCTTCTCGCGGGAGGCGATCTCAAGAGAGGGCCGGCCTCCGCCATTGAGGCGATGGCCGACGGGAAGCGCGCCGCCATGATCCTGGACTGCCTCTTCAGGAATGAGCCTCCTCCCCCTGAAGAATCATTTCCCGAGCCGGTCAAGGCGGAGCTTGATGAAGACGAGCCATTCTCAAAGCGCATCGTCCCTCCAAGGGCCGTCCTCTCCGAGGCCGTCAAGGATTTCCGGGAGATAGAAAAGGGCTTCACCGAGCAGCAGGTAATGACCGAAGCAACGCGGTGCCTCTCATGCGGCATCTGCTCGGAATGCATGCGCTGCGAGGAGGTCTGCGAGGCAAAGGCCATCTGCCACGACGCCTACGGCGAGACCACAAGGTCCCTGGAAGTGGGAGCCCTCATCATGGCCCCCGGCTTCTCGCTTTTTGACGCGGCCGGGCGGCATGAATACGGCCTCGGGCGCTGGAAGAACGTCGTCACGAGCCTTCAGTTCGAAAGGATCCTGAGCGCCGGCGGCCCCACCATGGGCGCGCTTGAGCGACCCGGGGATCACAGGCTTCCCTCGAGCGTAGCCTTCCTCCAGTGCGTGGGATCGCGGGAGGAGGAGCGGCAGTTCTGCTCGTCTGTGTGCTGCATGTACGCCACCAAGCAGGCCCTCCTTGTGAAGGAGCACCATCCCGAGGTCCATGCGGAGGTCTTTTATATTGACCTCCGCGCTTTCGGGAAGGGCTTCGAAAATTTTTACGAGAGGGCAAAGCAGGCAGGTGTCGCCTACACCCGCACCAACGTCTCGATGCTCAAGGAGGAGCCTGTCACGGGTAATCTTCTCTTCACTGTCCGCGAAGAGGACGGGAGCCTGAAGGAACGGCGCTTCGAGATGGTGGTCCTCTCATGCGGCCTGTCGGCCCCTGAAAGCTTCAAGAGGCTTGCCGAGGTCACCGGTATAGAGACTGACCCTTACGGATTCTGCAGGACCGAAACCTTCGCCCCCCTTGACACGAGCCGCGAGGGCATCTTCGTATGCGGCGCCTTCCAGGAGCCCAAGGACATCCCCGAGACCGTCTCACAGGCAAGCGCCGCTGCCGGGAGAGCGGCAGGGCTCCTTGCGGCGAGCCGCCATACCCTGGTGAAGATAAAGGAGTATCCACCCGAGCGCCCCGTGGAAGGCGAGGAAGCCCGCGTGGGCGTTTTCATCTGCCACTGCGGGAAAAACATCGGCGGCGTGCTGGACATACCCTCGCTCGTCAGGGAGGCGGCAGCACTGGGACTTGTGGCCCACGCCGAGGAGAACCTTTACACGTGCTCCAGTGATTCCCTGGAGAAGATCAGGGCCACCATCAAGGAAAAGAACCTCAACAGGGTCGTCGTGGCATCATGCACCCCGAGGACCCATGAGGCCCTGTTCCAGGAAGCCCTCCGGGAGGCAGGCCTCAATCCCTACCTCTTCGAGATGGCCAATATCCGCGACCAGTGCTCTTGGGTCCATGCCCATGAGACGGAAAAGGCGGGGCATAAGGCCGTGGCCCTTATCAGGGCAGCGGTGGCAAAAGCCCGGCTCCTGGCGCCGCTGAGGGAAGCCCACGTCCCCGTAAAGAAAGCCGCACTCGTCG
Source organism: Candidatus Eremiobacterota bacterium (assembly GCA_031082125.1). NCBI lineage: Bacteria > Bacillati > Vulcanimicrobiota > Vulcanimicrobiota bacterium. The sequence goes on from JAVHLM010000043.1 coordinate 39,291, forward strand.
TGGGAGGGGGCCTGGCGGGTCTCACGGCTGCGCTTGAGCTCGCGGGCCAGGGCTTCCCCGTATCCCTCGTGGAGCGGTCAGACGAATTAGGCGGCATGGTGAAAAAGATCCATACCACCGACAGGGGCGAAGACACGGCTGCCTTTATCGGAGGCCTGGCAGCTTCGGTGAAAAGCCATCCCCTCGTGACGGTTTACACCGACGCGGCCCTCAAGGAGTTTAAAGGCTTTCAGGGCAATTTCAACGCCGTCATTGCCACCGGTGAAGGCGACGTATCTGTTGAAGCCGGGGCGGCCATAGTTGCCACCGGTGCCGTGGAGCACTCGCCGAAAGAATATCTCTACGGGAGCGACAGCCGTGTCATGACGCTGATGGATCTCGAGGGGCGCCTTGCCTTGAAGGATGAGGTCCTCGTGAAGGCCCGCGAGATTGCCTTCATTCAGTGCGTGGGATCGCGCAACGAAGAGAGGCCCTACTGCAGCCGCATCTGCTGCACAGGCGCCGTGAAGAGGGCGATACTCCTCAAGGAGCAGAATCCCGCGGCGGCCATCTATATCCTGTACCGCGACATCAGGACTTTCGGCTTCAGAGAGGAGCTCTATGCCCGGGCAAGGGAGAGGGGCATCATATTCATTCACCACGCCGACAGTGAAAAGCCCGTGCTGGATGCTGCCGGCGGCACGCTTTCCCTCACGGTGAGGGACACGACCCTGGGCTGCACCGTAAAGCTCTCTCCTGACCTGGTGGTGCTGAGCGCCGCCACGGTCCCCTCACCGGGAGCCGAAGCCTTCGTCGAGATCATGAAAGTGCCTGTCACGGCCGACGGCTTTTTCCTCGAGGCCCACATGAAGCTCAGGCCCGTGGAATTCGCCTCGAAAGGCATCTTCCTCTGCGGCACGGCCCACTACCCCAAGTTCATGGACGAGACTGTCGCCCAAGCCTGCGCCGCTGCCGAGAGGGCCGCCACCATCCTCTCGAGGGACTTCGTAGAGGTCGAAGGAATCGTGGCGCGCGTCAACAGCAACAAGTGCATAGCCTGCCTCACCTGCGTGAGAAGCTGCCCGTACAATGTCCCGAAGATCCTGCACCGCACCAGGACGGCAACGGCTGCTTACATTGAAGAGGCTGAATGCCACGGCTGCGGGACCTGCGCCAGCGAATGCCCCGCCAAAGCGATCACCCTTCTGCATTATTCCGATGCCGAGGTCTTCGCCACGAGCTGCGGCCTGCTGGCCCCCGAAGAATGTCCCGGCGGGGTGACGGCGCCGGGCAAGCCAACGTAAGGAGAGAGCATGGAGAACTTCGAGCCCCAGATAATCGCCTTCTGCTGCCACTACTGCGCCTTTGCCGCGGCGGACCTCGCAGGCTCCATGAGGCTTGAATACCCTCCCAACGTGAAAATAATCAGGCTCCCGTGCACCGGCAAGATAGATGTCCTCCACCTCCTTAAAAGCTTCGAGGAGGGTGCCGACGGCATCTTCGTGGCGGGATGCCTCGAGGGAACCTGCCACTTCCTGAAGGGCAACATAAGGGCTAAAAGACGCGTGGAGTATGCCCGCGAGCTTATGACCGAGGCAGGAATTGACGCCGAGAGGCTCGCCATGTACAACCTCTCCTCCGCCGAGGGGAGCCGCTTTGCTGCCATCGCCCGCGAGATGACGGCAAAGATAAGGAAGCTGGGCCCCCTTGGAAGGCCCGTGAGAGAGCGGGTATGAGGTGCGTCAGCACAGAAAGGAACGCTGATGAAAGGCGAACAGTGTGACACGGCTTTGAGCGCAGGGCTGCTTGGCTCTGAGTTCACTGCGGCAATTGCGAAGCTATCGGGCTCAAAGGTGACCCTCTGCTACCAGTGCCACCGGTGCTCGAGCGGCTGCCCCATCTCCCGCTTTGCCATGGACGACGCGCCTTCGAAGATAATCCACGCCATAAGGCTGGGCCTCAAGGACATGGTCCTCGGGAGCAACACGATCTGGATATGCGCCTCCTGCAAGACCTGCACGGCGCGGTGCCCCCAGGGGATCGATATCGCCGCCGTTATGGATGCCGCGAGAAAGATATCCCTCAGGGAAGGCTTCAATCCACCGGAAAAGGATATTACCATATTCTACGAGGAGATGCTCAGGATGGTAAAGCTCACCGGGAGATCCTTCGAGCCCGGCCTCATCGGCATGCTCAAGCTCCGCACCGGGAACTTCACCGAGGACCTGGGCCTGGGCCTCACGCTGCTCCTTAAGGGAAAGCTCCCCGTGCTGCCCCATATCTCGTCGGCAACGCCTGAGCTCAACAGGCTTATAAGCCGCGCAAGGAAGATGGAGGAGGGGAAATGAAGGATCGCTACGCGCTCTACGAAGGCTGCTCCCTCCATGGCACGGGCCGGGAGTACTACGAGTCCCTCAAGGCGGTCTTCAAAATCCTCGCAGTACGCCTGGACAAGGTGCAGCACTGGACGTGCTGCGGCACGTCGTCGCGAATCTCTGAGAGCCCCCTCGTGGCTGCCGCTCTTCCCCTCAGGAACATCATCCAGGCCGAGAAGCAGGGGAAAACCGATGTGCTCGCACCCTGCGCCGCGTGCTTCGCCCGCCTCAAGGACTCCCTTTACAAATACAGGGAGAAGGCGGAGCTCCGGGAGTCGCTCCGCTCCCTCTTTGAATACGACTTCAAGGACTCCGTGAAGGTCCTCCATCCCCTCGAGGTCCTTGCCGAAAGGGAAGGATTGAAGATAATCCGTGAGAAGGTAAAAATGTCCCTCAAGGGCGTGCGGGCCGTCGCCTACTATGGCTGCCTCATCACGAGGCCGCCGGAGATCATGCAGTGCGACGATCCCGAGTACCCTCTCCATATGGACAGGATCCTCGCGGCAGCAGGCATTGAGATGCTTGACTGGTCTTACAAGACTGAATGCTGCGGCGCCTCCCTCTCCCTTACAAGGAAAGATGTGGTGATAACGCTCTGCGAGCGCATCCTCACAGAAGCCGTCGCGAGGGGAGCCGACGTAATAGCCGTAGCGTGCCCCCTCTGTCACGCGAACCTCGATATGCGCCAGAAGGAAGTGGAGGAAAAATCCCAGAAGAAATCGTCTATCCCCATCCTTTATTTTACCGAGCTCCTGTCCCTCGCCTTCGGCATCCCGCCTTCTCAGGTCCCCCTCTCGCGCCACCTTACCAGCGCCGCCCCCCTTCTCGAGAAGATCGGCGCCCTGTCAAAGGGGTGAAGTCCGGGAAGCAGATCTTCCCGTGCGCCAGCCCATCACCGCCAGGGGCTGACGGCAAGGAGTAATAATCGATGAAGGCTCCAGAAAAAGAGCAGTGCCACAGAGAGGCAATCGACGAGCTTCTCTGGCAGGAGATAAATGTGGCCCTTGCAAAAGGCGGGCTCATTGCCGCCCTCATCGGCTTTATAATGGGCACTTCCCTCATCTTCCTCTTCCTCCGCCTGAGAGTCCCTCATATCCTTATGGCCTCAAGCTTTGCCCTCTCCGGCGGAATACTTTCCCTCATTATCTCCCTTTACGCAAAGAAAGGCAGGGTGCGCAGGAAAGAGGCCTGGATCATCATGGTGACGCTCTCCCTCTACCCCAGCGTGTACTACCTGCTCAACGCCTTCACAAGCCGCGAATCGGCCATCCTGGAGATTATCGCGAGCCCCACCTTCGGCGCCTACCTCATCGGCATCATGTTCTCCATACTGTTCTTTGACTGGCGCCTTTCTTATGTCACGGGCTTACTTTCAGGATTCGGGTATTTCCTCGCCTACCTCGCCGTGACCCCGGGAGCCATCTCGGCGTATTTTTCCGATCCCTCCTGCCTGTTCTCCCTCGTGCTGTCAAAACCCCCTGTCTATGTCTCCAAGAGCCTCCTGCTCGTGGGCTCGGGCATTCTGGCCGGCTTCATCTCGGGCCTTCTCAAGCGCTTCATCACGAGGCTCCTTGACGAGCAGCAGGAAAGGTTCGCCCTCACCGAAGCCTTCACGAGGGAGCTGCTGGAGACCCAGAAGGAGATTGCCCACCGCCTCCTCATAGCAGCGGAGCTCAGAGACAACGACACGGGGATGCACCTGCAAAGGATGAGCCGTTACTGCGCCATACTCGGGCATCAGTGCGGCCTCGATGAAAAGGAGACTGCCGAGCTTCTCGAGGCGAGCCCCATGCATGACGTGGGGAAAATAGGCATCCCCGACGCCATCCTGATGAAAAACGGCAAGCTCACCGATGAGGAGTGGGTGGTGATGAAGACACACGCCGAAATAGGCGGGACCATGCTCAGGGATACCACCTCGCCGCTCCTGGAAAAAGCCCGCATCATCGCCCTCACCCACCATGAAAAGTGGGACGGCACGGGCTACCCCCGGGGCCTCAAGGGCGGGGAGATCCCCCTCCTCGGAAGAATCACCTGCATCTGTGACGTCTTTGACGCCCTCACCTCCACGCGGCCTTACAAGAAGGCATGGACCGTCGAGGAGGCGATGGCGGAGATAAGAAAGAAGAGCGGAAGCGACTTTGATCCCGCCCTGGTGGAGGCCTTCGAAAAGGTCCTTCCCGAGGTGGTGGAGGTGAAGGATCGCTATTCGTCGGGGGGCTGAGGGGAAGAAAAATCCCATGAGCGGTGAAGCTTGAGGAGGTTCCCATGAAACTGCTGGCTGACGCGGTGCGCTTCCTGGGCCTGCGCCGCTCAATGATCGGCCTTCTCGGAATGGTGGTCCTCGTCGGGATGGGTGAGCGGATGGCAGAGCGCTTCCTGCCGCTCTATCTGCTGGCCCTCGGAGGCACCGACATTATCATAGGGCTCCTCGCCGGCCTGGACGATCTGCTCTCGGCGCTCTACTCCTTCCCCGGCGGGTACCTCTCAGACAGGCTGGGCACCAAGCGAGCGCTGGCCGTTTTCAACGTGATCGCAATGGTCGGCTATCTGGTGGTGATCCTGATACCTGCGTGGCCGGCGGTAATCGTCGGATCGTTCTTCTTCCTCTCGTGGTCGGCCATAAGCCTGCCGGCATCAATGTCGCTGGTGAGCAGCGTGCTGCCTTCGAAGCAGCGCACCATGGGCGTCACGATGCATTCCCTGGTGCGCCGCTTCCCAATGGCCCTCGGGCCGGTAGTCGGTGGCGCGCTGATCGGAATCTATGGCGTTGAACAGGGCGTCCGGGCCGCTTTCATAGTGGCCATGCTTCTGGCGCTGGTCGCTCTGGTCATGCAGCAGCGCCTTATTTCCGAGCCAGAGAAACCGGACAAGGCCGACGCTGCCCGGCCGGCCCTGCGCACCGTCTGGAGAGAGATGCCGCCGGCACTCAAAGAGCTTCTGATCTCCGATATTCTGGTTCGCTTCTGCGAGCGCATTCCTTACGCCTTCGTGGTAATCTGGGCCACCCGCCTGATCCGCGCCCCTGTCAGCGAGCTCGAGTTCGGCTGGCTGACGGCCATTGAAATGGCCACCGCCGTCCTTATCTATATCCCTGTGGCATGGCTTGCCGACCGCGGCCGCAAGAAGCCTTTCGTGGCCGTCACCTTCGGCTTCTTCACCATCTTCCCGCTGATCCTTCTCTTCTGCCAGTCGTGGTGGACGCTGGTCCTGGCCTTCATGGTGCGCGGACTCAAGGAGTTCGGTGAGCCGACGCGCAAGGCGCTGATCATGGACCTGGCCCCGGCCGACCGCAGGGCAGCGACCTTCGGGGCTTATTATCTTGCCCGTGACATGGTTGTCTCTCTGGCGGCATTCGGGGGCGGCTTCCTGTGGCTCGTGAGCCCCAGGGTGAACCTGCTTGTGGCCTTCGGCTTCGGCCTCCTGGGGACCGCCTGGTTCATCCTCCGCGGCGGTGATCTGGGGGTGGAGAAAGGAAAGTGACTGTCTTTCAGGAATCATTAACTCATGAGCAAGGAGAAGGCATGGAGATAAAAGAGCGCGTACAAGAGGGTATCAAGATAGTGGAGCTGAAAGGGAGCCTCGACGGAGAGGGGGCAAAAAAGCTCGACGGAAGGCTCAAGGAGCTCTTCGCCTTTGAATCAAGGCTGCTGGTGAACTGCAAAAACCTTGAGTATATCAGCAGCCTTGGAATTCGCTCAATAATGACGGCATCGAGGATACTCCACAACCGCTTCGTGCTCTGCGAGCTGCTGGACAGAGTCAGGGATGTCTTCGAAGTCTCAGGCCTGATGCGCCATCTTCCCATGTACGCCAGCGAGAGAGAAGCCCTGGAGGCCCTGAAGAAATTTCCCTGAGGTTTTTTCCGGGCGCGGAGTGAGCGCCATGCACTTTGTCCATATTCCCCATGCCTATACTGCCGAGGAGCAGAGGCGCCTCGGTTACGTGGCCGATTTCTGCCCGTACTGCCGGGGGCTCCGGTGCTTCAGTTTCGTGGAGATCAACCTCGTGACGAGATTCATGCTCATCCCCACAAGAAAAGAATTTGTCCGCGAGGAGATCAAATGCTCGGCGTGCAAAATCCGCCTCCTCAGCGAAAAGAAACGGTATACCGCCATTGAGAAAAAGCCCCTGCCGCCTGTCAAGCTCATGGAGAAAACTCTCCCCGGATTCAACAATGAGTTCGCCCACCGCCTCGCCCTTGAGGAAACCCTCGAGCTGGAGCCTCATTCCCTCCCCTGTGAAACACGGCAGTTCTTCATCAGGGAGATTTTCAACGTTCTCTCTCCGGACCTGGATTTCCGATGCAGCACATGCTGTATCGACCTGCCCGTCGCGATAGCGCTTACAGGCATCTTCGCGCTGCCCTTTCTCACTTATTTGAAGCTTGCAGACCTGGTGAGCTCCGAGGTGCTTGATGGAGCCACCGCCATCTCAGCGCTTGCCTGCCTTGGTGCCCTTGTCATAGTGATCCGCGGGGAGCCCCGGAGATATCTGCGCAGGGTGCTGCTCCCCAAGCTCGTGAAAGGCCTGAGAGTCATCGAGCCCCTGAGGGAGGAGCTCGTCACCTGCCTGGAGCACATGGCCCGGGAGCACCCGGATTATGCAAAGCTTTTCCGGGACAGGGAGATTGACTTGCTCCTCAATGGCCTTGACGAATGGTATCAGAGCAACTAAAGCTCGCTGATGACCTGGAAAGACGTTTCGAAATGAAAACCTTTTGACGCGGCCCGGGGAATATACCTGAAGGCCTCCTCGGGAATACCTGTGAAAGCCCCCGTCTCATAACCCCTGTACCTGAAGCGGTCTCCCGGCCCGGCCTTTTTCAGCACGACAAGGGCCTGGGCATCAAGGGGGATGATGAGCTCCCCGGCGGGCTTCTTCCCTTCCAGTTTCTCCACCTTCAGCAGCGTTTTTCCCTCATCGCCCTTTTCCCTTCGATACTCATCATTGACAATGACACCCTCGATGAGCACTATTTTTCCCAGGGGAACCCCAAGGCTCCCGATGATCGTGCATGAAGTGAGCGAGGCTGCGGGAATCGTTCTCTGCTCTGCGGGGCTCACAGTGCCGGCCGAAAAAACCATGAGGGCAATCACACCGATGAGAACAAAGTTTTTCATAGGTTCACCTCTTGCTGTTTAAGAACCCGGAGAAACTCCCCGGCATCCTGAACAGAGAGCATCACGGAGAAGCCTTCGCTCGTGGGGATATAGACTATATTCGAGCTGGTGGTGAGAAAGAGGAGAGCTTTCTCCTTGTTTTTCAGCCTGAACCATCCCGCGGCGAACCCGGGAAGGCCTATCCCGTTGCTTCTCCACGAAGGATTCAGGGGATTGTCCTTTGAAAGGGTGATTATCTCGGCCTTATCTTTCATTATCGCCCGCGATGGGATGAACCTCCCGTAGAGCGCTGACCTGATACGGAGTCCCTCTGCGCTGAGTACGAAAGAGACTCTGTTCATTGAGAGTGCCATGGAGGCCATGAGCACGGTGATGACCGCCACAAGCACGGTGAGGGACCAGAACACGATGACGGGGGTCTGGGAGCCCGGGACCATTGAAAAGACTTTACCTTCCATGCTGTTACTCCTCCTTGTTGATATCTTTCCTGATCTTTGGTGGGAGCCTACCCTTTCCCTCTTTTCTTTCATGAGGGATCACGATGAGCATAATGACCCGGTGAAGGGGATGAAGGCAAAGATGTTGAAATATTTATCAGATGCGCTGCACCATATGCCGCTGCTCTTCACCAGGAACCTTTCACCCTGCCAGAATCATCATCGGGAGGTGCCCCATGAAGTGCAATTTGCTCCTGCCTGCTGTCATTGTCTTCCTTGCCCTGGCTCTGCCGGTCTCCGGCGGGGACCTTCCCCGCGTGGACACGCGGATCGACAGAATGGATCTGAATGGAGAGCACTATAGCGGCCGCTACCTGGGCTGCAACTTCGGCTGAGCCATGAACTGGGAGCTCAGGTCGAGCTCGGTGCTTGCGCCTCAGAAGGATAACACCTATGAGACGAAAAACATGGAGGACGGCAACGCAAAGACTGCCTGGTGCGAAGGCGCCGACGACGACGGGTGCGGCGAATGGTTTGAGTGCGTCTTCGTCAAGGGCATGGGGAAAGAGGCTGTCTGCAGCGGCATCTCGCTCACCAATGGCTACGCAAAGAATGAAGCTGCCTGGAAAGAGAACAGCCGCGTCAGGACTCTCAGGGTCGAACTCAACGGGAAGCCTCTCCAGGAGATTGCCCTCAGGGACACCATGTATCCCCAGCATGCCACCTTCAGGCCCGGGATAAAAGTGAAAATAGGCGACCGCCTCCGCTTTGTCATCACCTCAGTCTACCGGGGCTCAAAGTATGCCGACACCGCCATCTCCGACATGACGCTCACCGGCGCTCATTAGCTTAATGTTCCGGCCTGAGGCTCTCACGGCCTTGCCTGCCTCACGTCGTGTATCGTCAGGATGCCTATCACCGCGAGGTAGATGCCAAGCGCCGCAGGCAGTGCCAGGTACCAGGGGAAACCGGGCAGGTTCACGTCCTGGTGAGGCCTCACCGGATCTTTCGGGTTGATCCTGCACCGCGTAAGCCCCTGGTCTCCTTCACAATCCCCGAGCTGCCGTGCGCTGTACTGCACCCCTTTCCACTGGTACGTAAACTCATAATATTTCATGACCCTGCCGCTTCTGGTGTACTTTGTGTTTTCCAGCCTGTAGGTGCAGCTCACATAGGGCCATGAACGGGTCTCGAGATAGAATGGAAAAAATTTCAGCGGTGGGACCACGACGAGCAGAATTCCCACGACCGTCAGCACGGAGGCAATAATCAAAGTCTGCAGCTTGTCAGCGGACAATTCGCTCACCTGCTCCCGGACTCATCGCCTGCCGTCAGGGATAGACTTTCGCGAGGGCCAGGGCCTCCCTGTACTTGACCTCTGACGCGGGCCTCTCGAGGATCTGCGTCACCTGGGGCTTCTCGCTCCCCAGGGCCTTGAGGGCTACCGAGGAGAACTCCACCCAGTCCTGGTCCTCCATGAAACTCTGACCTTTCTTGCGGTACACTACCCTTGACTTCATAGGCGATTTCTTTCCCTCGTCAAGGCAGTCAGGGCAGAAATCGACTCTCTGGAATGCCTTGCCGCCGCAGTCGGGGCAGTCTCTCGAGAGGCGGATATTGGATTCCTTGTAAACCTCATCGGAATCCTTCACCGAGAGCTTCTCGGGATCGAAGGAGATCTCGTCCACATTCTCGACAAAGGCCGAGGACTTTCCGAAGACCGAACGCTTCACGTTCAGCAGAAGGCCGCTCGTCAGAAGCTTTTCAGTGGCAGACTTGTGATCGACCTTTTCCGCCGCCGCCATGGAGGCAACCTGCTGATGTGCCTCAACGGCCTCGTCGGCCAGCAGCAGCGCCGCCGCAGACTGCGCCCCCATGACGGATGGCCTGTCGGTTCTCACGAGAGCGGGGCCCGTGGAGCCCATGGCAATGGCCTGCCTGACCTGCCTTTCCGCTTCCTGGATTATTGTGGGCTCCATGTTGAGAGCTTTCATGAGGTCAAGGAACCTGGACTGCCCGCGGCCCGTTGACGTGGCCTGGAGGAAGTTCTGCATGAAGAGATCGCGCATCTCCCTGTCTTTACCGATGCTCTCCATCAGATGGTCAAAGAACATCTTTCCCTTGCTGCTCAGAATGGCGTTGTTGCAGACATCAAAGAGGGCGTCGCGGCTCGTGGCATTGGAGAAGACCTGCCTCACCGTGTCCCTGAACTGCTCCTTCTGGTGGCCTGTTGACGAGAGATGTGCCAGGCTCCGCATGAACTCCTCGCGGAGCTCCTGGGAGCCCTTGATCCTCTCGGCGAAGCCCTCGAAGGCCGCCGCTCCCTGAGGATGGGAGATGCCTTTCTGGATGATTGACAGGAAGGCATTTCCCACGTTCACATCATTGCGGACCTCGCCCAGGAGCTCCAGAAGCTTCTGGTGGCCGCCGTCAGTGCGGGAAAGGCCTGAGAGGGCGGTGATGAAGCCTGCCGACATCCCCCTGTCCGTTGAGATGTTCTGCAGGAACTTATAGAGGCTGTCCTTCGTAGCAGGGCTCTTGGACGCCTCATGAAGAAAGGAGACAAGTGAATCGGCCAGGCGCCCGTCCTCACCGGACTGGGTGAGGAGCTCTGCGAGCGCCCCTTTGCTCTCGGGATTCTGCGAGGCAGAGAGCAGCATCTTGAGGCGCGCCGGCATCATCTCGGGGAGCTGCGACGCGTAGTGGAGCTCCGACGCCAGGGCATCCCTTCCTCTCTGGGTCCGTGAAGCCGACAGATCGGCCTTTACATGGAGTGCCGAAAGCTCGTCGTCTTCCGAGACCTTCTCCATAAGGGCGGCCAGGGCGTCGCGCCTGTCCTGGAGCTCCATGGTGCGGGCTCTCATATGAGCGCTGCTTGACGCGAGCTCGGGGTTCTGCGAGGCGAACCGGTATTCCTGGGCCACCTGCTCGCGGCCTTCAGGGTTTCCAAGAGCCTGGCTGCGGAGGGTGATCTCGCCCCCTGCCACTTCTTCATGATGGACGGCCTGCTGATAGTAGGTATTGAGGGCCTGGGAGCCCTTTTCCGTCGATGCGCAGGCAACGCGCATCTTCATTTCAGAGTTCGCGATTGAGGGTTCTGCCTCGGCTCTCTGGTAATATTCCGCCAGTGCTTTGGCCCCCTCGTAATTCTTCATCACCGAGGTCCTCAGGGTGATCTCCGAGGCGGCGGCCTCACTGTGCGCACTTTCGGCAGCCGTCAGCTCTCGCATGGCATGGGGGTCTTCCGCCGATCTCATCGCGCTCTCCCGCACCATCACCGCCGATGCCGCCTGCCCGGGCTTCTCGCTGAGGGCCATGTTGTAGGCTGCCAGCGCTTCGGGGTCCCTGGCGGACTTGAGGGCGCTCTCATAGACCCTGGCCTCGCTCGCGGCAAGCTCGGGCTTCTGGCTTATTGCGGTATTGAAATCCTTGATGGCTTCAGGATCTTTCAGGGATCTTGCAGAGCTCTCATAGACCCTGATCTCGGAGGCCGCCAGGTCGGGATCGGCCTTCAGGGTCCTGTTGAAGTCCCTGAGAGCCGAGGGATCCTCCTTGGAGTCGATGGCGCTCTGCTCCACCCGCACGTGGGATGCAGAAAGGTCATTGTCGGCCTTCATGTCATTGTAGAACTCCCTAAGGGCGGCAGGGTCTTCTGCGGATTTTATCGAGCTCTGCTCCACTCTCACATGGGACGCCGAGAGGTTGCTGTCCTTCTTCAGGTCATTGTAGAATTCCTTGAGGGCCCCGGCATCCTCGGTGGACTTCATCGAGCTCTGCTCCACTCTCACATGGGACGCCGAGAGGTTGCTGTCCTTCTTCAGGTCATTGTAGAATTCCTTGAGGGCCCCGGCATCCTCGGTGGACTTCATCGAGCTCTGCTCCACTCTCACATGGGACGCCGAGAGGTTGCTGTCCTTCTTCA
>JAVHLM010000044.1:0-48436 GCA_031082125.1 Candidatus Eremiobacterota bacterium
CTGCCGGGGGCAGGCTCGTCAGCCGTGTACACTAAGCCTTACCCGGGCGGCGCCTTCAGGGTTGATCGCCTGGCATTCTCCGGGATTTTATGCATAGTTTTTGAGGCTTAAGACGCTGGTCTGGTGCCTCCCCCCGGGGGCGCCAGACCAGACGCACTTTCCCCCTTTTCTTCGAACCGGGCGCCTGGCGCGACCGCCCCCTCACGTTGACCTCCTGGGCGGTGGCTGGGAGCACGGCGAATGCAAGCCCGCCGGTGTATCGATGCGGCGAATGTTTGCATTCGCAAACCCTGCGGGTCGCCAAACATGGGATGTTGTGGCGACATTCGCGCCGTATCGGCGTACCCCTCGACAGCGACAGGGCCGGGCGCCGAAAGGACCGCCTTTCACCTCTTCGCCAAGCCCTGCTGGTTTACAAAAAAGTAACACCCGCTGCCTTCTCTTAACTCCCCGGCAATAACCCGACAACATTCTTCCGTTACGATAGCTCCATAAAAGACTTTCTTTCCTGGAGCGGATGATGTGGAAGGGTCCATAAAAGGGGCATATGTGCCCCGCAATCTCAGAGCATCTCCCCTGTATCAGCTCGTAGAAGACCATTATGAAGCCTTCGAAGGCTGCTATGACGAGCGCTATCAGGGGAAATACGGCTTCTGGAGGCCTGTCGTAAAAGATGTGTTCCTGAGATATCTGGACTGCGGCTGCCTCCATGGCGGCTTTGCCCGAATCCGCTGTGAGGACTGCGGCGATGAGTATCTCTTGCCATACTCCTGCAAATGCAGGTGCTTCTGCCCGTCGTGCAGTCAGCGGCGAGCCCTCGAGCTTGGAGAATCCCTTACAGAAGAAATCATAGATGCTCAAGTGCCGATAAGAACCAGCACGTTTACTATTCCCAAGATGCTGCGCATTTATTTCATGTTTGACCATAAGCTCTACCCCAGGCTCTGCCAATGCGCCTTCGAGACGGTAAAAGAGCTTTTCCAGGCAGCTCTCGGCCGTGAGGATGTGGTTCCGGGAATGGTCATCGGCATCCACACCTGGGGAAGTTTCGTCAACACTCACCCGCACCTCCACGGCATGCTCTGCCAGGGCTGCTATGATAAAGAAGGCAATTTCCACCCACTCCCTGATGCTTTTGACGAAAAGAAGTCGGAAAAGCTCTTCATGCACAAGGTCTTCAAGATGCTTTTAGTAGAAGACAAAATCAACGAATCAGTCATCGAGAACCTTATGAGCTGGCATAACTCAGGGTTTAACGTGCATTTCAGCGATGTGCTTTATCCTGATGACCGGGAGAACAGGGAGAAAGCGGCACGATACCTGGTTCGTGCGCCCATATCCTTGAGCAAAATGAGCTATAAGCGTGACGAAGGGAAGGTCGTCTATGGAAATCAGGGCGGTGAGAAGAGAGTATTCGAAGCCCTGGACTTCCTGGCACTTGTATCTTCTCATATCCCGGACAGGTTCGAAAATCGTATTCTCTACTACGGCTATTGGTCGAAGAAATCCCGGGGCCTTCGTAAAAAGAGGGAGGAAGAGTTATCCGCCAAAGAGCTCACTGTAGCGGAGCCTTCGCTCTCCTCAAGAATCTGCCGCAGGCGCTGGGCTGCGCTCATAAGAAAAATATGGGAAACAGACCCTCTTATCTGCCGAGCCTGCGGAGGCTCGATGAAAATAATCTCCTTCATTGACGACTTTCCGGTTTACTGACGCACATCATACCCCCAGGTATGATGATGCCGTCAGTAATGCTCTGTGAGTAGGATCAAGAAAATCCTCACCCATCTGAACCTGTGGCATATCCCCTGCAATGAGCGCCCGCCGCCCGGGATGAGCGCGTATTCAGAAGATGAGCAAGCTGAGCGTACCCAGGGGGGCATCACTGATGCACAAATCGCAGATTTGGCATCAGTACATCTGCGCACCAAAGACCCCTATGCCGATTACTATTTCCTCGACGTGGTTCTCGGACGCAACTGAAGATATAAGGGGCAGTAAGGGCTCTGGTTCTGCGCGTACAGGATCGGGGTTTTCTGCTCGCTATTCCGCCTTTTTCCTCGCATCGACACACCGCTTCCCGGAATTCTTCTCTCTTTGCCCCCTTTTCGCCACCCTCCGCCGGAAAATTTCTAGACTTTTCCCGAAATTTCTTGTATAATTTCTTCGGAGGCCGGGGGGCGCCGAAATCTAAGTTCCTATAAATCTCACGTAACACCCCGAAAACTGAGGTGAAAATGGAAAGGCGGGCATGTTCAATTAAATCTCTAACATACACTGATTCATTGGTGTGGTTAACTTCCGCCTGTTGTTTCAGCCAGTCCCTTAAAGTGGGCTCAAGGCGAATGCCAGGAGTGGGGGAGCTTGGCCTCGGCTTCTTTTCTTTGTCTTTTTTGGAAGAAGGCTTGCCCGCGCTGCTGGGTTTCTTTATCTTAATGGGTTTCATAATATTCTCCCCTCTCTGCAATCTCTACAGGTGATTATCTCTTCCATGGGGGCCATGCTCACTCCTGCTGGGGAAACAAAGAGGAGCGGACCTGCCGCTCCTGTTACGTGCTATTGCTTACTCCTTTGCTTTACAGCAGTGTTATGAATTCTTCAACGGTCAACTTTGCCTGCCTGATTATAGATAGCAGTGTCTTGAGAGGAAGGATTCTGCTTCCGTGCACCGGGATACATACAATGGAGCCCCCAGCGGGATGAAGAAAGTAATGATGGCTCCCTCGGACATGAGAAAGCCGAAACCCTCCTCTAAGCAGAGCATTCTTTGTATCCTCCCCGCTTATTCTCGGGAGTCTGCTCATACTGCAATCTCCAGGTTAACCCACTCAAGGGAGCCCTGATCTTCTTTGACCGGGATTCCCTCTTTCTGTGCCGCTTCAATATACCCCATGATGGCTTCCCTTGTATTCGCCAGAGCTTCTTCCCTGGTGTCCCCATAAGTTGAGATATTATTGAGTGCCGGAACATAGGAGATGAAAACCTTATCCTCTTCATCCCATTCAAGCAGAACATTGAAGTGCTTTAACATGACATGCCCCTCCCAGCTTGCAGTATCATCACAATGTCTCAAGGTACAGCTCAATGGCTTCCCCGATATTCACCAGGGCTTCTTCAATGCTGTCCCCCTGGGTTTGACACCCCTTCAGTTCTGGGCAATAAGTATAATACCCATGAGAATCTTTCTCTATTACCACACTCACCTTATAGGCCATTGTGTAACCCCCCTCTTTCTGTGCCGCTTCAATATACCCCATGATGGCTTCCCCGGTATTTGCCAGGGAAGAGGCCCTGGCAAGCTCTGCCGAGTGCCGATCACTTCCATGATGGCACTGCATTGTCCTGCCTTGATTATATCACAAAAGAAAAGGAGCGGTCACTGCCGCCCCTCTGTTGCCGATGAGAGATCACCCCAAGGCTTATTACTGGGGAGGGCTTTTCAGGCTTTCCTTCCAGTCCTGCCGCCTGGCGTGCTCCATACCTGCAAGGAAGCCTGCGCGGTAAATGAAGAATTGTTCCTGCTCCTCCAGGTTCATCGTTGCCCTGTGGCAGAGCCCCTGGAGAGTGTCCCTCTCATTGGTCATCTCTTCACGTTTCATCTTCTCAATAGGGGCAAGGTAGAGCCTCCTTTGTTCCTCGCCATGCTCATAGAATTCCGAAAGTGAGTGCTCAATAAGTTCATTCAGTGCATCTTGTTTCTTAATCTCCTCAATGGCCTGCATGGTTCCCTCCTATTCCGACAGCACCGGCACGGGCTCACCGAAGAGCTCCTCATAGACATCGGGGTTATGCTCGAGGCAGAGCCTCTTCGCCTCATCGGCATCGATCACCTCAGCATGATCCCTCTCCCCCTGCCACTGAGTTCCATGGCACACATGGTGAAGACCTGACCTATGCGGACCTGAGCGGTGCGATCCTGACCCGTGCGACCCTGCAATATGTGAGCCTGACCAGTGCGAACCTGTCCAATGCGGACCTGGCCGATGCGGACCTGAGCGGTGCGAACCTGCAATATGCGATCCTGAGCTACGCGAACCTGAGCGGTGCCATAATGCCTAATGGCCAGCCTTATAATGGACCAGTGCCCGGCCCTCAGGGTTACGTGCCCACGCAGCTATAAGCGCAGCGCGGACACCGTCAAAGCACTCACGAGGATGGCTCTCCTGACATAGAAACGCCCATCCTTGAGCTTCCCCATTCCGAGGTGTCTCCCTGCGCTGCCGCAAGTGTGATTCCTGCCATCCCAGTGATCCAGGTTTTCGGTGTACTCCACCATGCCGATGGCCGCCCCATTCTCATCAACTGAAGATATAAGGGGCAGTAAGGGCTCTGGTTCTGCGCGTACAGGATCGGGGTTTTCTGCTCGCTATTCCGCCTTTTTCCTCGCATCGACACACCGCTTCCCGGAATTCTTCTCTCTTTGCCCCCTTTTCGCCACCCTTCGCCGGAAAATTTCCAGACTTTTCCCGAAATTTCTTGTATAATTTTTCCGGAGGCCGGGGGGCGCCGAAATCTAAGTTCCTATAAATAAACCACTCTGCTCCCTCCCGCAAGCTCGTCGAGTGCTTCGCTCCCGAGGGGGGATATCAGCGCGGTGGCCTTGAGGTTCGCCTTTATCTCTTCTCTGTTCATCTGGCAGCGTCCCGGTATCCCTCCTGTGGAATATGCTCTGCACTATAGCTTTTTCTCCCGCCCTCCAAAGTTCCTGCCGCGAGCTCGCTTCCTGTCCTCGCAAGGCCCGCACTGAAGCAGTCGAGGAACGCATTCGAAGCGCCGGCAAGATCTGCCCCGAAGCGCTCCTCAAAGGTTGTCGTGGCGGATCGCGCCGGTATTGACGATAATCCTCAATGCCTGTGGCGCGAATTTTTCAGATCAGATTCCTGAAAGGGCGCCTGTTAAGAGAGAGGGCGTTCAGTCAGGCATGGGGCATGAGCATCAGTGAATATGCAGCCGGCACAGGCGGGCAGGTAATAAGCCTGGATCCGAAGGCCCGGGCGGTCATATATATTTAACAGGAATCCGTAATTTCTTCATACTCTTGTCATAATCTGTCAGCATGAAAGTGCTATGCTTGTTCCATGAAGAAGGGCAGGCACCATGAACCATCCAGGAAAAAACTAAGAGACAGGGGCTACAAAATGCTCTTCTCCCATCCCGCGATGGTGGAGGACCTCATCAGGTCCTTTGTAAAAGAAGATTTCGTCAAAGAAATAGATTTCACCACTCTCAAGAAAGTGAATGCCTCCTATGTGTCGGAAGAGCTCCTGGAAAGGCAGACCGATATCATCTGGGAAGTGACCGTCAAGGGGAGCCCGGCCTATTTCTATATTCTGATCGAGTTCCAGTCAACAGTCCATAGATTTATGGCGCTTAGGATTCTCACTTACATTCTGCTGTTCTATCAGGACCTCATAAGGGCAAGGAAAGTGAAGCGGGGCATGCTGCCGTCAGTTTTTCCGGTGCTGCTCTATAGTGGAGGAAGGGCGTGGAATGCCCCTTTGAACATAAGAGAGCTGATTGAGAGGCCCTTTGGAACCATGAGCCCTTATACGCCGGTCTTTTCCTATTACAAGATTGCGGAGAATGAGTTCTCCAGGGAAAGCCTCAGGGAGCTTGACACCATAGTCTCCCAGTTATTTCTGATTGAGACGGCAGGCGAAAGAGAATTGGCGAAAATCATAAGAGATGCTATAATAGTATTCAGGAGAGAGGTAAACCCGGAGCTGCAGAGGGACTTCGGGATATGGCTGAGAAGAATGCTTCGCGCGAAAAATATCACTTTGGATACCGCTGCGCTGGAAGAAAGGTCGGTGAGCCCCATGCTTGAGGAAACCCTGGAGAAGTATGAGAAGAAGCTGCTCAGGAAGGGAAAGCGCGAAGGCATGCGTGAAGGCATGCGCGAAGGCATGCGTGAAGGCATGCGCGAAGGCATGCGTGAAGGCAAACTTGAAGGCTTGCGCGAAGGGTTGCTGAAAGGCAAGCTCGAAGACGCGAGGATGATGAAGCAAAAAGGGTTCGACAGTGAGACCATCTCAGAAATTACCGGCCTCTCAAGGGAACAGATAGAGAAATTGCCTAGCTCCTCTTAGATCTCCCCCCGGGCGCTTTCACTCCCCCCGGGCGCTTTCATCTCCCCCCGGCCTTCTCACTCCCCCCCTGGGGCAGCGTGATGATGAAGGCGGCGCCGGTGCCGCCGCTCTCGGCGCATCCCACCTGGATCAGAGGCTTCACGCCCGGCAGGGCGTGGCTGAGGGAGTTGTGGAAGAGGTTCGAGAAGACCTGCTCGAAGGCCTGGGGGTCGCAGAGGACAGGGGTATTTCGCTCCCGCTCCCGCCTTTTTCCTCGCACCGACGCACCGCTTACTGGAATTTTGTAGATTTTCGGCCTCCTTCACTGCTCTTCACCAGGAACTATTTGGACTTTCCGGAAATTTACTGTATACTATCTTCGGAGGCCGGGGGGCGCCGGGATCTGAGTTCCTCTCCTCTGCCTTGACTGCCTCGTCAAATTTACGGCGAGCATGGGCCCAGCATCCAATCAGGTTGACATTGGGTATATGCTCAACAAGCTCTGAGTAATAGATAACGTACACAATATAACATCTGCTCAATTTGATGATTCAATTCATTTCTTCGGCACATATATTACACGGCATTTCTTTGCCAGCCTGGTTTTGCTTGATTTGCCAGGTTCTGGCGGGTAAAACATATCGAGTCCCCTTCCAAGAATGACTTGCCATTTTTCCGTTTCAATCGAGCGATCATGCAGAGTCTGCTCAAAAGTAAAGGACAATTCTATTCCTCTATCCTTCAGCTTTTTCTTCAACTCTGAGAGCCGTTTTCGCGATTCCTTTTCTTGTGAAAGACCATAGGGCTCCTGTGATTCATAGGTCGTAATTAATTCCACCATAGCATTGTGTGGTAGTTTGACTGAGCTGAGCAGATCCTCGAGATTTCTTACTTGATAATCCAGTCTGATATAGGGATCCAAGATCTTTATCCACTTTTCATTATTGAGAATAGGGCCAAACAGCTTTAGATAAGTGATATCGGCTTGGCTGTCCTCAATATCAGTTATATTAAAGCCTTCCCTTTTCGAAGCGGCAAAGGATGAGGCTGATATTGGCTTAGCTCCGCTCATGCATTTCTCTATAAGCTCAATAGCTCTTTTTACGACGACTGAATCAAGATTATAAACAAGACGCTTTGATTCCAGGGCAGATGATAAGACAAGAGGCTCGCCTATTGAAGCTATTGACATTTTATCATCCCCACCTTTATCGATTGCCAGTTGCCATCCAGTTGAGGGCGCTTGCGATATTTTGTGGAGCTTGACTCCTGATTCAATGAGATCGAGAAGACCCTTCACGGATAATAGATTATGCTCATTTATCTCGGAGAGTTCGGGAATCTGGCTGATTCCTATTTCAATTTTGATTCCGGCCATTCTTTCTTTTTTGAGTTCAGCAAGGAATCTCGCCCATGGTATACCATGGGGGACCTCGTCATTATCGCATGTACCTGCTATCGCAATTATCCTTTGGGAATTTCGGAGCTTTCTTTGAAGCCACTCTGTATTGTGTGCTCCGCAAAACCTAGATGTACCTTTTTCGTATTCAACAAGCAGGCCTTTTTCCTGTGCGCTATTGAGGATTATGAGGTGATCAAGATAGGGTTGTATGAGCCTTTTATCGAGCATGATATGCTCTGATTGATTTTCATAAGAGCGGAGGCACTTATAACAGGATTTCTCGCATTGACAACCATCGAGAATGCTCCGCGCTGTTGTAAGTATATTTAGAGCTTGTGCCGCTATTTTACGCACATATCCAGCTCCACCAGGGACATTATCATAAAGAACAATTTGAAAATTCACAATTCCGTCTATTTTGATACTTCTTACGAAACCACTGAGCTCACCCGATTCAGCGCCAACTACTGCCTGAGCGGCTTCAATCAATGCCGCCTTAAGGCTTGTGAAAAACTCAGGTGCTTTTATCTCACAACCTGGAAGATTTATCAAAAGAACATCTGTCTGAAATTGATGCCCGAGGTGAAATCTGGTCGAGTTACCACCACAGCTTTGCCTTCTATTATGGAGAATTCTGTGTTCTTCAAAGGAGGATTTGTTGGTAGGCGCATGCCAGTGTCCGCAGGATCGGCATAACATAAAACCGCTTCCCCCTTCCTCAGAAAGGCCGTTGTTGACAATAAGGATTTCTCCTTTTCTCATATACTCAAATTCAACGCCCTCAGCTTGGAATTTCTGCATATCCTCGGAAGTACCTGCAAGATAAGTATTCGAAACATAAAAGGCTCTCTTTCGATATTCTTCATCTGAACCGATGGCTTCTGCTCTCTCTGCCATAAATGAAGTGGCAAAAAGAATTGGAAAATCCCTGGGTAAAAGAGCTTCTTTGCAGAAAGGGCAGACAGTTTTTGAGAGATCGAAAGAAAGAAAATCGCATGTTTCACATTTTCGATATACTTTATTGAGATCGGGGACTGGGGCACGATGAAAGTCGAGCCCGATAACCTGGTATTTCTTTCCATCCATATAGATCGTATTCCCGGGGGCGTATTCATAGATAGCCATCTCGAGGCTGCGAAAAATAGGTTTCTTGACCTCATCTTTGGCAACGAGCCGTCCTGAATCTGAGGGGAATGCATAGCTGGGCAGAAAGCCTGTGTTTGATAGGTATGAAAGGGGATAATTCCCGTCAATCTGATCGAGCAACTTGTAGAGATGTGCCTCCCGCTCAGAAAGCTCTGCCGCTCGCTTCGGATTTGTTCGACTGATTCTTACCTTTTCAGTGCTCAGCTCAAGTACATCCGAAAATAACGCCTCCCTCTCCAGAATCCAGGGGCTAAATGCCTCAATGAGATGTGAGTAAAAATCATCAACCAAGGCACCTATTTCTTTGGCATCAATCCATTGGATGCCCTTTTCCTTTCTATCTTTTTCAAAAGCCTTCATAACAGCATCAATAATTTCTTTTCTTCGAATTTGAACTTCTTTTTCAATCTCCGGAAATGCGAAATCTTTCTCGCTTTCTGAGAGAAGCTGACCGAGTGTATCCTTGAATTGAAAATCAAGTTTTTCAAGAATGAGAGAATTAATTTGCCGCTTGACAATGCGCTCATTCTCTATTGTAAACTCTGGGGGATCAATTTCTCCCGATATCATATCTGATGGTCTTTCAAAAAAATATGTATCGTGAGCCCTATCGAGGGCATAGGTATTTATCAGAGAAATGCGCTCTTTTCGGCCTGCTCTCCCGCTTCGCTGAGCATAATTTGCGGGACCAGGGGGAACATTTCGCATAAAAACACTTGGCAGATCGCCTATATCCACACCCATCTCCATTGTTGGTGTGCAGACAAGGATATCTGATGCGCCACTTTTAAAAGATCGTTCTATCTGAATTCTACGTGTACCAGAGAGCTGCGCAGAGTGCTCATTCGATATCATCCGGAAAGGCTCTTTATGCATATATACATCAACATAATAATTCATAAGGGGATCTGGTTGGTAATTCTCCAGCCTTCCTGAACAACGCCAGCGCGGACAGATACCACGAACAGAATGACTTGTCACGGAACTGCAGTTATTGCATCTAAAAAGCTCATCTGGAATCGTAAGCATTATCCTCTGATGATTGACCATGGTAACCTGACGAGTTGATTTTTCGTTTCCAATCTCAACTTTAATGATAAAACCCTGATTATAAAGGAACTCGAGCCAATCTTGAAGTGCTTCAGGTGAGCGCTCCTTGCCAACTACCTTAGCCGCAAGATTGAGAAGCGCTGTCTCTCCTCCTGTAATTGAGAGAAATCCAAATACTCTATAAGGTTGTTTTTCACTGCTTATTTTATGATTGCAATAACCTACTGGCAGATTTGATCGGCCGAAAAGATTTCTTTCGTTTTCCATGGGTCTTAGCAACATTGGATGTGAAAGAGCTCTTTTGAAACGCATTTCATCCAATATCAAGGCAAGGAGATTATGGAGCTCTACACCATTAAGTTTCCATTTTCTTTGTAGATCTTCCGCGATGTGGGCTAATTCCTTCAACATCTCTTTCTCTTTATAGTAGAGGACAGCGATTAAGCCAATACCCTCAAGACTGGTCCTTCGAGAGCCGGGTTTTGCGATTTCGGAAAGCATGACCATTTGAATATCGGCATGTTCAACAGCCACATCATCCGGATTTTCAGGTTTGCGAATGTTATAGCTGAGCTGCCCCCCTTCTTCTCGCGTGGGCTTGGGACAATAGATTTGATATTGGAGCCTTCGTTTATAAAGCAGTTGCTGCAAGCGCTCGAAGCTTACAGGATCTCCATTGTGAGCGTCCAATTCATTGCGCAATACCTGGTATATAAGTTGCCGGCCGGTAAAATGAGAATGCTTGAGATTGAGATATGCAGCTTGAAAGGCCGTATCCTGTCGATTATCGCAGAAGATCAATAATTTTCGCTGTTCAGAAGTGAGATGTTGAAATATACCCTCCACCAAAATGTTGATACCAACCATTGTTGCAGAACGAAGTGGTGTCACAACTTCCATTCCCCCGCCATATATGCCTTCGCATGCGGGGCACTTATGTATTGGGCCAAAATAGGCTTTGGGTTTCCTAATTACCCGCGCGCTTTCTGCGACGGCATTGTTATTCCTGCAATCACATGCTACAGGGCCTTTCACATAGAGCGTTCCACAGCAGGGACAATAGTGTGCTGTGAACTCTGAGGTATCTTCATCAGCCTGGTTATCACCTTCATCTTCTCCAGTCTCTTTTCTTTCATAGAGATGATAGGTTAAATGAATGGGCTTGCTATCTTTTTGCTGTTCATCAACTAATTTCACCCATAACGGGATTACATTTGATTTTTTCGATTTTCTGCCTTTTCTTGTGGGTTCCTGATCCTCGACCAGCTCTTCTCCAGGAAAGGCGCGATAAAAGTCCTGACCACAGTTCCTGCAGACTTCAAGGGGGAGACAACGGGCACCACAGTTTGAACAGCTATCTACATATTCAGTGTGAAGCATTGCACATTCATCATTGGTGCAACGATATATTCCCTGGATTCCTCTCCAGAAAATATGAACTTTGGGTCTGATAAGAGGTTGGCCATTAAATTTTGCTTTTGCGCCCAGCAGCAGATATGCTTCGACTTCTCTCCTGAGATAGGTTTCGTCATTGCCAGCTCTCATTGCATCGTCTGCAAATCTTTTTTCCTGTTGATATCCTTTATCAATGTTCCCTCCGGTGCCAAGAAATCTTGTCACTTCATCGAGAGAGCG
Organism: Candidatus Eremiobacterota bacterium; assembly: GCA_031082125.1. Taxonomy (NCBI): domain Bacteria; kingdom Bacillati; phylum Vulcanimicrobiota; species Vulcanimicrobiota bacterium. The sequence goes on from JAVHLM010000044.1 coordinate 11,299, forward strand.
TGGTTCATTGAGCAGTTCTTGAATTGAATGAAAGAGCATATTATCTGCGAGTATTCTTCCCAGAAATTCAGCCGGCGCATCAATGCCTTTCTTGTCGGTTGTCTCCATGGCGGTCAGTACGACTGAATCAGGTGCGATATAGTCCATGCAAAAGTCATATACTAGATCGATATTTGAAAGATCGCGAAGCTTGCGAATATCCTCTTCTTCTATTGCCGGTGCGGGCGGCATATATGGCTGAGTTGGTTGCTGAAGTGCCTGGTATTGTTCGATACATATATGTCCCGGCAAGAACAATTCGCCAAACAATTCTGATGCAAAATCTGCCACTGGTTGAGAATCTTTGCCTTTTACTGTTGCGCTTGTGCCGATGCACAGCAGCTTTCCTTCAATTTTATTTACATGCTCTTTAAGCCTGCGTATGAGACAGGCCACTTCAATACCCCTGGCCCCCTGGTAAGTGTGGATTTCATCGAGAACAAGAAAGCGTAGTCTCTCATCAAAGAGCACCCTGTCTAATTTCCTCAGTAGCAAATATTCCAGCATCGAGTAGTTCGTCATCAGAATGTTGGGTAGTGTCTTCGCATTCCTTATATCCTTGCGATACCATATCGCCTCTTCGCACAATCCCTGGGGTCGTCTTTCTTTATTGTGCCTATCGGCATCAGATTCGTCTTCCGGTGTGTCGCCTGTATAGCGGGCGAGTGTCACTTGAGTGCCAGCAAGATATCGTGTAAAGCGTTCGTATTGATCATTTGCAAGTGCATTCATGGGGTAGAGGATCAAAGCTTTGATGCCAGGGCCTGGATTCTGCAGGCAATAATTCAGTATGGGAAGGAAAAATGCTTCTGTCTTTCCTGAGCCTGTACCGCTGGAAATTATAGTATTGTTTCCTGCCAATATCTGTTCTATGGCGGTCTGTTGATGTGAGTAGAGCACCCATTCACCAAATGGAGGGTATTTCTCGCCTTTCTCATCAACATATGAGCTTGCCTCAAGGAGCTTCTTATTGAGGTCGAGTTTCTTCTGCTGTTTGGCTAAGCTTTCACCGGCGAGCTCATAGGGCCGCTGTAACGATAAATAGGGACCGCGCCAGAGAAGATTTTCCTGATCGATAAGTGAATGCAGATCTTCGCGTAGCTTAACATCTGCCACGGGGAATGCTGTCTTGATATAGTTCTTGTAATTTGCCTTTACGCGCTCGACGATTTCTAGAGGTTGCATATTTGCCTCGCTGCTATTTTAAGCAATTCCAATTCAATCGATACTATTAATAATCTTTCTCTGTTGAGAGTCTAGATTAAATATGTCCGCCACCAACTCATCTATTTCACATAATTTTTCTGCCAGATGCTTCTTATTTTTTTGATTGAGTTGGGACTTAACTAGAGCCGCTATTGCATCTCTTTGGGAATATGCCAAGTCATATGATACTATAGGAATCGAATATAATTGTTCATGTGTGTACCACGGATAAAGTTGATCGAATATTTGATGCTTGTTTTTCAAATAGAATGCCATTACATTTGATATAAGTTGACCCAAGTAAAAGAAAAGTTCGGATTCTTTGACCTTCATCTTGGGTTTAGCGATATATAGCGATTGATCAAAAACAGTATCGTCGGTGAAAAAAGTTGCAATAATTCTCTTTCCAATTATCTTCCTCAAAACAATCCTTGGTCCATCAAAGAAATCCTTTGTTCGAGATTCGGCCAACCACTCGCCATAAGAGATATATTCATATGACTCAATATGCGATAACATATCAATATCCTGTCCTTTAAAAAAAGGACGATATGTGTCATCTAGTTTATTTTTTGAATGATATGAACGTTCCTTCTTATCTCTAGTTGTCTGGGGACCATCGCCAAATTTTGATTTTCCATAACCATCGGTCCGATATGCATGTACTCCGCGGTTGGTGAAAAACAGCTCTTTAATTACAATATCAGATTTCTTTTCTATCTGCCGAATTATCCTCTCTGCATCAATGGAATAGACCGTGGGTATGGTTTTCTTGATATTCGAATCAACCACTTCATATGGGATATTGATCTGCTTAATTATCTCACCAATTGCATTCATTGTTTTTATTAAGAAATGATCTTTTATTTGATTATGATCTGTTATTAGGATTGCATTCTCTATTGATGCATCTTTAAATGGTGGTTCTGTAAAAATCGTGATTTCTCTTATTAGTCTATTGACCGTTATATGATCGCGAAGATCGAAGAAGTACTTATTTCCCAACCATGAATCCGGGGTGATAATGCTAATCATACCTGTGTGCTTGATTATTGAAAGTGCTCTCTCAATGAAGTAAACATAATAATCAGTTTGATACTCTCCCAGCTTATATTCACGAAAATAATCTTCATTCTTCTGACCTGCACTATAGAGATATGGCGGATTCCCCACTACAGCATCAAATCCCCCGTTCTTTAATCGCCCTCCTTGCTCATCGTACCATACTTCCGGAAATTCTATTTCCCAATGGAAGAACCGGTTTACTCGAGCCACTTTTGAGTGTCTGTCTTTTGCAGTTTTTAAGTCCATTATAATGCCCTCATAATCAAAGCATTTTTCACCGAAATAAGTGGCAGTCCAGATGTCGGCTATGTTCTTGAAATGAATTTTAGTTGCCTCAACGGAGATTTCAAGAGCCTTTTTGACATTGATATCAGCAGAGGTGACCGTCTCTCGCCTTGATATACTTATGAGATCCGCCACCATGCTTGGCAACCGTTCTTTGAATGACTTCTCAAAAAAGCTTATCTGATTTTTGGGCATCTGCTTTAAATTGCGTTTCGATTTCTTATCAATAACTGGCAGTTCTCCGAGATCCTTTATCCAGGCACCGATCAATGAATTACCACATTTAAGATGATGATTCAGGAACGAAAGAGGGCGTGTAGAATCCATTGTAATGAGCCAAAGAGAAAGCTTAGCCAATTCGACAGCCATTGGATTAATATCGACACCATATACACATCTTTCAGCGACCCTTCTCTTGTATTGAGTATATTCCTCATCTGTTATGACGCCATCGGCATCTTTGCCTTCCTTTATAAGAGCCTCGCCATAAGCTTTTGCAAGATATTCCACGGCTGCTACGAGAAAATGGCCTGAACCCATTGCAGGATCGAGGACTTTTAGCTCAAGAATCTCATCAGATGAGAGAGGCACATCCCTCAAATTATTTTCCCTGTTTTCTCCCTTAATAAGCGGCCCAAGAGTATTTTCTACCATATATTGAACGATATAATCAGGTGTATAGTAAGAACCAGATGATTTTCTCTTTGATTCCTTGCCGCCAAATACCAAAATATATTGGTCTTTTTTCTTGAAATCAGTGACTTTACAGTTTTTTGGTGGTTGTGGATATATATGATTATCGCTATAAGCTTCAAGCCACAACTGGTAATCATGTTTTTCTTTTTCATCAAGTTCTGAAATATTCTTGAATTCTTCATAACTATTCTTCTTAGAGCTCCGCTTTATAGAAACTTGATCTTCCTTTGTAAGGCACGCAGTATATTCCAGAATCCCCTCATAGATACTGCCCAAATGACGCACATCAAGATCCCTATAGGTGAATTTCTTGCGCCCTTGGCCTCGCACCTGGCCGGCTCCAACCCTAGTTCTGCTCAAATGATCTATTGCGAGCGAAAGATAACGGTCGCTCATTGCAAATTGTTCAATAAAAGCGTGTTGAGCGGGATCAAATAGACCTCCATTAAAGGCAGTAATGGATGATGAGAATCCGTTGTTGATAAGAGAGAAAAGTTCTTTCAGACGCTCCCATAATAAATAATTTCCTTCGCCGAAGTATTGTGTGAACTGTGGGCTGTCGATCACGCTGATGATCTCATCTCTGATAGATTCTAAGCTGTAAGAAACTCTATATACTTCATCATCCATTGGGAGCATATCACGGCTTTCGGCATAAAAAAGAAATAATAATCGATACATGAGCACCAGCGATTCTTGATAAACTGCGTTCAGTAGCTCATCCGAAGAGAGTAAATGCCTCATTTCGATATCAGGCAAGTATTGTTTCCGCCATTTATCTAGTTCTTGCTTATCTAGCCTCCGCAGGTGATTCAAGAATCCGTCACCGAGTCTCTCCAACGCCTTATAGACATTACTCTTCAATTCATCGCCAATTTCTTTTCCGTGACGCTGGCTCTCTTCGAGAATCTTATCAAGTCGCGTTTTTCCGTTCATATCTTTTTCATCGAAAGAAGAACCTGAAAAAATGCAGAGCATTATGCGAAAGGCGAGAAGGGCATCATTATCTCCTTTGAAATCTTTTATCGCCTCAAGATCGATTTCGAAAAAACACCGGGGTTTATGCCCTGTAGTCTTATTCAGAAGCCGTAATTGTCTTCCATTCGTGATTATTGCCCATGGGACATCTGATTCTATGAGAGCCTGGTGTACGACATCGATGTATGAGCTTTCTTTATAGTCTTCTCCTCTATATACGGCATCGAGAGTCGATGACCAAGGAAGTAACCAAATAAGACAAGCGATGTGCTTCCCTGTGTTCTTCCCATCATAAAAGCTTTGGGTCTTGGAACCACCTTCATTCCAATGAACGATGTACGCCGGCGTAAATATCGTCTTCTCAGTTGCAATTTTGATTCCAGAAATAGGTTTTATACCCAGGGCTTCGAAGAGGAACGGCTCGCACCAAATTCTGCCTGTGTTTGAATAATCTGCATCTTTCAATGAGTCTTCATTCTCCTTGAAGCTTCGTGAGATCTTCTTCATTTTCTCCTTAGATGTCGTCTCCGGAAATGAACCCAAGTGAGCTTCTTCAAGAAGGTTTTCGATATAATAGTCTGAAAAGAAACTATCAGAATTGTTCATGAAAGGCCACAAATATGCAATATAGAGCTCCGTCTTTCCAGTCGTTCCTTGTATCGGATGGCTTATAATAGTCTCAATAGCTGCTTCGGCAAGCATGATAAAATATGGTGATGCTAGTTCAAAAACATGTCTTATATGAATACTTGACGGATTATAAGTGGGATGGGATATTACATTACGTAGATCGCGCGCAATAGTAAATACATAATTGCAGGCTTTTTCAGGTGTAAGGTCCGGTTTCTTCAACCATATTTCTGCGCATTGTTTAGAATCACGGTATTTTTGTAATTCATTATTGTAAAGGACGGTCTTTTCAGCCTCAAGCAGTCTTTTAAGTAATTCCATAGGCATATTCTTGGCAATTTTTCTTACTGAAGGCGAATCCTCAAGATGGCCAACAAATTTGAAATATGTCTTGTTCTCATCATCGCCCTTTACATGGGCACTTAAAGAAAGGTTATAAATGGCGCTCCAGGCGCATCGAAAAACCTCAACTTCGTTTTGTGTTCTATTTGAATTATCTATGTGATTTATTGCTTTTCGTAGCCCGCTGTACCACCTGCACGAGGCAGGATAATTCCTTGCCTCTTGCTCCCGGCGCATTATAGAATTTAATTTTTCTTTATATACTAACATCTAGTTCCCCCCTCATAATGGCATTAATAAAACCATATTAAGCAATTCTGGCGCGGGGAAAGCCCCGAGCCTCATTTGTTCTATCTCTTGTCGCCTTTCCTTCATCCTCTGCTGATGCATCCTCATCTGATTTTCAATTCGTGTCCTTTGACCTTTCTGCGCAGGTGTCTCAAGATCGGGCAATGACATTTGCGAACCTATTATCTGGAAAAGAGCATTTTCCAGGAACTGGATGCGCCCTTTATTGAATCGCTCCATATCCTCGATCAACACCTCTATATCCTTGTTTCTTGATTTCTCAACCCTTTCATAATACTCCAGATACTGTTTTCTTATATGTGCTTCCGCCTGGAGCTGAAGTTCTTTGTTCTTTTCTATAAGATTTTTTAATGTCTCGCAATGCGCTTCCTTTTGTGGGGCCGTTCTGTCAAGAAATAGTCTTCGCCCAATTTCTTTCTGCACAGTTCCCTCAATATCAACGAAGACTGGCTCCAGTTCTTCTCGAATTACTCTGCCTCTCTTATCTTCGAAACGCAGAAGAAAATTAAAAATTATTCCCGGTAGACCCGTATAGTCAGCTCGCAGGCAGGCAACCTGACTAGAAAGTTCACTGGCTTTTACCCTTCTACAATAATGAACCATTCTTTCCAATAAGGGGTGGCCAAAAGCAAGGAAATCAGGCTGCTGATTCCTGGACCAATCTTCCGTCGCAATTAACCTGCTAAAGGTGACACGTGGGTATGAAGAGGGAAGCTTATCATCTCTTATGACCGAGGGGACGATAAGCCTGAAAATATCCCTATTATTCGTTGGATGCAGAATTCTTCCGTTTTTATCTCCTGTTCCATCATCTCCAAAAACCCGCAAGAATAATTTTACAAACTCCTGAACATCTTTAGCGCCGGGAATTGCCTTTTCTGATTGCACAATGGCGCCATTCATTATCCCAATATCTTCGCGGGAGAATTCTCGGCATCCAGATAAGAACTGCGTCTCCTGAATCTGGCGGGCAATCTCATCCATCTTCTTCAGTTCTTTTTCGGCGATAATGCCGACTGATTTTTCATCGATATTCTTATCTAGAACTCGCAGGATTAGATCATCAAGTGAGATTCTTTCCAGCACACCAAGAACCTCAGCCATATTTCCCAATTGCCTTCTTATGGTTTCGATCTTTTCCTGAAGAAGCGTGAAAATCTGTGCTTCTTTTGAGCCGCTGATCATCAGGTTGTATATTTGTGCTATATATTTTTGTCCGTATCTATGGATGCGGCCGATTCTCTGCTCCAACCTGTTCGGATTCCAAGGTAGCTCATAATTGATGAGATTATGGCAATATCGCTGCAAATTGAGGCCTTCAGAAGCTGCATCCGTGGCAAGAAGAATCCTTGTATCTGGCTCATTGAATCGCCTTTCTGCATAAAGCTTTGAACCTAATTCATCTTCATCTTCACCTAGCGGCATCCCTCCATGAATCACCACAATTGCTTCTTTATTCATAAAGAACTCATTTTCAAGTTTTGCTTTCAAAAAATTTAGCGTGTCTCGATATTCAGTAAATATTATCACTTTATCTGCGGGATTGCTTGTAAACAATTTCTTTAGAAATTCTCTGAGCCATTTGTACTTGCTGTCCTCACCGGAGTGCATCAATTTCTCTACTTTTTCCAGAAGAGCGCGTAATGTCTTAATCTCTTTTGTTCTCTCAGCATGGCTTGCCTGAATGCGCCGGGTTTCTATGTAGCGTTCGACAAATTCTCGGTCTTCTTCTTCCAGGTAGTCTCCGCGCTCATAACTCTTAAGCAGCCTCTTGATTTCCTGTTTTTCAGGAGCGTTTGTCTTCGTCGCGGTTCTTTCGTCGACAATGCTATCGATTCGTCGCTTCAATGTCTCCCTGAGGGCGGCTGGGCTGGAAACCATTCTTTTTTGAACGAGGGTCAGAAGGAATCTGCCTGCATTCAATTCTGACTTGCTGATGCTTTGTTTCCGGCTCAGTTGAGACCACTCTGTACCCGTAAATGATGAAACCTCATTGTACAACTGCCTCTCATCGTCAGTGAATTCTATTGCCTGTGGATGAGGCTCACGATCTTTGAATTTCTTCACAAGCTCGCCCTGCTGGTTTATTTCGAAAATTGTCTCTTTCCCTCTGCGGATCATCACCTTATCAATCCTCTGTCGCGCGTCCTGTCGATCAAGATCACTTGCTTCGGCAAACATAAAGGGGTCGATGAGGTTTAAGATATTGAAAAAGTGCTCTGGGTTACCTGAATGTGGCGTCGCAGTGAGCAGCAGGAGATTCTCACAACGGTCCTGAAGCTCCTTGGCTAGATCCGCTCTATTTGAATCTGTTGATACATAATGGGCTTCGTCAATAATCATCAAATCCCAGAGCTTTTCAGTGCTTGTTAGTTTATCAAATACCTTATTGGAATTTTTTTGTGACAACCCGCTTCCTTCATATTGAGGCTTAATCCAGTCAATTGATGTTATTATCGAGTCCTTTGCGAGCCAGGGATTCAGATTCTCATCAACCAGCTCCTGTATACCTTCCATTTTGCGACTATTATATATGAAGAAATTCCTGTGGAAGTGACGCTTCATTTCCTTTTTCCACTGATCCTGGAGGGATGCTGGACATATAATAAGAATGCGGGCACCCCTTCCTCGGGCAGTCAACTCCTGCATAATAAGGCCCGCTTCAATAGTCTTGCCCAGACCAACGTCATCGGCGATAAGGAACCGCTGTCGAAGCGATTCCATAACCTTTTTTACTGCTATGAGCTGGTATGGCTCTGGAATCATAGTTGAGTTGCTTATACTCAACAATTTGTCATATTCATAAACCAGAGACAATAGCGTTGCATAAGTGAATAGATGATAATGATCGATGTGCCCTATCCGTTCAGCGCTAACACCGGACTGTATTGGCTCCATATTTGTATATGGATAAATAAACCCCTGCGGTCTGCCTCCAGAATCAGGATAGAGACGGATCGTGAATGTCCCGTCATTGTTATTAGAAACCGACAGAACTTCCCACTCAATGTTGCGACATCGGACTTTACACCCAACATCAAAGGGTGCGTTCATTTACTGCACCTTCTTTTGAACATCCTGATCAGCCCATCTGACAGTCTCCTGTCCAATGAAAAACCACATTCCGCTGAAGAACATATGATCCTTAGATTCAATCCTTTATGGATTTGCATTCCCGAATTGCAGAGAGGGCAAGACAAATCCAGTGATATATCATCTGGGTCATCCGACAAACCACCTGTCGACTCTTTGTAAGATGATGATCCCGAACATGAGGGGCTATTTTTGCATAGCCACATGGCGATATTTCTATATAATTTCATTTCAGCGCCACATTCAGGACATTCTTGATCTGCCAGGGTTTTGATATTCGTGTCATTTTCATTTAAATCTGATGATGCCTTATGAAATACCTCGATCTTTAGATCGGAAAGCAATTCTTTCACGAGATCTTGACATTCGACACGTAGCATGGATTCTTTTGTTTCGTTATGGGATAATATGTTTAGACTCCCATGCCAGACGATCTTTTCATCAATAAATGCAATTTTTTCATGCATACCTGCTCGCTCGTGAACGATAGCACCGGCATTCGTAAGACAATTTTCAACTCCTTCGTAGTGGTTTCTAATTTCAAAAGGTTGCTCCGCCTTTGGCTTTACAAAGATAAGAATCTCGACCTGCCTTGCGGAAAGAGAAGAGAATATCGAATAATATCTACTTGCTCTGCGCTGCGAAAGAAAAGGAGATAGGATGATTACCTGATTTTCAGAATGAGCTAGATCGTTGATGAAAGATTCATGAAAATCCGCATCAGAACAATGGATCATATCTATTCGTTCTATGATCATAAATTTGATTGGATTCAGAACTTGGATTGTAGGTGAATAATTCTGTTTATGATGAAGATACCTATCGGTCTTTAATTTATTGATTATGTTCAAAAATCCTTCAATAACCTGAACTTTTCTCGCTCAATACTGTATTACGGGCATTGGTCGAAGAAATCCAGGGGCCTGCGGAAAAAAAGGGAGGAAGCGCTTCCCGGCCAGGAGTTCACCGTAGCGGAGCCTTCACTTTCCTCAAAAGCCTGCCGCATACCCAGTCGGGCATAAGAAATTCACAAATCAAAGATTTGGAATTTCTACAGGCGCTGGTCGGCCCTCATAAGAAAAATATGGGAAACAGACCCGCTTGTCAGCAGGGCATGCGGAGGCTCGATGAAAATAATCTCCTTCATTGACGACTTTCCGGTTTACTGACGCACATCATACCCCCAGGTATGATGATGCCGTCAGTAATGCTCTGTGAGTAGGATCAAGAAAATCCTCACCCATCTGAACCTGTGGCATATCCCCTGCAATGAGCGCCCGCCGCCCGGGATGAGCGCGTATTCAGAAGATGAGCAAGCTGAGCGTACCCAGGGGGGCATCACTGATGCACAAATCGCAGATTTGGCATCAGTACATCTGCGCACCAAAGACCCCTATGCCGATTACTATTTCCTCGACGTGGTTCTCGGACGCAACTGAAGATATAAGGGGCAGTAAGGGCTCTGGTTCTGCGCGTACAGGATCGGGGTTTTCTGCTCGCTATTCCGCCTTTTTCCTCGCATCGACACACCGCTTCCCGGAATTCTTCTCTCTTTGCCCCCTTTTCGCCACCCTTCGCCGGAAAATTTCCAGACTTTTCCCGAAATTTCTTGTATAATTTTTCCGGAGGCCGGGGGGCGCCGAAATCTAAGTTCCTATAAATCACGGAAGAAGCTCCCCTTCCCCGGCGGGCCCGGCATTCTCCTCCTCGGTGTAGAAGAAATCATAGACTGACTGCAGAGCTTTTATGCTGAGAAGGAGAAGCCATTCCATGAGCCCCATGGTCCGGGCTGCCCCTCTCTCCGGGGATGCCGTCAGGGCCGTCATGAGACGCGTCTGCATCCTGCCGATCAGTGAGCGGGCGCCGGAGCTGAAAACTGCCTGGTCATTATGAGCATGCGGTAACAGCGCTGATCCCGGTGCCTGAACGGCAGAGGCGCCTGGAAGCCTTACCACGGCTCCTTTTCTCCGCACAAGCTTGAGAAGGCCGTCAAATTCAGAGGTGCTGCCTTCATTGCTCATGGGGGGTCTCCTGTCAAGGGGGGATATGTTAATAGTACGATCCGGTGATGAACAAAATGTTACGAAATCGTAACATTTTTCTGAATTTTTATGTCCCATAGCCTTGAAACTGGAATGGAACGAACGGGCAGGGGGCATGGACCTCTCTCGTGCCTGGGCAGGCAGGCAAACCCACCGCTCAGGGTGAATATTCCCGGGCCACCCCATGAGATTGAGAGGAGACCCCCATGGACAGAAGAAATGACAAGGAGGGCGCCACCTTCGCCGCGCCCGGTGATCTCCTCTTCTCGCTCCCCACGATATGCGACTGGATGCCCCCCCTCACGGAGAGAATCCTTTACTCCGGCGAGATCCTCGCCCTCCATGAGGACGACTGGCGGCAGGTCGAATTGATTGCCTACGAGTACTGCGATGATATCGAGGCAATGCTGGCGGGCATTTACGATATTTATGAGAAGGAACGCTCTCCCGGCGGAGCTTTCCGCAGGATTTTCGTCCGCGACAGAATCGCCGACCCGCTGAGCCTGAAGTCCATCAAGGTCGATACGCTCCGGACGCACTTTCAGGACGCTACCGACTATCACTTCCTGGGATATGAAGCCTTTGAGGGAATCGTCGAGGGGGGATTCACCTGGAGGACCGGAGGGGGCCTTCTCGTCTACGGCCGCCATGCCGGCAATGTGCTCCATACGCTCTGCCTGGAGATCCTCGGGCGGGGACCGGGGCTTGAAAAAGACAGGCAGGTTCTCGAGGATTTCTGCAGAGCTCACCGCCTCGTGCTCGTAGACTGGTGCTTCTGTGAAGCCTTGCTCCCTCAAGAAGAGGGCTTCAGGACCTACTTCTCACCTTCAGGCCGGGGCTACCGCTCCATCGGCAGGCGCCCCTGAAAGCGCCCCCGCCGCTTGAATGCCCGCCTCGGGCTTTAAATCTACAAAACTCACCTCCTGCCGGTCCCATGGCACCTCAGCCATCCTCAAAGGTGGCGAGCACCTGCCGGAAAAGTTAACAGAGATCGCATAATTTGTTACATCCTTGCCATGAGAACGTTACATGAAAGAGGTACCATGAAAGGGTGGCAGGTGCTACAGCATATTCAACCGAGGAGGACCTTGCGATGGATGACCACAGAGCGCTTGAAATCATCGGCTCCCTTGCCGACGGCACCGATCCTTTGACGGGGGAGGTTTTTCCCGACGTGAGCCCTTACCAGCGGGGCGACACCATAAGGGCCCTGGCCAGGGCCATGGAGGCGCTGGCTCTTACGGCGAGATGGCGCGAAAAGAGGAAGGCCCTGCCGGAGCGTGCGGGAAAGCCCTGGGACGACGGGGAGACCGAAGCGCTCATAAGACGCTTCGACGAGGGTTATTCCATTATCGAGATTGCCAGGGAGCACCGGCGCACAAGGGGGGCCATAGAGAACCAGCTCGCGAGGCTGGGGAAGATATCCTTCAGTGACGTAAAGAGCGGCGCAAGGCGGCAGGCATAGCGGCACAGGCATGAGCCAGGATTCACAGGCAGAGCGAGAGCCGCTGCGAAGCCCGGGGGGCCCTATTTACGGGGGTCCCCTTGTAAATAGGGGTTTTCAGGTTTTCCCGGCTCCTTCGCGAAGAGGCTGAAAAGGTCCTCCCACCTGAGGGCCCTTATGTCCTCCAGAAAGACGCTGTTGTAGTAGTAATTCACCACCTCCACCTGACCCTGGGGGACTTCGCCGCCCCGGCAGTCAAAGAAGAACCGGGGGATCACCACGAGGGACTGGTCACTGTCGTACTTGAGGAGGTAAGCTCCCCTGTTGTATGCCTGCGGTATGAGGGCATTCACAGGGGGGCAGGCCTTGACGTACTTCGCATTCATGATCGTTCCCTCGAGACGCTCCAGATCGATGGGATAGCCGTCGGACCACTCATACTCATAAGAGAGAGAGAAGCGGAATCTCCTCTCCTTCCTTTCCTTCTCGAGGTCCTTGAAATGAACCTGGTAATAGAGCCACTGGAACTTGGGAAGGATCCTCCGCTCGTACCTGTTCACGAGAGTGATATTGTCCGAGCACGTGACAGGGGGCTCAGGGCCCGGGCCGTAATAGATCGATATCTTGGGGAGGCTCTCAGGGGGGATTCCCTCGCCCATGATGATGACCCTCATCCTTGAGGGAATCTCACTGTGCTGCTCGATGAAGAGATAGGTGGGAAGGGGCCCTCCCGCCAGGCGGTTCCGGACCAGGACGGCCCGGGCCTCGCCGGCGCTCCCCTCTTTTGCCTGGCGACCCAGGTAAGCCTTGTAAAGGGGTTTTGCATCCCTGAAGCGCCCGGTGATATCAAGGCTCCAGGCCCACGTGAGCCATTCATCGGCCTTGAGGGCGCCGGGGCTCTTTTCCCTGAGCTTCCCGGAGAGCTGCGCCACCTTGTCCCAGTACCGCAGCACCGCCGCGCAGTCCCTCATTTTCCTCATATAGACCTCGTTGCCTGCCGTCACGGGGTCGATGCCGGCCGCCTCAAGGCAGCGGAAAGCGTCGCCATAACTCTCATGGGCATAATGCTTTATGCCAAGGAGGAGGCCGGCTTCGATCACGCTTGGAGAAGAAGCAAGCTCTGCCACATTGGCATTGCTTCCCTTCTCGGCGTACGCCTTCTTTATCTCCCGGGAAGCCTTCTTCACGATGGGATCGACAAGCGCGTCGGCCTGTTCCGTGGCATTCATCGAGTAAAGCCTGTCAACAAGGGATGCCCTGTCAGCCAGAGATGAGGCCATGTGTTTGATCTGGTAGAGGGCCAGGGGGATTGCGAGCTTTGAGCCGGCTCCCCCGCTGTAGAACGAGAGAAGATCCCGGTAATAGCGCGCCTTGTCCCGCTTCTCAAAAAGAGGGGCCCGGGCATTGAGCTCGCCGAGCAGCGCCTTCCCCGCGGGCTTATCACTGACGGCGCCGAGAAGCTCTCCCATCTCCCTGAAATACCCGCGGGCGGCAGGAAGATCACCCCGGCACTCGCAGCAGTATCCCCTGTAAAAGAGGGACGCCGCCAGGACCTCGTAATCGCATGAAAGGGGAATGCACAGGCCGCCATGGGCCAGGAAAAGGAACTCGTCAGGGACCATCAGGAAGCCTGCCGGGTCCCCGGCGCCGCCCCCCCGGGGAGAGGACTTGAAAGCCTTGATGACCGACGGTGAGAACAGAGAAGGGTCAGGTGAAAATCTGACGCTGAAGGAGGGGAACTTCATGGCCTCAAAGTCTCCGCTCAGCTCAAGCAACTGTGCCTGGCCCGCCATGAAGGCGAGTTTTTCGGCATCCAGGGAGGTTTTCTCTCCAAGGAGCCTTGAGGCCATGAGGTACTTGGCTCCCATCCCGTGGTAGTCCTTGATCTCGGCCTTTTTCCTGGCGGCATCAAGGCTCTCGTAAAACTTCTCCATGGTGGCGTCTACGGGCACCCCCGATGATCTCCATCCCATGAGGGTTTTCATGGGATTCTTCCTGATCATTTCCCTTTGCTTTGCAGCCGAGGCAACGTTCAGCGCCTCAAAGGAGAGGGAGAGATTCATGAAGGCGGCGCAGGCAAAGAGCGCAAGGCCTGCCCTCACAAAGATCTTGAAACGGGGGAAGAAGAAGAAGAAAAGGGCTACGATGAGCGCCATGGCTCCTCCACTATACCCCACCGCAAGGGGGCCGAACACTTTAAGGAGCGTGAGGGGAAAATAGATGACGCTGGCGAGGGGACCCGTGGCCTGCAGAGAGCTCTCGGTGAGCTGACCTCTCAGGGTATCATACTGGAGAGAGAGGCTAAACCACAGTATGGTAAAGAGGAGTGCAAGGCCTGCCGTTCCTGCGCCATGCAGCAAGCGGGGCGACCATGGGCCCTTCGGCCTGCCGGCCTCTTCCTGGAGGGAGCCCAGGAGGAAAAGAAGTGAGAAGAAGAGCGAAAAGCCCGCCGAAAGAGCAACGAAGGCTATCCTGTTGCTGAAAATAAAGGAGCCTTCGGCAGGTTTAAGGAGGGGGCCCACAAAGACAAGGGTGGGAAAGGCAAAGAAGCTTGCCATGATGACAAGGCGCATGTCTGACCTCTGGGAGCGCGAGAGCCCCGCCGAGAGAATGAAGAGCAGGGCGTCAGTGATGACGGTGAAAGACAGGAACGCGGCAAAGACGGCGGCAGTGCCGGCGAAGAAGGGCGCCGCAGCCGCCCCCGCATTCAGGCGGCTCCCCATGAGGACAAGCCCGCCGAAGAGCCCGCTGTAAAAGAGAAGAGTCGCTTTTCTGAGGCGCTCCCGGTGAATGAGGAGCGCCAGCGCCAGTGCGGGGAGAAAAAGAGCCGCCATAAGAGACCATTGTGGAGCGCCCGGGAGCCTGAGAAAACCGCCCATCCAGACAAGGCCCGATATGACGGGGATGATGAGGAAGAGGGTGCTTGCGATGGCAGGTGACAGGCCCCTGAGGATCGTGGGCCTGTACTGCACGGTGACGGGCACGGTGATCTTTGAGGCTTCCGTCGAGACGGTTACGGAGGTCACGACGGATTCACCACGGGGGAAGCAGCCCGGCAGGGTCTTGACCTTCAAGGACGTGCGGGGGGCGGTGAGCTCCGCCGGCGCCACTTCGAGGCCGGGATGCGAGGACGTCACGATCCCTTTCACGTCGCTCCCGCTGCTGCTCTTTATCATGAGGCTCTTTTCATGAGCGGCGCCGGGAGCGAGGTCGGTGAAGATGAGCTCCCTGGGCTCTATGATGACGAAGGACGAGGCAAAGGCCTCATCGGGAGAGAGCTCGCCCGTGAGCACTTTCCTCATCTCGGCGGCGCTCTGGAAACGGTTCTCCGCTTTTATCTCAAGGGCCTTCTGGATAACCTTTTCAAAGAGGGGTGACACTCCGGCGTTGACAAGGGAGACGGGCTCAAAGTCAAAGGGATTCAGGCCGGGGTCCCTGCGGGTGAGGAGGTAATGGAGGGTGGCGCCAAGGCTGTAGAGGTCGGAGCGGACGTCGCTCTGGCGCTGGCGGAACTGCTCCGGCGACGCATAGCCCGGCGTGCCCATGAAGATGGTGTCCTGCTCCTTCACGGGGTTGAAAAGCCTTGCGATTCCGAAATCCACGAACCTCACGCCCCGCACGGGCACAATGATTATGTTCTGCGGCTTTATGTCACGGTATATGACGGGCGGGCTCTGGCCGTGGAGATATTCCAGGATATCCAGGATCTCAAGGGCCCACCCCCTCACCTCTTCCTCGGGAAAGGGATCGCTCCGCTCCCCCAGAAGCGCCTCGAGGGTCTTCCCCTCTATAAGCTCCATCGCCATGTAGTCCCGGCCGTTGAAGGTGAAGGAGTCGGTGATTTCAGGGAGGCGGGGATGCCTGAGAGCCGAGAGTATCTTCACCTCTCTCGCGAACTGCTCTCTCACGGCGGCTATCTCCGATTCATCAAGGTTCCGGGGGCTGAACTCCTTGAGAGCCAGGCGCCTGGGAAGGACGAGGTCCTCAACCTCGTAGACATAGGAGAGGCCGCCTTTCGCAATGAGCCCCGCCACCTTATAGCGGCCGTTTATTACCTCGCCTTCCTGGAGCACCTTATACCTCTCATTACATTACTTACTCCATTATAGCATGCAAGGGAAGAGGCCGGCCATGGAGAGGAGACTGGCAGTTTTTTTCCGAACAATGAGAGGACCCTATTCAATGGCTCTTTTCAGGAGGTTTCCCATGAAGATGCCTTCCCCTGCCCTTCCCCGATTGATTCTTATTGTGGTTCTCGCGGTCCTTGCGGCGGCAGCGATTCAGCCGCGGGCGGGAACAGGGGAAGAGCCCCTCAGGTGGCGCCAGATTGGCCCCTACTGGGGAGACCGCTTCCAGGTCATCGTGGACCCCGGGAAGGCAGGCCGCCTTTACTGCATCGGCCATGGCAGCATCCACCGGAGCGATGACGAGGGCGACAGCTGGAAGCCACTCTACCAGAGCGACATGTCCCTGGGCACCTTTCTCTCTTTCGCCTTTTCCCTTGAAAACCACAGGACTCTCTTCGCGGGAAGCTCGATGACGGGCTTCTGGCGATCCGACGACGGAGGAGCGTCCTGGAGCAGGAAAGTGAAAGGGCTCCCCTCCTTTGAGATCAACCACCCCGCCACGTGCTCCAAGGTAAAGGTATGGCCGGCAGTGGTCTCAATCGCCCCGGCGAAGGATGCCCTTTACCTGGGGATGAGCAGCCCCCATGAGACCGTCTCTCCCGTATACCGCTCAAGGGACAGCGGCGAGACCTGGGAGCCTTATGGAGAGGCGATGAAAGCGCGCCGCTCGCCGGAAAGGCCCGCCGTGTGCCAGCTTGCCTTTGACAGGAGAGACAGGCTGTGGGCAGCCATCCATGAGGGAGGCGTGTACCTCCTCAATGAGGGCCGCTGGGAGAAGCGCTCCCAGGGGCTCACGGGAAAGGACGAGGAGATCACCTTTCTGCTCACCGATCCGTTTTCGAGCGACAGGGTCAGGATCGGGACCCGGCGCGGCTGGATATATGAGACCAATGACAGAGGGGCTTCATGGAAGCGCCTTCCTCTCCCAGGGGGAATGAACGCCGGGAAAATCCCCCTGGTGTACTGGATGGCTGCCGATTTCAACAATCCTGACCTGCTGTGGGCCGGCCTCTCGGGGAGCGGCACCGGCGTGTCCAACGAGCAGCCCCTCTTCGTCCCCGACGGGGACCAGGGCCCCGGGGGCATTGTGGTCTCACGGGACGGCGGGAGGCACTGGCTCTGGCCCGTAAGAAGCGCCTATTCAGGGATCAGGCTCACCATTGATCCCAATGAGACCTACACCGATACATGGGGGAAACGCTCGAAGCACTATTTTAAAACCTCGGGCGCCGAAATCTAAGTTCCTATAAATAAATACTGTATTTTACCGGGTTCTACCCATTTGATGCCGTGCAAATCGCCCTGCGGTTTGTCGAATTCCTGCCGGGAGTCATTGTTTTTACCTGGCTTTACAACCGGTCAGGAGGCAATCTCCTGAGAGCGGTGATATTCCATGCATCCATAGATGCTTTTCCTCAGATCCTTCCTGCGCAGACCGGGCAATTCATCGGTAACTTTGGCAATCGATTTCAGGCAAATGACTGAGGTGCGGCGGGAACCTGCGCCCATCGCAGGCGTTCATTTCAACGACCTCAGGTACGCCGCGATTGTCCTATCCTTGCTCTGAGCTGCAAGATCGAGGGGTGTCCTGCCGTCGTAATCAGCGTCACGAGGATCTGCGCCATGGGCGATGAGCGTCTTTACCGTGTTCAGGTCATGTTGCGCGGCGTAGTGAAGGGCAGTCTTCCCTGACTTGTCTTTCACGTTGATCTCAGCTTTTTTCTTTATGAGAAGCTCCACATACTTTGGTGCCGTCTCTGCAGCAATGTGCATGAGGGTCTTTCCTTCATCAGTGGCCGTCTCCAGCGATGCACCAGATTCGATGAGATATTTGACGACAGGGAATATGTCATCTGCAATGGCGATAAAGAGCGGGGTTTCGCCATTCTTGTCTCCTATTTCCAGGGAGGCGCCGTGCTCCACAAGAAGCTTTACCATGGGAAGGTTTCCTTCATCGACGGCCAAGTACAGGGGTGTCTCATGAAAGACCGTCGTGGCATCGACAGGGGCGCCATGCTCGATGAGCATCCCTGCGATGTCGAGATTGGAGCCGCTCTTGTAGTTCGGCGGAAAGACAAGGTGATCACCAGTCTCGAGCTCCTTCGCCTCCCGCGGGTCCTTGGAGCATACTGCGCAATGAAGAGGGGTCATATCGCCATCGCGAGTGCCACAGACATCGCCACCCTGCTCTATGAGGAGCCTCACTATCTCCTTATTTGACCCTTGCACGGCCAGGTAAAGTGCTTCTGCCCCTTCTCCGTCCTTTATATCATGTCTTGCTTTTAGCTTGAGGAGCTGCCGTACCGTCTCAATGGAGCCCATAGAACACGCCATATGCAACGCCGTCCTTCCCTCCTTGTCCTGGGCATTGACATCAATGAAATCTGCAAGCATGGGGAGAATTTCGGGATGAGCGCTGAGAACTCCATAGTGGAGCGCGGTGCAGCCGTTCATTGTCTTTCTGCTCCTCTGCCTCTCATCGCGAAGCATCTCCTTCAGCCGTTCCCTGTCGCCATTCCAGGCAGCCCGGTGCAGCGGTGACATGGAAATCTTCTCCTTCAGAGAGCTGAGCCATTCACTGATATTCTGGCGATAGGCGAAATAGATAATAAATGCCACGATAATCAGCACAAAAAGAAAACAGGAGCCCTCTTGCTGAGTGCCGGAATTCGATACGCCGGGTAATCGGGAGACTATGTCGAAGGCAAAGGAGCATACAAGTGCGGTTCCCAGGCAGCCAAGCGCGCGGCGGTCAATTTCTCCCCTGTTATACCTGCTGAACCTGTCCATTTGAAAACCTTTGCTAAAATGTCCCACTCACGAGAGCCTGTCCCATGTATTGTGGCTGCAATAATCCGGGCATTAATGAGCCTGGATATTCATTATTACTGGAAATACCTTTTGAAATCCTGCTCTGGCTGCTTCACTATTATTTCAGCTTAGGCAAATCAAACACCTACCGTGCCATGAATATCCCTTTCAGTAGAGGGAATTATTCATCCAGACACTTGAATTACCACACTTTAAAGGCAATGCCCATGAATTAAGCAGGAATAATTCTTAAGAGAGGACTGGTTCAGCGTACTTCCAGGCTTTTCAGAGCCCAGAGCACCACGCCAGTCCCTCTCATTAAAATCCTCACCCATCTGAACCTGTGGCATATCCCCTGCAATGAGCGCCCGCCGCCCGGGATGAGCGCGTATTCAGAAGATGAGCAAGCTGAGCGTACCCAGGGGGGCATCACTGATGCACAAATCCTACTCATGTGAGCACTACAAATGCACCAATCAAAGATTGGGCATTTGCACGCAGATTTGGCATCAGTACATCTGCGCACCAAAGACCCCTATGCCGATTACTATTTCCTCGACGTGGTTCTCGGACGCAACTGAAGATATAAGGGGCAGTAAGGGCTCTGGTTCTGCGCGTACAGGATCGGGGTTTTCTGCTCGCTATTCCGCCTTTTTCCTCGCATCGACACACCGCTTCCCGGAATTCTTCTCTCTTTGCCCCCTTTTCGCCACCCTTCGCCGGAAAATTTCCAGACTTTTCCCGAAATTTCTTGTATAATTTTTCCGGAGGCCGGGGGGCGCCGGGACCAGGCTTTCTCGTGTGCGCACCTGGAGAATTCGCAATGCCGCAGTGAGCAATGTTCTTGAATACATGTGCTTAAGGTCAAAGCTGATGAGATAAAAGACCACTCCTGAGACATATCCGCCCGTGAATTGTCATCCTCTCCTGCTTTTCTTAATAAGAGGCGACCCTTTGAGGGCTTCTATCATTTCTGTGTTTTTCGACTTTTCAGCGATGTGGAGGGGTGTTTCCCCTTGACTGTCACGGGCGTTTATATCGGCTCCTTCCGAAAGCAGGAATAAGGCTGTTTTCTTTCGCCCGGCCTGCACTGCGCAATGAAGAGGAGTGTCGCCACCCGAGGTCACCGCATTTATCTCTGCTCCCTTCTTAAGGAGGAGCTCCGCAGTCTCCCTCGAGCCGCGGCATGCTGCCATGTGGAGGGGCGTGGTGCCATGTGAATCGGCTATTCTCGCATCTGCCCCGCTGTCCAGGAGGAGCCTCACCAGGTTATTATGGCACTCGGCGGAAAGAATGAGGGGGGTCTTCCCTTCGGCGTTTCTTGAATTCACATTCGCGCCTTTTTTAATCAGGAGCCCGACAATTTCATTCCTGCAGCGGTATGTCACGGCATAATGAAGCGGCGTCATATTCCTGCTTTCGCCCAAGGCACCGGGATGGTCTCCCGGCTCCTGCAGTGAGGGCCATTTTTCACAAGTATTCACCGATTGTGGATCTTTCAATATGCAGCGGCGGACCAGGGCTTCATCATTCATCTTCACGGCATCTAAAATAGTGACTTCAGCTCCATTGTTGAAAAGAAAGAGCGCACTGTCCCTCTCACCATAATCAAAGCAATAAGCAATCGGCGTGGCCCCTGCCTTATCGCGGGCATTGACCTTGGCGCCTCTTGCGACAAGAAGCTCCATCACTTTCTTTTTCGTCTTGCGCTCATAGCCCATGGCCGCCTTGTGAAGGGGCGTTCTGCCATAGTTGTTCACGCTGTTAACTTCTGCTCCATGCTCCAGGAGGTATGACACTGCCTCTTTTGAGCACCCAAAGGCCGCATTGTGGAGGGGCCTGTTGCCATTCTTGTCCGGTGCGTTGACATCGGCGCCATTCTTGATCAATAGAACCGCCGCGGCGGGGACCTCACCGGGACGGACATAGCTGAAGCTGTCACAGAGCGGTGTTTTCCCCTCGTTGTCCTTCTCTTCGAGTCCTGCGCCTCTCTTGATCAGCATCAGGGCTATTTCCTGATTTCTCTTTGTAGAGGCGAAGTGCAAGGCCGTTCTGCCCTCATGATCCCTGGCATTGACAGGGGCCCCGTGCGCGATAAGCATCTCGCTCATTTCCAGCCTGTTTTCCCAGACTGCCCTGTGAAGAGGGGATGCTGACATGCCGGCCTGATTGACCAGCCCTGGTTTTTTGTTGAGAAGGGCTTCCATACCCGCAAGGTCATTTCTTTCGATAAGAAGGGACATCCTGACCTCATCGCCTGCCATTCCGTTTCCGTAGAGGGGAGCTGTTGCAACGAAGATCTCCGTACCCACCTTTGTGGCCATGGTGGAGCGTGGCCCTCCCATGAGAGCCTGGTGTACAGAGTAAGTCAGAAGGCCAATGACTATCACCATAGCATACAGTACCATTACGAGCATGTGACGCTTCTTCATGGCATGTCCCTCCTGGAAGCATTCTGCCGTCATTATTCCCTCTTCACAGATTTTTTAGACGCTCCTGCGGGAATCTGTCCCGATTGGCAAAAGTGAGGTTTGGACTATGGACATAGAGTGGATAGCAGTAGGACCATACTCTCTTTCACCTTTGAAAAAGTCTTCATTGGTGATCGGATAAGGAAATTCTCTTCTGTTTCATGAGCTTTTTACAAGGTGAAGACATGATAGATGGCCAATATACCAAGTCTCTTACATCCCTTCCCGTCAGCGATATGTCGTTGAGGCACTTGTCCATGCTGCTATCCTGACCTTTATCGAGAGCAGAGCTCTGCTTCTCAGGCTGAGAATGTATCTTGGGGTCACGACTGACAGAACGCCTGAACAGAGATGGGCTCGGGTGTTCCAGAACGCTGCCACGGAGATTTTGAGGCTGATTACCTCCGGCAGACATTGTGTCAGAAGGTGGGATGACCTTGAAAAGTTCCTTGTTCATGAGTCCCAGGATCCTAATTGTAATCGGACTTTAAGGCTAAACTATGGTCGGGCTTAACCGAACTCCGATGAATGGTCTGTCGTGAGCCTGTTGCTCTTGCCATGAATTCCGCAGGCTGCTCCGGATTCCACCGAAGGGCCTCTTCAAATGGCTGAAGAATCCCTGAGGGGAAAGCCCTTCCTGCGCATCTGCATCTCTCACATCGTTCCCCCTCTTTGAAAAAATGGATTTCCAGATGATAAATGCATACAAGGCGAGCCACTTCCAGGCCTCAACGAATAAATTCAAATGGCCCTATATACTGTCAAATGCAATCCTGGGAATCGCCTGGCCCGAGGTGACCTCCAATTACGCGGCATACATGATTGCCGAATGCAACGAGCCAAACTATTCCCGGGCCTTCTCCAACATTTACCTGAGCAGCACCGCGGGCATCGCTCTCCAGACCTTTGCACTGGCACAGGCGTACCGCAGGCGCCATGGGGCCTGTCCCGACACCCTCAGGAAAGCTTTCGAGGAGTATCATCTTGAAGTCCCGGCATATCCCGCTACGGGGGCTCCCCCGGGCTATCGTCTCGAGGGAGGTCATCCCCGCCTCTGGTGCGCCGGATTTGACAATAAAGATGACGGCGGAACCACCCAGAGCGACGAGACAGATTACGAAAAATCCCCGAAGGGAGCCAATGTCATCTATGAATGGGGTATAATCCCCTCCTGGCTCCGATAAGAATCCTGAAAGTGGGGAATACATCTTAAGGCAAAGATGGTGCTGATCCTGGGTTTCTCTGCAGGAGCAGAGGACTCGCGCACAAGAAGAAGGCCGCTCGGCGAAAAAGCCGAACGGCCCTCATCGGCGCGATGCCCCGGCGGATCTATTTACGGAGATCAAAGCGGTCGAGATTCATCACCTTGACCCAGGCGTTGACAAAATCGCGCACGAACTTTTCCTTGGAATCGTCGGAGGCATAGACTTCCGCGACGGCCCGCAGTTCGGAGTTCGATCCGAAGATGAGATCCACGGAGGTCGCCGCCCATTTCGGCCGGCCGGTCTTCCGGTCATGGCCTTCATAGATGCCTTCGGCGGATTTTTTCCACTGCGTGGACATGCTGAGCAGATTCACAAAAAAGTCATTGCTCAAGGTCCCGGGCCGCGTGGTGAAGACGCCCTTCTTCGATTGGCCGGTATTGGCGTCCAGCACGCGCAACCCTCCCACCAGGACCGTCATCTCCGGAACGCTCAGATCGAGCTGAGAGGCTTTATCGACGAGCATATCGGTGGGAGACCCATAGCTCTTTTTGCTGTAGTAGTTGCGGAATCCGTCCGCGGCCGGCTCAAGCACGGCGAACGACGCGACGTCCGTGTGTTCCTGGGATGCGTCGGTGCGCCCCGGCATGAAAGGCACTTTAATGTCATAGCCCGCATCCTTGGCCGCCTTCTCGACGGCTGCAGAGCCGCCCAGAACGATCAGATCGGCCAGGGATACTTTAGTGTTATCAGAGCGCGAGTCATTGAAGTCTTTCTGGATCTTTTCGAGCGCTGCGAGCACTTTCTTCAGTTCCTGCGGGTCGTTGGCTTCCCAGTTTTTCTGCGGCTCCAGGCGCACACGCGCCCCGTTCGCCCCGCCGCGCATATCGCTTGCGCGGAAACTCGCGGCAGAGGCCCAGGCCGCCCGGACAAGCTCGGGAACCGTAAGCCCCGAAGCAAGGATCTTCTGTTTCAGCTTCGCGATGTCTTCCTGTCCGATCACGTCACGGCCGGCCGCGGGCAGGGGATCCTGCCAGATCAGTTCCAGATTCGGCACATCCTTCCCGACATAGCGCGAACGCGGCCCCATATCGCGGTGCGTCAGCTTGAACCATGCCCTGGCGAAGGCGTCCTTGAACTCTTCGGGTTTTTCCTGGAAGCGCTTGGCGATCTTGCGGTATTCCGGGTCCTCTTTAAGGGCCAGATCCGTCGTGAACATGACCGGGGCATGGAACTTCCCCTTGACGTGCGCATCGGGCACCATGATCGCGGCGGACTCGTCGGTCGGGATCCACTGTATCGCGCCCGCCGGGCTTTTCGTTTTCTTCCATTCGAATTTGAACAGGTTGTCCAGGTACATCATCGTGAATCTGGCCGGATCCGAGGTCCATGCCCCTTCCAGACCGCTCGAGATGGTATCTTCGGCATTCCCCTTGCCTTCTTTGTTTTTCCATCCGAATCCCTGCTCCTCTATGGGCGCGGCGCCGGGCTCGGGCCCGACATTGCCGGCCACCGGATGAGCGCCGTGCGCTTTACCGAAGGTGTGGCCGCCCGCGATCAGCGCGACGGTCTCCTCGTCGTTCATCGCCATGCGTCCAAAAGACTCACGGATATCCTTCGCCGCCGCAAGCGGGTCCGGGTTGCCGTCCGGCCCCTCCGGATTCACGTAGATCAGTCCCATCTGGACCGCGGCGAGAGGCCCTTTCAATTTCCCCTCTTTGTCGCGGCGATTCCCCTCGAGCCATTTCTTTTCAGACCCCCAATAGACCACATCGGGCTCCCAGTCATCCTCGCGGCCCCCCGCAAAACCGAGGGTCTTGAAACCCATGTTTTCCATGGCGACATTGCCCGTAAGGATCATCAGGTCCGCCCATGAGAGCTTCCTGCCGTACTTCTGCTTGACCGGCCACAGCAGGCGCCGCGCTTTATCCAGGTTCACGTTGTCCGGCCAGCTGTTGAGCGGGTCAAAGCGCTGCTGACCGCCCCCCGCACCGCCGCGCCCGTCTATCGTGCGGTAGGTGCCTGCGCTGTGCCAGGCCATGCGGATAAAGAAAGGCCCGTAATTGCCGTAGTCGGCGGGCCACCAGTCCTGGGAGGTCGTCAGCAGTGCATTGATATCTTTCTTCACCGCGTCAAGGTCGAGGCTTTTGAACTCTTTGGCATAACTGAATGCTTCGCCGTATGGGTTGGACCGGATATCATGGGCGCGAAGGGGGCTCAGGTCCAGCTGCTCCGGCCACCAGAACCGGTTCGATTTTGCCCCCCCTTCTTTTTCCGGCGCGGGTTCCGCGGCCGCCACGGCCACGCATGACAGGGCCAGTAAGGCCGCCATCATCACAATGAACAGGTTGCGCGTTTTCATGAGCTCGATCCTCCTTGTTGGGGTTTTCAGTCCGTGCACACTCTTCCCAGATCTTGTTCCATCCATAGTAATTCGGCATCCCATTGAAAAATCCTGTACTTTCTGGCGGTGGTGTTGCAACAGGCTCAATCATAAGATTCCGGAGTTTTTGAAATGGATTCACTTGAAATTCATTGGAATACCCGGTTTTCACGTGATATTATCAATCAACGTGGTGGATCTGCCAATGGTGTCTGCGGCATGACACCCTGAATTCCCCATCGCCCTCACCCCCGGCAGTCTTCGGAAGAATGATGAAGGTGGCACGCCATCCTCGACAGCCAGAGGCCGGAGTATGATCACCAGGCGAATCCCACGCTGGTCTCCCCCGAGAGGACCCAGGTGCAGGAGGGTTCGCCGGCACCACGGCGTTATTCACCGCGCTGAACGACAGGGAGGTCTCCAGAGGGGTCATATCGAGCTGGGAGAGCGGAAAGAGGTCTGTCATCCCGGGAAGATCACAGGAAATCTTCCGGGATTCACCTTCAAATCACTAAGGGGCACAATATCCTGGGAAAATTTGGTTCCCATAAAAGCCCTCCTGACATGTCTTGTTTATTTAATTATAGCACCAGTTTCCCTCTCATGGCTCCCGTGAAGAGGACTGCCTTTGAAGGTAAAGAAGCCTCGCAGAATGTGCCTGGAGGAGATGTATGACACCGCAGCGGCACAGGGCAATAATTCAAACGCGGTGCTCATGGGCCTCTGCCGGGGTCCTTCCAGGCTTCAGGAACTCGTTGATATCCTCGCCCGTTGAGGCCGTGAGGGTCAGTGCAAGCTCGCCATTTATCAGCTCTTCCATCTCCCCTTTGCTGTAAGTGCTTCCGTCGCTTTCCACCTCGTTGATATGCATCTTCTCAATGCTCTGGGACGCTGACGAAGAGCCTGGAGCACTCGCGTCGAACGGGAAGCTATGGCTCACTGCCCCTTTTTTGCTGTTGGCAATATTTGCCACCGTCTTCCATGAGGATCCGGCATTTTTGCCGCCGGTAAGCCTCCCGGTACAGGTATCATCGATCCGCTTACCCTTGACCGCGGCAATGCTCCTGTCGGCCTTGATGGCTTCCATTACAGGTATTTTTTGATGGGGCCGAGCTCTTTGCCGCTTAAAGGCTTTCTGTTCATTGCAGTTGAGCGCTTCTACAATGCATCGGTGAGGAACAGACTGTACACAATCAGGGCAATACCAGCAAGAGACAGGACCACACCAGTTATATTCAGTGCCTGGATCGAGTCTTTGGTAGCCCCCATGAGAGCTTCCTCGGACTTGGTCGTGATTATGAAGTCCCTGCTCAATACGGCAGGCTTCTGGATGACAGGGCCGTTGTCCGTCTGCAGGACAGGCCCGAAGATATAGACCGGCACTTCCACGGGCAGAACCCACTCACGGAATTTCAAGCCCTTCGTCTGCCCCCTGCCGCTTCCTTCGAGATTCACCTCTGCAAAAGTCGCTTTTCCTGCGGGAACGCCTGGCTCATCTTTTTTCACCGTCTCAATTAACTCCACCTGGGCGCCTTCGGGATCGACGGGAAGCCTGCCGGAGTCATCCCTTACATAGAACCTTGTTCTCACCTCGCGGCTCACAATCGATTCCGTTCCGCGCCGCCTTTTTCTATGGACTCTTCCGGCTGCGTCGGTTTCCTGATGCTCCTCCTCATATTCACGGGTGATGGTGCTTTTATAGCAGACACATTCCCTTCCGCCCACGTCACTTCTGAGGACCTGAATCGGCTCGATGAATCCCTTTATCTCCACGAAAGAGCCGTTCTGCGCATGCATCAGCCCGCTGCAGGGCGAGGTTTCCGTCTCCACAATCGCGATGAGCTTGTTGATCTCCGCGTGGCGGACAACAATGACAATGACGGCCAGTATGATAAGACCGCACCCTGCACACCATATCCACATGCTTTTCATCTCCTTTGACAAAGGGACATCTGCTCAATGCCTTGCGGTCATCCCGGCATTCTGTCCGCTCCCGACAACAGAACACCCGGTGCCGCGCCTAAGGGTTCTTATTGACACCTCCCTGCGCCGCATCGTTTTCAAAACTCTCAATTGTGCCGTTCTGTCGAATTCTTGCCATATAGCTCTTGCCTTTTTCGAAATTTTTCCACTCGGCCTCACGTGATGTTTGATAACAGTAAGCCTTGTTTCTGGGCCCCCTGAAACTCACGATATAGCGTTCCGTCCTGTCGCCTTCTTTCACTTTCGGGCCCACCGCAATGGCAGGCCAGAAAGGAGCATCATCGGTCCCTTCAGTCTTTCTGGTCTCAGTGACAATCCACCTTTTTACGCGGTACGTCACCTTTTCCTTATATACCGGCACATCCTTATAGTGAGGCACCTGCACCGTCCTTGTCTTCTGCACGTCCTTATACACGGGAACAGAGCGGTAGACATCCTTGAAATATCCGTTTCCCATGTTCTGAGTTCCTGTCCTGACCTTTTCAGTGCCCACCTGCACCCTGTCGGTGTAAGTCTCCGTCCTTGTCGAGACGCCGGTCTGAACTTTTTTTATCTCGTAAAGCTCAGTTCTCGTCTTTTTTTGAAAGGCGTCGGCAGGCACCTGGTCTGCCCACTTTGACTCGGAGAGCGTGGTAAAGACCTTCACTTCAGCGGTGCGCTCCCACCTCATTCCGCTCGCCGTCAATGGCTTTATCCGCGGAGAGAACATCAGGTGGCCCGAGATTACCAGAAAGACGACAAGGAAGAGTATTGAGAGGGCGGTAACGGATTTCCCAAGCACAGACCGGTTTTTCAGTTTCTCTTTTTCCTTGAGAAGAGCGCCTGACTGCTGGAAAAAGGAGCGCCTGCCGGCGGCCTGGGAAGCAGTCAGCTCCGCCGCCTGCGGGGTGTCCCACTCATCTGTTCCCGGAGCCTCAGGGCTTTTCTTCTCTTTTCTCAGACGGGTAAAGAGCTTTTCAAAGGCCTCCCCGGCAGTGGCTCCCCTGAAAGTGCTTCCCAGGGCCTCCACTTCAAAGCCGCCGGGAACGGCGGTGAGCACATAATCGAGTTGCCGCCCCTCCTTATCGACATCGTCACGGTAGATTATCTGCTTTCTCCTGGGCGCATCTTCCGCAGGGGCGCCGCAGCCGGAGCAGAACTCGCTGCCTCCCCTGTTGTCGCCGCCGCAGTGGGGGCAGTTCCAGTCGGGTCCGCCATGGGCACGGGCCAGTTCCGTTTCATCAGTGACATATTCGGCATCTTCGGCAAGATAGAACTGCACATCCTTTCCCCGGGGAACACCGCAGCCGCTGCAATGCTTATCATGGCCCCTGTTGCGGCTTCTCCCGCAGTACAGGCAGTCCCAGACCCCTTCTCTCACCGTGTACCTCGGCACCTTGCACTTCCTGCAGGCCTGATCGGCCGGGGAATTTTCATTGAAGCCGCATTCGCGGCACTTCCATTGAGCGGCAGACCCGCTGCTGCAGCGAGCGCAGAGCTTATATCCTGATTGGTTCACCATCCCGCATTGCGGGCAGACGGCTCTCTTCTCCATGGCATCTTTTCCTGGGAGTTCTCCTCATCATTACGCAAAAACTATCTTTTCCGGGAAACCGGCGGACCACTTCCATTTTCCTTTTCACTGCGCCCTGTAAATGATCCTGCCGTCCTTGATCGTTTCCAGCACCCTGATGGACCTCATCTGGTCATTCTCCGCCTTCAAGGGGAGAGAGCTGTTCATCGTGGGGTATGATGCCACTGAATTCGGCCTGAAGGCGGTGAAAGAAGGGGAAATAGACGCCACGATCTCCCAGGAGCCCTATGAAATGAGATAAATCGCCATGAAAGCTCCAGGTTTTATCTCAAGTCTTTCCATGGGTTCCGTCATTTTCCTCTCCCCGCCAGGAGCACCAGTACCGCTTTTTTCACATTCCAGGAAGATTTCGACATTTCGTGAAGATCTCAAGTATACTTTTGATGCAGAGAGGTGCTGCGATGAAAAGAACAAGCCTCATGCTCACCCTGCTGGTGCTCCTGGGCGCCGCGGTCTTCCCACCCCTGGCGGCGGCGGGCGAAGGGGAGCCTGACCGCAGAGGGCCGGTGATAAGGCTTACTGCACTGGATAAAAACGAGGGCCGGTGGACCATCAAGGGCTTTTTTTCTGACTCCCGCTCTGCCATAAAGGATGCCTACCTCTGCGTGCTCGACGGGCATGTGCCTTCGATAAGTGCAATCGCCGCCGATGACAGGGCTTTTGACGCGCCGCGGGAGCAGTTTACCGTGACAATCAAAAGGCCCGATGCCTCCGGGAACAGGGAGCTCTATTTCCAGGTCTCCGACGCGCAGGGAAATATTTCAACCATGGAGATTGCCTTATACCCCTATGCCAACAGCAGGGAGTGGGGCCATCTCACCTACCTGAGCGAAGAGGCCCTTGGTTTTCAGTCCAGCGAATGCGGGAATTTCAGGCTGTTCTCCCGGGAGGACACCGACGGGGCCCTGGTGGAAGGGGTGAGAAAAAAGCTTGTGGAGCTGAAGAACCTCGCCGGAGAGAGTTTCGGTTTTCCCGCCTATAAGAATTTTGACGTGCTGATATATAATCCAGGCAGCGAGGGAGCCCTTACCTTTAAAAACTACCGCGGTCTGATAAAAGGCAATGTCTTCACCTTCCCGCTCCCTTTGCAGGGCAAAAATGACCTGGAGAAGTACAGCTATACACTCCATTACTGGATTCCCCATGAACTGGGGGACCATTCCACGGGGAAACTGGTGAAAAACAGTTTTTCAATGCAGTGGCTTGCCGAGGGGGTGGGAGATTACCTGGCGTACCTCTATGCAAGGAGCTCTTTTCCCGAACAGGCCAGGGAGGGCCTGCGCACCAGGTACAGGAACGTGGACGAGAAAGACCGCCTCAAGACAGTGAACATGCTCGACGGGAGATGGAGCACCTGCCATTATCTTGCAAGCTGCGCCTTTGTCGCCGACCTTGTGAAAAAGAGAGGAACCGGGCCCATCAAGACCGTAATCGAAAAGCTCGGCAGCCTCCCGGAAGAGGAAAGAAGCTCTGAGCGTGCCATCATCCTCCTGAGCGAGGCCCTGGGATATGACATAAGGCCGGAGCTTACCGCCTGCTCATTGAAAAAAGCCGTTCAAATCCTTGAAGACTATCGGTGAATATGATATTGCCTCTTGAGAGGTATTCACAACCGCTGGCAGGCTTGTTTTGCTGTGTAAGGAAAGGAGCACATCCAGCCCAGATGATGATTTTTTTCAGAAAAACCTTGAATTTGAGGTATTCAGCAAGGAATTCTTGCCTTGATGGCTTTTTCTTTTAAACTTGTGGGGAGCCGGAAAAGCAAGCTTCTAGCCTTTCGCAGGCTTTTACGGAGAGCAATGGCTCCGATCTCAAAGTCTCCTGACCGGGAAGCGCTTCCTCCCCCTTTTTCCGAAGGCCCCGGGATTTCTTTGCCCCCCCGCGGCGAAAAGTGACACCGGGTGCAAGAGGACAGGGGCCATTCTCCAATCAGGCAAACGTTTGGAGTTGTCACTCCAGGTGTACCGCACCACAGACAATTCCTACTCACAGAGCATCACTGACGCATCATTCTGCCGGCAGGCATAATGTGCGTCAGTTGATGTTTTGCCCGGAGAAATCCCCTGGCCTCACGGTGCGCGCTCTCCGTCTGCAGGCCCTCGTTTCCGATGTCACCGCGGTCAACAGTGAGCCACCCGACTCAGAGCCATGGGAGCGCGGGCTCATCCCTGTTCCGGGACAAGATCCTTCACGCCCATCGGGTCGAGTATGTTTTTCCGGAACCTCGCGATTCCCCTGCTGCAGACCGTCGCCATCAGCTGCCGGAACAGGGAGACAATCTCTGTAAACTCTTCTCTCGGCATCTTCCTGTTCAGATAGAGATACCTCTCAGGGTCAAACTGAAATATCGGCATCGAGGTGAGGCGTGACCAGTCCATATCCTCGCTCACGATGCCCCTCTCCATCGCTTCATCCCAGACGGCGCTGCCCGGGAAAGGGACAAGGGCAAAGACGCTCACCATGTCAAGCTTCCCGCTGCGGTGATTCTCATAGATGAACTCATAGGTCTCCTTCATGTCGCCGGGGCTTTCATCGGGCGAGCCGATGATAAAGGAGCCTTCAACCTGGATATCTCTTGCGGCCAGCAGATCCAGCGCCCTCTGAACAGTTCTGATGGGCATGTTTCCACTTTTCAGATACCGGAGGATCTTCTCGGAGCCTGACTCTATGCCGATAAAAACGCATTTCACATTCATCTCGCGGTAGATGTCCGCCATCTCTTCATCGATGATATCGGCGCGGCTCGAGACAAAATAGGCCATTTCCCTGTGGAGATTGTGCTCCTTCATCCTGCCGAGCAGGTCGCAAAGCCACTGCTTCTTCATGGAGAGGATCTCGTCCTGGAACAGCACCGCCCCGGTCTGATACTCACTCCTGAGGAAAAGAAGCTCCGAGATGACAGAGTCGAGAGGAAACTTGCGGTAGTGGCTGTCGGGCATCGCGCAGAAACGGCATCGGCAGGGGCATCCCCTGCCACTGAAGATCTGCTTCATTTTCCCGCTGAGGTCCCACAGGCGGCGATCAGGCCGGGGGATCGTGCCCATGTCCTCAATAAGAAGCCTGGGGGGTGTCAGCGTGACCCTGCCCTCATGGTGGTACGCAATTCCCTTTATCTTTTCCAGTGACGCGGCAGTGAAACGCCCCTCCTGAAGAACCAGGCTCACCAGCTCGAGAAATGTCTGCTCGCCTTCGCCGATCACCCCGGCGTCAAAACACCCGGGAAGCGTACGGGGAAGGGCCGAGATGTGGGGGCCTCCGAGTATCACGGGAACGCCGGCCTCTCTCCTGATCCGCTCCGCTTTTGCCGCGGCGCGGGGAAAATGAAAGCTCATGGATGAGATGCCGATGAGATCATAGTCACCGGGCCGGAACGCCTCGTCACCGTTTATAATGGTAAAGGCGAGCTCTTCGTTCAGGTGGTGTCTCACATAAGAGGCGAGATAGCACAGACCGAGCGGGACCGCCATCTCGCTGAAAAAGGTTCCGTGGTCAATGTCCTGCGCGATAAGAAGTATCTTCATATGATTCCTGCAGCATGAAAATGGGGGGCAGACTCTTATAGTAACAGAACGGCAGCGATCATGCAAGCGGGGAGGCTGTGCGAAACAGGGGAACCCGGTATCAGACGCTCATCAGCATGTGGCTTACTTTTCTGCCATTCTCCTCGCACCGTCCTTCCCAGGATCTTTGCCTCAGGCTGCTTTTCAGCCTTTTTTGCGGTGCCCAGGTAAGTGGATTTCACGTACGCCATGGCGCCCCCGCCTTCCTTCTCCAGTGATTCCGCCATCCCCTTATCGAGAAAGACCAGCAGGAGCTCGAACTTCTCTTTTCCCGGCGCGGCATTTTCAGGAAACACGAAGGAGGTCGCGCCGACACCCGCCCTGACGGGAGCTGAAAGGGTCAGGGGGACCTGGAAGGTGAGGCCCCTTTATGGTGGATCTGCGGTGTCTGAGCGCTTCCTGCCGCCGTGAGCGTCAGGAGAAGAAAGGCCGTGAGCATTACAGGGCTCCTCACTCCCCTGGAGCACCCTTCATTCCCCGCCGTTCTTCACCGGGATCCTGAGGCCGTCGATGAGGATCCACTGCCCCTCGTCATCCTCGGAGATCCCCCCGTGGGGTGGCGCGGGGGCCTGGGGCCCCTCCCCCCCGTATTTCTTCCTGAGGGCCTCGTCCTTCAGGGCAGCCCCATCGAGGGGATGGTCGGCGCCGTAATATTGCTTCGCAAGGACGGGCGGTGCCTTGGAGGGATTTTTCAGGAGCTCCATGCCGTCGAGGGCGAACGCGCAGTGACCGCCGTCCATATAGCTCTCGTAAAGGATCATCGAGATGAACCCTTCATCGTCAAGCACCGTCTTGAGGGACGCCGATTCCACCGTGTCGAAGTTTTCAGGCGTCGCCTTTGCCGTGTCGCTCGACTGCCACCCGCTCCCCGCCCGCTCCCAGGTGTCCAGGGCCGCCCTGTCGAAGCCCCTGCAGTCCCGCCTCTCGCCTTCGGGGCTTCCGGGCTTGAGGGTTATCTCTTTCGGCGGGCCCGAATGCCTTCTCATCGAGACGTTCCACGCGCCTTCGGGGTGCTCCGCCGAGGGAGCCGTCCACCGCGGACGAGCGGTCTCGGTGCCCCCGCCGAAGAAGGAGTCCAGGCTCGAGAGCTCTCTGCGGGGAGCGCTTGCATGAAAGGCGACGGGCGGGGTCTCGCCCTCCTCGAAGAAATGCCTCTTGAGCATGGGCGGCATCGAGCATCGGCCGGCGAAGTAGGATTCGGCGTCAAGCTCGTACACGGCCCCGCCGCCGTCCCTCCAGAGCTCCACGAAGGTCATCTCGCGGGCTCCGTCATCGCCGAGCCACATGATCATCTTTGAGCGGCTTATGAGCGTATAGGGGAGGTTGGACTCAATGACGCTCTCGCCGATCCACCCGCCGTCAGCGCGGATGATCCTGCCCGGGGCGGCGCCCCCCGGCGCGCCGTGGAAAGCGACAGCGCCCTCTCTCGCGCCGTTGTCAAGGCTCAGAGTGCCCGTGCCGCCGAAGGGCCTTTTCAGGGTGACGGTCCACTTTCCCTTCATACGATCCTTCGAGGGGGCCTCGCGGGCGCAGCCGACGGCGCCCGGCCCATCCCTGAAAAAGAGCTCGAGGGACGACGCCTTTCCGCTCCCTCTCGCGCCGCCCTTGGCGGGGCGGCTCTTCGGTGACAGTGACACGCGGTCTGCCGGTGCTGGTGAGCCTCCCGCCGTGGCGCCCTTCTGCGCGGGCGCCTGCGGCGTGTCATAACGTGGTGAGCCGGGTGTGATTCTGTCCATGGGATACCTCTTCTTTCCCTGGCGCGGCCTCTGTCAGAGCCTGGTGTCATAGAGGTGCCAGTACATCACCTTGAGGCTGGAGCCCGTGGGGAATGGCCCCTATGATGATCACCGAGAGGGCCGAGAGGATGAGGAGGGCTATCAGCACCTCTGCGAGAGAGAATCCTCCCGCATGTCCTTGCGTCAGCGATCTCAACGGCTTCATTTCAACCTCCGGGAGGGGCACCCGGCCCCTCATCATACAAGAGAATTATAGCATAAATAAGGGGGAGGTGAAAGATGGGCCGACCGGCCCGTCGGATCAGATTTTCCCATGCACCTGTCCCCCCCCATGCATCACCATTCCCTTTTCATAGACCAGGAAGGGCTTGCCTTCTGAGAGGGAGCCGAAGGTGAAAGTGAGGTCAAAGGGCGCCCTGCCCCTCACGGTGAGGGTTCTGAGGCCATGGAGGAGGTGGAGGTGGCAGGCCTCGCAGAGCACGATGAGGTTCCATGGGTCATCGGTGCCGCCCTGGGAGCGCCTGATGATATGATGCACATGCAGGTTGCGCCTGCAGCGGCAGCCCGGGGTCTGGCAGCGAAACCGGTCCCGCTTGAGGATCTTATGGTGATGGGCCGCTTTTTTCAAGGTGCCCTCGGTCTTGAGATAGTCTGCGAGGAGCGCCGCAAGGAATTTCTCTTCCGGTTGGCCCAGGCTGTCAGCGCCTTCCGCCTTGGCAAGGCGGCCGAGAAAGGCATGAGCTGCCAGGTTCCAGACCCTCTCAAGCTCCCGGGGGAGAAAGAACTTGATTGTCATAGTGCCTCTCCCTGACATTGACAAACTGCCGCTTGAGAGGATATCCACCAGGAAGGTCTCCTCGGGGCCCTCGCCGTGGGGAATGGTGCAGGCTTCCCTGGCTTTTTCACGCGCACACAGCCTGGAATCTTTTTCAATTTCCATGGAGGCCTCGGCGGCGCGCATCTCATCGACATCGCTGAAATACCTCCAGGGCGCATCAAAGCGCCTGTCGCGGGAAGCGATGAGCTCCTCGTCGTCTGATATGAGAGGCCATGAGGGATTGAGAGAGGGGCCTTGATACCACGAGCCATCACGTATACTGTCCTGCACCTCCTTCTGCAGGCCGTGGAACCGCTCGTCGGTGACGTAGCGGAAGCCTGGAAGCAGAGTATAACTGTGGGGGACCAGGCAGTCATACTCCAGGATCCTCGCGCAGCGCCCTGCCTCTTCCCGAAGGTCCGCCGTGGGCACGCTCGCGGCGTAGGCAATCCACTGAGCTTCATTCCTGGAGTCCACGAGAGGCAGAATAAAGCGGGCCTGCTCCCTGGTGATGACGCCTTTCCTGAAGGCATCCTCGGTGAGGGAGTGGCGGCGGAAGCCCTCGGCAAGCTTTATGAGCTGGCGGGTCTGGGCCATCGAGAAGCCGCAGCGCTCCCCGGCATAGTCCTCGATGAACTCAAAGCCGAGAAGGCGGTGGAGCTGCCGCGCATCCATCGCCCGCAGGAGCATCCCCGCGGCCACGTCGAGCCTCTGGCGGATCGAGGCGGCCCTGATCAGGCGGCCTGCAATTGCCCTCGCGGAGGCCCCGGTAACTTTTTCCGGCCGGGCCTCTTCAAGCCACGACGGGAAGAAGATGCTCCATGGTGATGACCACGGAGTCTCACCGGCCTCTCCCTCGCCGGCCTGCCCGCTGACCTCGCCGGGAGCGCTCACGCGGCGGTTTCTCATCCTCCTTTTCAGGAGGGGACCCCCCCGGGAGAATATGGGGCGGTTCCCGTCGGCATCGATGGCCGGAAGCTCCGGAGCCACTCTCCCTGAGGCCAGGAAGTTCGCAAGGAGCGCCTCGATGAATCCCGAAAGCGGTCCGTCATAGTGCTCTTTGTCCCGGAAGAAGGAGAGGGCGAAGTCCCAGGTGAGGGCAAGTGAGGGCGCCACGCTGAAGTACATCATCGTGCCCTCGGACTCATCGCCATGGGGCTCATCGCACTTCCCGCCGCCCGTGAAATCCGCAGGCCTGCCTTCAGCACACGGGCTTTCCTTGGAGCAGGGGGCCTCATCGGCCTTCCCTTCAGCGAGGGCCTTCTTCACTTCCCCCTCAAGGCCGCAGAGGGAGCGCTCCTCTGCAACGGCGAGCCACCAGGACTCGTTCTCAGGCGTGATGACCCTCGAGAGAAATCTCAGAGCGCTTTTTGCGATCCTGCCCTGCAGATAGGCCTCCCGGGTGAGGGGGAGCGCCTTGAGGAGCTCATAGTTGTGCATCAGCTCCGACGCGGTGCGCCCCGAGAACGAGAGATGCTCCGTGGCGAAGACTCCCATGGAGCGGTATCCTAACTGATCAACCCCTTTCGCTTTAAGAGTGACGAGAAGGCCGCCGAGCAGAAGATCCAGTGCCATGCGGCCGCGGACTGCCTCGCAGAGCAGAACATCAATGCGCGCTGCCCGCTCATCCCTGTCGATTGAGCCGAAGGTGATGTCCCCGGTGAGCCTTTCCGCTTCGGGGATGAGGCCTTCCCTGGTGATTTTGACGAGGTGCTCAGGCCTGCAGGGCCCCTCCGCGGGAAGCTCATAAGGCTCCGGGAGGAGGAGCATATCCTCGTAATCCTGGGAAGAAAAAGAATCACCGAGGTAAAGAAGCTCATCTTCATCGGGAAAAAACAGATCACAGATTGTTTGGGTCTCATGTGTATCCATATCTCCATGGTACCATACTTTTGATGAAAATGCAAACAGGCTGTCCTCATAAAACCCTTTCACAGAGCGGATAGAAGTGCATCGCAGGATGGCCTCCGGAGGCTCCGAAAGAGGTGAGGAGGTCAAAAATGACTCTGAAGGCCATCAAAGACCTGCCAGCGAAAGACTGGGCCGGATTCCAGGCGCTTCAAGCCTGACCTGCCGCCGGGCAGAACGTTTTTGTGGATAAAAAAATATGAGCAGCATCCAAAGTCTCCGCCTCCCCCCCGGAGAAAAAACTCTGCGTCTTAGAGCTTCTCTATTTCTTCTTCGCAGAGGTCCGTGTATGCGGCGACGGTTTTTGTGTCGAAGCCGTTCTTCTTCATTCTGAGGGCTATTTCTTGAGCCCGCTCACTGCTGCCCTTCTGCATGCCTTCCTTCATGCCTTCCTTCATGCCTTCCTTCATGCCTTCCTTCATGCCTTCCTTCATGCCT
>JAVHLM010000044.1:48536-50183 GCA_031082125.1 Candidatus Eremiobacterota bacterium
TCTTTCATCCCCTTTTCCCTGCCGCTTTTCTCTGCCTCATACCGCATCGTGGCTTCGTCATGGAGGAACTTTTCACGCTCCTCCATCATCGCCCTCACCATCTCATCTGATGACGCCTTCTTCATCTCTTTCATTGCCATCAGAATTCCCTCCTCTTTCTTCAGCACGCCGGGCATGGCTTCAGGGTCTGCCGCATAGTGTTCCCCAAATTTCAAGACATGGAGCCACTTCTCGAACGTGGTCCGCAGGTATCGCGGCTTGTCCTTGCGGAACTTCGGGAGCTCGATGAAGTGAATCTCCTTCAGGTCTGTAAGCTGCCTCTTTGATTTTATACTCACAGAGCATCACTGAGGGCACCATTATACTAAAGAGTATAATGTGCCTCAGTACATATTACCATACCGGTAAATATTATGTAAATCCCCTTCCTCCCTGAGCAGTATATAATTCAGTATCGATATGGATATGGATTTCTTGAGATTCTCGAAGTGAACGCCCTTTTTCAGCTCCCCGGTGAAAAGCCTGTCGTGATAATAAATAACCCTGGCAATGTAAGATGAGTATGATTTTACCTGCATCTCTATGTTATAGCGCTTCCCCGTGCTGTCCGATGCTTTCACGTCGAGGGTGCTGAACTTGTCCTTCAGATATTCCTTGAGATTCATGGGATTCAGAATCTTCAGGGAGGTGATTCTCTGATCTCCCTCAAGATTCAGTATCGCGTTGAGCAGTGAGATCAGTATCTTCTCATTTTTCTCATGGCCGAAGACATACTTAAAGATGATGTCATTTCTGAGGCTTATCGTCAGCTGGTCGTTCGCAGTGTCCGTTATCATGGTCCCCATCCTTTCATCCTGCTTTCTCTTTTGAGCACTCCCTTGCATAAGATTATAAGGGGGATAGTTTGACAGGATGTGGCCGAAATGTGAGCAGAACCGGATTTATTGTAAAAAGATTGTGAACCGGGAAAAGGAGTGCTGCGGAGAGCCCGGGCAAAAGGCCTCTTGAAGAGCTTTTTCATATGGTAACAGGCCCCTGGATTTCTGCGCCTCTCTGTGAGGAGCTGCTTTCGCGCGGCAGCCCTGTGGTGTAGAGAGATGCCAGGGGACATTCTCCCGGCACACAAGGGATTTTCTGTGCAAAGAGACACCTATAGGGAAAATCCCAAACTGTGTGCTGGAAGAGGAGAATGATCCCCTGGCCTCCTGGTGTCTGCATCGCTCAGCTTTCAATCCACGCCCCTGCGCGAGGGCCTCCGGGACAGCCGGTAAAACCGGTTCCGCCGGGGAAAAAGCCTGAAAGTACTGTAGAAACCATGATCCGGATCGGGAGGTCCCTCGTTGCCTGCGAAGGGCCTCTGTGCATAATCACTCTGCAGGGAGCCCCCGTCGCCCCGGGAGGCTCGCCGCCAGCCGTCGCAGAGGTGAGGAGGATTCCATGGAGAAGCACCTGGGACAAGGCGGGCCCGACGC
This sequence comes from Candidatus Eremiobacterota bacterium, assembly GCA_031082125.1. Classification (NCBI taxonomy): domain Bacteria; kingdom Bacillati; phylum Vulcanimicrobiota; species Vulcanimicrobiota bacterium. The sequence goes on from JAVHLM010000044.1 coordinate 50,009, forward strand.
CGGGAAAAGGGATTGACAGGCTTATTGCCGTCATATGCGCACTCCTGGTGCTGCTGCAGGTCATGCTGGCCATCGCCGCCGCCGCTCCGACCGCACAGATTGCATCTGCGCAGGACTCACCAGGCACGGGGCATTCATCCTCCTTTCTCTTTTGCCTTTTCACCGCTCTTCGCCA
>JAVHLM010000045.1 GCA_031082125.1 Candidatus Eremiobacterota bacterium
TTGTGTCCACAATCTCCCACAGGCATTTTCATTGCGAGTTATGCAGGGCTCTCGTTTCTCATGATAGGCAATTTGAAAGATCTGTGCTATAATCGGTAAGGCAGAGGGCGGGCTCAGGGTTCAGAGCCCGGCCCTTTCAATGCTCCGAGCCATTTGAATAATCCGGGGAAGACCATGCGGAACAGGCAGATGCAATTCTTATTCCTGGTCACGCTGCTGGGAGTCCTTTACCTGGGGCTCCAGGCGGAAGGCTCTGTACCGCTCTGCTCTGCGGACAGCCATCTCCCCTCGGGCGCAGAGGCGCTGTGGGCAAGACGCACCAGGCCGCTCTCCTCACTGTGCCTTACCGGTGAGCACTTTGACAATATCGCCCGAAAACTCGCCTCCGGGCGCCCTGCTGGACAGCAAGGCGCCCTCATGGCGGCACCTTGCCAGCATTCAATATTGTGTTCCCTCTCATTCTCTTTGGGCCGGTACTTTTCTTCAGCTCTCATGGAAGCCCTGTCATGTTCCCTCCTGTTGCGCGGCCCTCCTGATATCACCGCATCGGGGGCCTGAATGCCGGCTCAGGCCCCTTCTGCACTGAGCCCTTCCCGGCACCACATTCCCGGAAAAATACCCTTATGGAGAAAAGGATACTCATACTATGAAAAGATGGCTTGCCCTCATTCTGCTCCCCCTTGTGCCCCTTCCCTGGATAGTGATGCGTATCGCCGGTATTCATCTCGACCCTGTCTCCGCGACGCTCCTCTCCGGTTTCTCTATCTTTGCCGCCGCCTTTCTGCTTTCATGGGCCGCAGAGGTGGCCCAGCTTGACATCCCCCCCTCTATGGCGATTGCAGTCCTCGCGCTGATCGCCGTGCTGCCTGAATATGCCGTGGACATGGTCTTCGCCTGGAAAGCGGGCAAGGATCCTGTCTATGCCCATTATGCCGTGGCGAACATGACAGGCTCCAACAGGCTCATTATCGGCGTGGCCTGGGCCCTCGTGGTGATCCTTTTCTGGTGGAAGTCGGGGAAGAAGTGCGTGCGCCTTGAGAGCCCCTACCTCTCGGCCCTTGTAGTCCTTCTCATGGCCACCGTGTATTCTTTTTTGATACCCTGGAAGCGCTCCATATCGATCATTGACGGGGCGGTGCTCTTTTCATTCTTCCTTGTCTATCTCTACCTTGCCATGAAGGAGAAAGTGCAGGAGCCCGAGCTGGAAGGCCCCCCTGCCACGATAGCAATGGCGCCCAAGCTGTGGAGGAGAGTCATCACGGCTTTGATTTTTCTCTATTCCGCCCTGGCGATTTACGTGTCAGCGGAGCCTTTTGCCGAGGGCCTCATCCATATAGGCAAGACATATGGCATAGAGGAGTTCCTGCTCGTGCAGTGGCTCGCCCCTCTTGCCTCGGAATCCCCTGAGTTCATCGTGGCGGCCATATTCGCGCTGAAGGGCAGCCCCAGCGCGAGCATCGGGACCCTTGTCTCGTCCAAGGTCAACCAGTGGACCCTTCTCGTAGGCCTGCTGCCTGTCGTCTTCTGCATCTCCTCCGCCAGGATTCACCCCCTTATGCTCGACGCGAGGCAGGTTGAGGAGGTCTTTCTCACTTCCGCCCAGTCGCTCTTTGCCGTCTCCATCCTGATGGACAGGAGAATAAGCCTTTTCGAGGCAGGATCGCTCTTTTCGCTCTTCATCGCCCAGCTTCTCCTCAACACTACTGAGTCACGGCACATCTTCTCTTACATATATCTGGTGCTGGCGGTGCTGGTGGTCTTCAAGCAGCTCCGCTGCGGCGGGTACAAATGGGTCCCCGCGCTGTTCCGGATATGGAGGAAAAGAGCAAAACAGTCAGACAACTGCTCTGAATGCTGATGATGAGAGATATGAATAAGGGAACAGGCGCTCAGGAATCCTCCCGCATGGCATCCCTGAACTGCCGGAGAGTGCAGGGAGTCTTTCCGCCTGTCCCCCGCACCACGAGATCTTTCCCGTTGAAGCGCACTTTGACATAGTGGCCGTCAGGGCGGCGGTAAAGCTCGAAGCATATATGTGACGCATAAGGCGCCTGAGAGTCAAGAGGGGTCCCCAGGGCGCTCATCACGGGCATAATTGTGGTGTCGTGGGCGGAGTAAAGGACAAGCCTGGCGCCCTGCGTGCCTTCGGCGGCCTTCTCCATATGGGCGGTCAGCGTCCGGAAAAACTCCCCCGTGACGAGGCGGCAAATCTCCCCGGGCCTGAATGCCTCGGCCATGGCCCACTGATAGAGCCTCACTATCTCACGGGCATCACTTTGGGTGAGCTCCCGGGGAATGGATACTCCCTTCAGAAGCCTTATATAAAGGTTATCGCCGGGCTTGATGAGATCCTCCAGGCTGGTGACAGGCGCGCCGAAAAGGGCGCTCCACCGTGGGAACTTGTGAGCGCATGTGGCGGTCATCTTTTTCCACTCATCGGTGGGATAGACCAGGGATTCCATCATCTGCTTCACCTTTTCCTTGTTTTTCTCGTAGCCCAAGAGAAGGGTGTTCTGGTCAGAAGGCAGGGTTCTCACGGGAACGGGCTGGTAAGCGCCGGGGAGGGCCGGGCTCCCGTCATCGAGAAGGGGCCCCGTACCGGGGGGATAGAGCCCGCAAAGGAACGACTGGGCGCTCATGATAGTCCGGTTCAGATCCGTTGAAAGGGCATGGATCATGTTGGGCTCATAGCGGGGGGGCAGGAGCTTGAGCTCATCGACATACCGGGCCCGGAGCTCTTTCCCCAGCAGATACTCCTGGTGGATGCCCAGAGGAGTGAGCTCTCCCAGGCCGAGCTTCCATGGGCATGGATCCGCGGGGATGTCATTGACAGGGGTCCTGTCGCCATGCCTGATCAGCACCACCGTGAAAATAAGCCGGTCTCCTGCAATGGCTGAAGTCTGGCATAACCACAGCGCCAGGAGCAGCAGGATCAGCGTTCTGTTGAGTTTCAGCATGGGCATGGCTCCTTTCAGTCACCTGAGAGATCCGGGGGAAGCTCTCTTTCCATGAATTCAAAACGGGGAGCCTTCTCTCCTTTTGCAATGCTGAAACCGCATCTTTTTTCCCGGCGTTTCAACATTGCGCAGAGCGGAGCGGCTGCAAATGGGATGCGGCTCTTAAGCCACTCGATTCCTTACAGCCTTGCCATTATGTTGATTATCAGGGAGCCGCATACGGTGATGAAGACATTCGCGAATGCATAGGGGGCAGCGAACCCAAGGGCGGGCGTCGAGCTTTCCGCATCATCCTGGATGCTGAGAAGAGCCGCCGTGATGTCCCTTGCCCCGCAGCATGAGCCCAGGAGCAGTACAGGATTCATCTTCAGAACGAACTGCCCGAAAAGCAGGGCGGCGAAAGCAGGCAGAATTGAGACCGCGGCCCCGGCCAGGAACACGGAGAGGCCGGTGGATTTAAGGGCCTCGAAGGCGCTGGAGCCTGCTGAAAGACCGGTACAGGCAATGAAAAGGTTGAGGCCCAGGTCTGTCATGAGCCACAACCCCCCCGCAGGTATCTGCCCGAAAGTAGGATGAAGAGACCTCAGCCACCCGCAAATCAGCCCGGCGACAAGGACGCCTCCTCCTATGCCGAGAGTGATCGCTATCCCTCCCAGCTTTATTGAGAGAAGCCCTATGAGGGTCCCAAGCGCGCAGCCCAGGCCCACCATGATAAGATCGGTCGCCGCGGCAGGACGTTCAGGGTAACCAAGGAATCCGGCAGCCCTCTCGACATCTTCCTTTTTGCCGGCGAGCTCGAGAATGTCGCATTTCTGGACTTCCGTGCCGGGAGCAATGGGGAGCCTGTGACCCTGCCGGGTAATTTTCTTCAGGAAAACGCCATGGGCCTCTTTCAATGTACCGACCTCACCCAGTGTCTTCCCGGCTACATCGCGATTGAGGACACAGACTTCCATCACTTCCCCTTCAATTTCCATCATTTTCCCGTCAAAGACTTCGGGGCCGATTATGCCGGAAAGCTTGACGAATTCAGGCGGGGTCCCTGCAACGGCTATAAGGTTTCCTTTCTCAACAACAGTATCCGGCGCGGGGGCGATGATATCATTTCCGTTCCTGATCTTCTCAACAGCCATCATCGGCGGGAAGAGAGCCTCCAGCTCCCTCACTTTCCTGCCGCATGCTCCCTCGTTCTGCACCAGGTAGGCGCGCAGGCTTATCTGCTTTGCCCAGTTAAAAAAGCCGGGGCCTTCCTCGTCTCCCCCGCTGCCTCCTGCAAGCTGCTGCTCCAGCTTCTTCGCTTCGCTTTTCACATTCAAGCCTACCAGGCGGGGGTAGAGCTTCAGGAAAAGGATTGTACCGCCCGTCCCAAAGATATAAGTGATGGCGTAAGCAATGGCAACATGGCTCGAATAAACAGCTTTCTGTGCCTCCGGGAGCGCGAGATGGCTTATTGCGCCCTCGGAGGTCCCAAGGCATGCCGAAGTGGTCATAGCGCCGGAGAGAATACCCGCGGCGGTTCCCGGGTCGAAGCCCAGGATCTTTGACAGCACAATGGCGGTCGTGAGCCCTCCTGCCGCTACAATCAGGGCCATCCAGAGGTAATTGAGCCCCCCTTTTCTGAGCGCTCCGAAGAACTGTGGCCCCACCTTGTAGCCTATGCCGAAAGTGAACAGGCCAAAGCTTATGGTTTTGACCAGACCCGGCACTTCGATATCCATCTGTCCCATGATTATGGCCACCAGCAGCACGCTCGTCGTAGAGCCGAGTGCAAAGCCTCGAAACTTGAGCTTCCCCATGGAATAGCCCAGGGCAAGGGCGAGAAAAATGGCGACCTGGGGATAGGACCGAAAGAATTCAATCACCGGATTCAGCGTAATCACCCCTTTTTCCATGGAGTTCTCGTGGCAGCGTCAATGCCGATCTGATTCCCAGCGCCTGTGGTAATCGGCAAGCAGGTCACTGATGCCCCTGCCTATTTTTTCATAGGCTTCATCAGGAAGGTTCGCAAGCGACACGCGCACCGACATGCGGGGAGCATCAAAACCGCCTCCGTCCATAAGGACAATGGATTTTTCCTCCGCAAGCCTCACCACGAAATCTATCGGCTCATTTCTCTCCACGAGGAAGCGGGCAAATTCATCGCCATACCTTGCTTTTGCAATGGCCGGAACATCGATAGTGGCATAATAGCGGGCCATATATTCATTATCGGGGACTGCAATGCCTACCGCGTCATAGAGCGTCCTGAACCTTTTCTTCACGATGCCCTGTGTGGCTTTTTTGTATTCACCCTTCCCGTCAACAAGGCAGAAAAGCGAAAAAAGGGCCATCATCACCTGCTGCGGCGTGGAGAGGCCCGCGGTATGGTGAAGCGCAACGGAGCGGCTGTCGGCAACCATTCTCTCTATCATCTTCATGGCGTCAGGATCAAGCTCCACATGCTCGTAACGGGCATGGAGCGCCTTCCTGTCCTCCTCCGGCAGCAATGCGATTTTCCTGTCCAGGACATTCTCTTCATGGAGAGCGATCACCCCGAGCCTCCAGCCCGTTGCACCGAAGTATTTCGAATAGGAATAGACCAGGATGGTATTATGAGGAGCCGCGGATGCCAGGGACCTGAAGCCGTTCACAAAGGTCGCATAGACATCATCGGTAAGGATGATGAGATCCTTACGCTTCGTGGTAACCAGGCCGGCTATTTTTTGCAGCGTGCTTTCAGAGACTCTCACCGAAGCCGGGTTCGAGGGATTGATCAGGAAGAAAGCCTTTACGGAAGGATCTTCAAGTTTTTCAATTTCCTCATCGGGGAACTGCCAGGTGAGATTTTCATCCTGTTTTACTTCAAGCTCGACGAAGTCATAATCATTGAGCCGGGGAATCTCAATATAGGGTGTGAAGATCGGTGTCCCGATGGCGATCCTGTCCCCTCTGTGAAGGAGCCTGTTTTCCACGAGGGAGTTGAATATATAGGCCATCGCGGCGGTGCCTCCCTCAACGGCAAAAAGCTCGAACTTCCCCGGGGGAGGATTCCCGTTGAACAGCTCCTGATCAAGATATTTTCTCACAATCCCGGTGGTGTTCCTGAGCATCCTGTCAGGCGTGGGATAGTGATCGCCCATGATGGCGTCCACCATCTCTCCTATAAAATCGTCGGCGTTGAGCTTGATCTCTCTGCAGGCATACTCATAGGCCTGCCCGAGGAAAGAGATTCCCGGGGCAGCCGGGTTTCTCTTCAGGAACTCTTCAAACCTCAGCGCGGCGCCCTTGCCCTCAGGCGACCCCCCGAGGCCGGGCAGGTCGAAAGCTCTCTTCGTCTCTTCGACGGCAAAGAGCCCCAGCTGGAAAAAAGCTTCTCTCGGCGTCGTCGCCACCCAGTTCGGGTTCCCCCTTCCGGCATTCAGCATCAACCGCTCCGTATGGTCCTCTGCAAGATCAATCAGCTTGTTTTTCAGCTCAAAAGGACTCAGGCTCTCGTATAATTTCTCTTCCGCGCTTTTCATCGCTCAAAATGCTCCTCTCGTTTATTACTGCGGGGAGATGCTGAAAAAGACCGCTCCCTCACTTCATTGTGGCTATTCGAATTTATGGCTGGTGGCCGGGCTTGGGCCGCCTCTTTGCCGTTTTATCCTTTTCCGCGGGATCGCTGCTGTAAAAGGTAAGCCCCACCATGTACTGCCTTACCGGCGTCTGTGAATTCAGGCCGAAGCTCATTCCCAGGTCAAGGCTCCACGAGGCTCCGAAAAATGTTCTTGTCCAGAGATCCGCAGTGGCAGTGGAGGAAGAATAGCCTGGGTTCGGGCTTTGCGTGCCATATATTTCAGTGCCGATGACAAAGTCGTCCGTAGGCGTATATTTCACGGCGAAACCGTAAAACGGCGAGGAAGCCCTCGGAATATCGGGGATATCTCCCCAGAAATTCTGGCCGTAATAGGCGCGGAAGTTGAATTTATTGACATCTGTCCCCAGTATCAGCTCTGCGGAATAATCTGTCGTGCCATTGCTCAATATACCGTTATTGATTGCCGTCGCGGGTCTTACGCCGCATGCGGTTCCCAGCTTCGCGCTCCCAATCGGCATGATATAATATTTAAAGCCGAAATGGATATCATTGAGCCCCCGGGCGCCGCTGCTGCCGTCGGCGACAAAGGAGTACGGCAGCTCAATGCCGAGCGCGAACCTGTCGCAGATACCATAATTCCCTCCCACACTGACGCCCCCGTTGCTCTGCGAATTCTGAGAGCCTGTATATTCACTCCAGGTATAACTTGAGAATATCTGGTAGGTATGTGCGGGCACAGGCTCCGGGCAGGGAACCTCATTCACTCCTGAACCGGGGTAGAAAGACTGGGCATGCGCAGAAGCCGCGCATAAAAAAAACATCAGAAAAACAAGACTTATGGCTCTTTTCATCTCACACGCACTCTCTTCGGGAAATCAGCAGATTTTCTACAGGACTTCTTTATTGAGGAGCGCGTGCAGGGTATGAGGAGGAGTGCGAAGCCCAATAGAAATGACTTGTATTACGAAACATATTCTTTACTTTACGCGCCTTCTCCTTCTCTACAAATCTTCAGTAACTTTTACCGACATTTCCTCTATGGAAAAATCACAAAAGAAGGGATCACTTTTCAGGGGACGCCGGGGGATGAAGACTGGGTCTCACCTGCCGGAAGTCCTTTTGTTTCCATTTCGAAAATAATGAGCAGGTCCCCCTTTACAACTTCTCTCCATGTCGGTATATTGATAACAGGGTAGTATGTGTTTTTGTTGCATTCAACCAGGAGGTACATGATATGGACCCGCTTGCACAATTAAGAATGACTGATTCGATGGCCGTCGATTTTACGCAGTTCATGTCCGGCCCCCAGAGGGCCGTGGGGCTTGGAAGCCTGGGAATGGAAGGGGTGATGGCGCAGCAGTTCTCTCCCTACGGAAATGATATGGCCATGTTCTCCCAGGACCTCACAGATCAGGCCACCGCCGGCTTCATGCCTGCCTACGCGCAGCAGATGGCTCCCATGGGCCTCAACGGCGGCATGGGCATGGTCCCCGGCTTCGGCGGAATGATGGCCTCCATGAATCCCCAGCAGCAGCAGATGCAGCAGATGATGCAGATGATGATGATGATGCTCATGACAATGATGCAGATGATGCAGCAGAACGGAATGGGAGCGCAGCAGGGCCAGGGTAATCCTTTCCAGAACGGGTTCAACTCACCCCTCGGCATGGTCCCCCAGCAGGCGATGGGCCAGCAGCCCATGATGGCCAATCCTTATCCCTCGCAGAGCAGCGCCCCGTCAAGCAGCCATGCGCCCCAGTATTCACCGCAGAACAATCATTCCTCACCGAGCTCTTCGGGGTCCCACGCTCCGCAGAACAACGTCAAGGACCCCCAGGGCGATGAAAACTTCATGAGCGACGATCCCAAGGTCCAGCAGGCGAAACAGAAGGCCGATGCTTCAGGGCAGAAGGTCCAGGACCTCGAGAGCAAGGTGAAAGAGGATCAGAACCAGGTGCAGCAGGCCTCGCAGAAAGTCCAGCAGGCAGGCCAGAAGGTCCAGTCAGCCCAGGGAAAAGTGCAGAGCGCCCAGGACAAGGTGCAGCAGGCCCAGCAGCAGAAAGCGCAGCAGTCTCAGGAAACCGGAGCAACGGCTTCCCCGCAGGCTCCTGACAACGGCGCAGTGGAAGCTGCCCAGAATGAGCTGAAGTCAGCGCAGCAGGAGCTGAATGCCGCAAAACAGGAAGAGGCACAGGCCAAGCAGGAGGAAGCCAAGGCCAAGTCTCAGCTCCAGCAGGACCAGTCTCAGCTCCAGCAGGCCAAGCAGACTGCCCAGCAGGACAAGGAGGCGGTGAAGCAGGCCCAGCAGGAGGCCTCGGAGAAGCTCAAGGAAGAGGGAGCCAAGGACCGTCCCAACGGCCTCAAAGGGATCAAGGAGGAGTTCGGCGCTCCCGGCAAAAACCAGGTGACCACCAAGATGCCTGCCGGCCCTGACGGGAAGATGATCAACGTCACATGCCACGAAAAAGTCGCTGACCGCATGAAGGCCGCTTTCGAGGAGATCAAGGCCAAGGGCCTTTCAGACAACATAGACTCCTTTGACGGCTGCTATAATTACCGGAACAAGAGGGGTGGCTCATCGCTCTCAATCCACTCGTGGGGGATCGGCTTCGATATCAACGCCGGCGCCAATCCCATGGGGAGCTCCCGCCAGACTGCGGGCCAGCGCGAGCTTGCCCAGGTCTTCGAGAAGTACGGCTTCCACCAGCTGGAGAACGACCCCATGCACTTCCAGTTCGCCACGGGGTACTAAGACCGGAAAAAAAAATTCCATGGAGCGCTCCATCGCGGCGATGGGGCGCTTCTTTCTTTTTCCCGGGAAGAGCCTGTCCCCATCAAAAATTATGCAGGTCATTCACGAAGAAATTCTTGCTTACCTTGAAGTCATAGGTGGCCGAGCCCCATGCCCTGCAGGTGGTCATTGAATAAGAGTAGTGGGGAGGCGAGAGGGTGAGATCAGCAGTGACCTGAAAGGAGGCAACATTCTTTGCCACGGCCCGGCCCCTGATCTGTTTTGAGCTTATGGCCGGCACCGATGAGGGTTCGCTTGCAAGCCGGCTCCTCACGAGCACGTAAGGCCCCGTTCCCGAGGGCTGCGCCTGGGGATCGAGGGTGAGATAGTAGAGGATCCACGAGCTCCATGGGGTTCCCTCCCCATGGCTTGTGTAATCTCCCTGCATGTCCCTCGGTGAAGGGAAATAGATATAATTCTTTGTCGTGTCAGAGGGAGCTGAGAGATGAATGTCGCTTTCAGTCTTGGAAGCCTCTTTGAAGTCCCTCGCAAAGCGGTCCAGGCCCATCACGGCATTGCTCTGGACATCCCGCTGGGCATTGAGGGCGTTGAAGTTTTTTATAGAGGAGAAGAAAAACACCGTGAAAGCCACAAGGATAAGCGAAAAGCAGCACATGCTCACGAGGATCTCTGCAAGGGTAAAGGCTTTCTCTGCTCCAGTGGGCTTCCTCATGGCTACTGCCCCCTGTAGACCTTGGTGCTGAGCTTGTAATCCCTATAGAGCCGGGTCCCCGTCTGGTCGGTCGTGGGGCGCCCCGATTCATCCCAGAAGATGAGGATCGAGACTTTCATCAGGTCGGGAATATCATTACCATATATGTCCTTGTCTGTCTCCGCCATCACGCAGCGGTGAAACTCAATCTCATGAAAACCGCCTGCGGTGGTGCCGTCGTTCCCTGCGCTGAATTTATCGGAGTAATTGTCATAGACATCCTTGTTGAGATAAGTGGCCTGGACCGTGTCCCAGGGAAGGGCACGGAGCTCATCGGCCTTCTCTTCCGCCCAGGAGGCGGCAAGGTCCTGGTGGGCCGTGTTCACCATCTTCGCCCTTGAATAAGGAATAACGACGCCGAGGGAAAAGAGCACAAGGAGAAGGATGCCCATGGCGATCACTATCTCCAGCAGGGAGAAGCCTTCGCTCCCACCGGGAGAATGACCGCCTGTCCTGCTTTTCGGGGAATTCATAATTCCGCAGCCCGTTCCTTGTGCCTGGTTACTGCAATGGTTCTGCGGGGACAGTGCGGATACCTTCAGCCGGCCTTTCAAGAGAGGCTTTACTGCTCCTGCCATGAGAGGATGCGGGCACCGGTGTAGACAGGCACTCCTGACGAGCGTATCTCGCTGTCATGGGCAAAGACCTTTCTCGCCATGATGGTCGCGTTGACTGAGGAGTTCACCAGGCTGACGGAAAAGTCATCGGGGTCCTTGCCGCCTATGATGACCGGTGAGGGCTTCGAGGGATCCTCAAGCTCCACCTTGCAGTTGGTCAGCGCCGCATTGAACTTGAAGTCACCCAGCAGAGCCACCAGGTTGGTCTCCAGGTTTCCGACAATCGCCTCCCAGAAGGGATCGCCGTTATCTTCGGTGAGCTCTGACAAACTCGGAGTGGAAATCCATTTCTGGAGGCCTCCCGTTAAAAATATGTAGGTAGGCGTGCCCCCGGACCCCGAATTTTTAATAAGGAAGGTATAGTTGGAAAGCTCCGCCTCCCCGGTGAACCATTTTCCCGGGGTGAGCGGTATGGTCTGGGGCGACACATTCTTGCCGCTCACATTCGGAATTTCCTTGATGCTCTCGTCGCTTTCGTCGTAGTGCTCAAAAGCAAGCTCGGACATCTTTGTCTTCTCCGGCTGGCAGTTTACCTTCTTTCCCCCGAAGAGCTTGTAAATCCAGTTGGGAAGGCCCGGCTCCCATTTGCATGATTCGGGCCTGTACACGTTGAAGGACTTCCCCGTTTCCAGATCCCCCGTCTTCTTTCCCTTGACGATATAGTAGTCTCCCTTGATATTGGAGGAGATATCGCCGCCCACGTCGGTGTCCACTATCCCAAGGAAGCCACCATTGCTGCCGTCGCCGCAGATGTAGAAGGGATCGAGACGGTCACGCCTGAATGACGCAGAAATATCCTTCTCCCATTGATGATGGAGCGCGGGGTCCTTGAAGTAGCCGCTTGAAGCCACCCTGCACTCAGTATCGCTTATTTTCTCTATCCTCACGGTAAAAAAAGCGCCTGTCCCCGCCAGGGGAGCCTCATACTCGAGGTACTGCTCGGCGGGTGTTGCTTCGTGGAGGATAAGGGCTCCGGCAGGAAGGGGGGCCATATTCAGCGAGTCCAGGGTGTTCCAGTCATACCAGCTGTTCACCAGGTATCTGGCCTCCTGCATGCCCGAGAGTGCCGCCTGCCTGGTGACTATCTCGCTGTTCCTCTTCAGGGAATAGCGCATCTGGCTCGTGGTGATGCCTACGACGGTGACGGCAAGCACTATCACCACAAGGATGATCATCAGCATGGTGGCGAGGGCAATGCCCCGCTGCTTCGCTGTGTGCCTCATACTCTGCCCCCATGCAAGAAAATACCATGAAGCATCATGGTCCCTTTGATAAAATTATCACAGATTTTTCAGAATAAGTAAAGGGGGGGGGCAGGGCCGGCAGTACTCGGTCGAAAGGAGTATTCTCCATACTCATATCGGAACATTACCGGTACCCATCCTGCAGGATGATAAAGCCCCTCTTTTATGTTATTATAATCTAGGGAGGGTCTACCTGGGGGGTTTTAAACCACGTACACCTCAAATGCCATCACATCCCTCACTCAATAGAGAGGGGCGGGAGCATGAAAAGACCAGGTGTCATGCGGAGGCCGGAATACCACGCGCGAAGCCATCAGAACAGCCGCCTTTCAGCCCTGAAAGGGATAAGCGGCCACAATGAGAGCGAGCACAAATACAGGAACCTTTTTGACAACGCTCCCATCTCCCTCTGGGAAGAGGACTTCTCCCAGGTCAAGGCGGTCATGGAAGCGATCCGCAGGACCGGAGTGAATGATTTCAGGACATACTTCGACACCCATCCCGAGATGGTGCTCGAGCTCGCCTCGCTTGTCAGGATAATGGACGTGAACCTGAAGACCCTCGAGCTTTACCGGGCAAGAAGCAAGAGGGAGTTCCAGAAGAACCTGAACACCTTCTTCTGCCTTGAATCATTCGATGAGGTCAAGGAGGAGCTTGTCGCCATCGCCGAAGGCAGGACGGAATTTGAAAAAGAGTCAGTAAACCAGAATATCGACGGCGAGAAGCTTTACATCTACCTCCGCTGGTCCGCCGTTCCCGGCTACGAGGGATCCCTTGCCAGGGTGATCATCTGCATCATGGACATCACGGCCCAGAAACTTGCAGACGAGAGGCTGGCAGGCACGCGCAATGAATTTCTTTCCATTCTCTCCCATGACCTGAAGAGCCCCCTCGCCTCCATACTTGCCTATACCTACCTTATCGGAAAGATCGCCAAGGACGTGCCCGACGTGTCGAGAAACGTTGCCATCGTGAAGGACATCGGGCACTTCATGCTCAATATCATCAACAATGTAGTGGAAGCCGACCAGATAGAGTCTGACAGCGTCATATACTCCTTCGAGGATATTCCTCTTTCCATGCTTTTCAGGGAGCTCTCCGAGACCTTTGAGGGCCTTGCCAGCCTCAAGAAGATCACCATCACCTGGAAGTGCGACAACGGGACCATGGTCCATATCGACAGTACAAGGATAACCAGGGTGTTCCACAATCTCATCATCAATGCACTGCACCATACCCTCGAGGGAGGGCGCATCGAAATAGAGGCCGCCACCCAGGGAGAGAGAGTGGGGTTGAAAGTCTCCGACACCGGCCGCGGCATGAGCCCCGAGATCAAGGGGCGGGTCTTTGAAAAATTTGCCGCCGGGCAGAAGGGACAGAAAGGCACGGGCCTCGGCCTCTATATCGTAAAGAAATTCCTTGAGGGGCATGGATCATCCATTGATCTGGAGAGCACCCCCGGCAAGGGGACCACCTTCAGATTTACCCTTCCCCTGGGAGCCTCACCCGGGTTCTGACATTAAAACGCATTCATTGCCGCATAGATAGGCACGAACATCGAGAGAAGCAGGATCGAGATCACGATGCCCAGAACCACTATGGCCATGGGCTCCACCAGCTTCGTGAAGGCCGCGAGAAGGCTGTCCAGCTCAAGCTCAAAGATGACGGCGGTCTTGCTCAGCACCTCGGGGAGCTCGCCGCTCTCCTCCCCCACTGTCACCATGGCCACCATGGTCCGCGGGAAAATGGCGGGGAACATCCCCATGCTGTCTCCCAGGGTGTCCCCCTCCATCACAGAGTCGGCAATGCTCAGAAAGGCTCTCCCGATCACAAGGTTTTCGCAGGTGTCGCCGGCCATCTCGAGGGCTTTTACAATGTGCTCTCCTGATTTGGTGAGGCATGAAAGCATGATGGCGGCGTGGGTGAGGACCGCTTTCCTCTTGATCTCGCCCATCACGGGGATTTCCAGGATGAGCCTGTCCCAGAGGAGCTTTCCCCCCAGGGTCCCGGAAAGATAGATGAAAAGATAGACCACCGTGAGCACCGCGATGACTGCCGAGGGGATAAAGATGTACCACTTTCTCATGCACTCCCCCAAAGTTATTATTATCTGGGAGTAAAAGGGGAGCTTTACCGACATGTCCTTCACCAGCGTGGTGAGCATGGGGAGTATCCAGTAGAACACGGCGCCGCATATGAGCATGCCGACACAGAAGACAATGAAGGGGTAATTAAGGGCTGCCCTTACCTTTTTGCCGAGAATGTACTCCTTTTCCAGCACGTCGGCGAGGTACCAGAGCCCCTCGCTGAAAAAGCCTCCCTTTTCCGAGGCTCGCACGATGCTCCTGTGGAAGTTTGTGAAAACGGCGGGAAAGAGGCCCAGGGCTTCGGAAAAGGACTTCCCCTCCTCAATTGCCTTTTTGATGGCGTGAAAGATCATGGCAAGGGAGGAGCTTTCCGCCTGGGCTTCCATGATTGAGAGGGTGTTCCGGACATTGAGGCCGCTCTTCGCCATCATCGAGAGAGCCTTGAAAAAGGTGATGAGGTCCTTGATCCTGAGGCGTGACGGCAGAAAATCCTGCCTCTGGGGAATCTTCTCAAGCAGCAGGATGAAGCGGGACTTTTTTTCAAGCATTCTCACGGCTTCATTGAGGCTCCCTGCCATTATCTGCCCTTCCTTCACCTCTCCACTGGCATCGCGGATCTTGTAGGTGAAGCGGGCCTGCTGGGGCATCGAGCCGCTGTGAGCCTCGCTGACGGAGAGCGCCTGCTTCAGGAAACTGCCTGCTTTTTGGATCATATACGCAGTATTCTTGGGGTCTCGGGCAATACCTTCTCCAGGCACCATTGTTTTGAGGAGCGCTCCGGGGAGGAGGCGGCAGGGGAGGGATCAGAAATTGCTGATATAGGTAAGGGTGCCCGTGCCTTTGTTGAGCTGCACCTTCTCGGTGAGGGTGGCGTCGGGATCGGAGTTTTCGTCGATCTGGGCCATCTCGTAGAACAGCTCTTCCGCTCCGGAGGCTTCCCCGGTCTTTTTGAACCTCACCAGGGTGCCTTCATCACAGGTCTCCATCTCCTTGAGGTCCCTCGTTGCCGGATCAAAGAGCATCTTCCCGATACCATTGTCGGGATCTTTGAACTCTACGAAGCCGTCGGCGGGGTTCGCGTCGAAGCCCGGCGCGTTGTCATTTTCCATCAGGGTCCGGGCGCGGTTGTGGATCTCCTTCATCAGGCTCTGGGAGCGCCTCATGGCTTCCGCCTCGGCGGGCGTCTGGATATTGTTCACGTTGAAAGTGATATGCATGGGCTTCTCTCCTCATACTGACATAATCAGAGAATTACTCATTGTAAGAGTTCTGAACACCCTGTGCCATATCCTTCAGCTCTGCAAAAGCATGGACAAGACTCGTCTATATCAACTGTCCAGATTTTTCACCGGGAGAGGTGAATCCCTGAGGCAAAGTCTGCAAGATCCCTCACAGCGGTAAAGGCCGAATTACCTCCTCCCACGACGGCACCCGACTGCCGCGGCATAGAGAGCTGCCGACACGGCTGCCGGGCCGCCGCCCACGATGATCACCTCACCCTGTATCTTCCCTGGCCTCTTATTGTTGCTGAGCCTGTGCCCTGGCCCCTGAAACAGCCTCTTCCGACGGCCCATGATTTCGTACTTGTTCCCGAAGTGGTGACGATGCCATTGCCCATGTAGAGGGTTCCGCGCTGGTTTCCTATCGTCATGTTCGTCTTCCTGCCGTAGCCTGAAACCTGGGTGGCCTGGCCCTGGGGGACAAAAAGCAGTCCGCTGCCCCCGGTGGTTACCGTACCGGAGCCGTTTATCACTGCACCGCCGCTTCCTCCTGTCGAGAGAACTCCGTTCCCGTTGAAGTTTACCGCTCCCCTTGCCGTATCATCGGCAAAGAGCTGCCCTGTCATCAGCACTCCCAGGGCGATTACCACGAAAACCATCATTTTTTTCATAACTCCATCCTCCTTTTTCTCCCTTAGACTCCCCACCCATGAAAAAGTCACGGAGGATATAAAAAAAATCTGGCACAGGGCATTCTATGTCCGGGAAAGCAGACTCCCAGAATGGGGGAGAGGTGAATGCCCCTTTTTCAGGGGGCGTCATAGCTCACCACGTAGAGCCTCTGTTCGGGCCCGAGCTCCAGGTTTGAAATCCAGTTTTTCACCTTCCGGGTTTCCCAGATAAGGCTTCCCGCCTCGGGCTCATACCTTGCCAGGCCGCCCCTGGATTTCACATAGAGGGCATTCCCTCGAAGCCAGGCGCCCCGGAGAGCAGGCTGCCACCCGAGGGAACCCGCTGATTCCCACAGCTCCTTTCCGCTGTCAAGATCGAAAGCGACGAGGCGGGAACTGCGCCCGAAGAAGGCATATCTGCCGGCAACGGCAAGCTGAGGCTCCATGACCAGGGTGCCGCGGCCTGCTCCATGGACTTTGTACACGCCGGGAATTTCAGTACGAATCGAGCCTTGAGAGGGATCAAGAACTGCGAAGACTCCATTGAAATCATCGTCACCCACCCCTGCCTTTCCCTCCGTGGGGAGGAGGCCGAAGCTGAGAAACACGAGCCTGCCGCCGGAAGGGGTGAAGTATTTGAAGGGAAAGGCGCGAACGGCTTTATCGCCGTAATGCCGGGGAGCCGGCACCTGGAAATCCCGGCTCCCTTTCTTATAAACTAAATCCGGCACTATTTCCTCCTCCCATTCCCTGAGGCTGCCGAGAAAAGGAAATGACTCCCTGTTCTTAAGGCGGGCATCCTCAAGCCTGTCAAAGACAAGGACCTGCCCTTTCTCGATCACGGTGACCCATGGGGGCCCGAAATCCACCGCACCGGCCGGGCTGATAAGAAGAGCAAGAACTGAGACTGACAGGGCCGCTGAGATCAACGCTGCGCTGAAAAAACGAGTCATTTCAACTATGATGGTTGTCCAGCGGGAGTGAGGCGGACATTTCTTCTGGCCGGTCATAATCCTCCCTTAAGAGACAGGGTGAGGTTTTCCAGGAAATGCTTCCACGGCTCCAGTCACAGATCCTCTCTCCTGTGACCAGAATCCGCGGGAGGGCAGCAGGGCTCTTCAGCGTGGCGGGGTACCCCCCGGAGGCTGAAGAACCTGGGGGCTTTCTGTGAATATAGGAGTCTGTCACCACTTCAGCGAATTGTCATTGATATGGTCACGGAGCACCTCAAGATTATCGCCATGAATGACCAGCAGGTCCTGGGGATACTCCCTCCAGAGAGCGGCGGCGCGCAGGGATTCAAAGGCCCGGCGGGAGCTTCTCCTGCCGGGCCCGTTGCTGCTGGCGGGCACAATTTTCACAGTGCTGGCCACCCTTCTGCTTCCCTTCACCCCCCTGGGTGCGCTTTTTCAGTTCCAGCCCCTTCCCCTTCACTTTTATGCGGGGCTGGTGGTCATCCTTGCGCTTTACATAGTCACTGCAAAGGTAGCCAAGTATGTTTTTTACAAGAAAATTGTTCCATAAAGCCATCGCTGGCCTTATGGAGCCTCTTGAGCCATGAAAAGAAAGGAGGGGATACGATGAAGAACAACGGGCACCGGGCATCTGCCTTTTTCTGGGCAGTTCTCCTGCTTTTCATCTGCTTCCAGAAGAGCACCATTCCCGCAGCCGCGCAGGCTCCAGGCGCGACGATTGCCGGGGTTGTCACTGCTTCCGATGCAGGCAAGCTTATCACGATCCATGGGACCATCGGCGGACAATGCCAGGTGATGACAGACTCCACATTCTGGAATGAGTACCGGGTCCTCAATAACGGGATGAGATTAAGCGGCATTGAAAGCGCGAAGGGAGCTCAATGGGTGAAAAAAGGGGCCGAGGTCGATATCACTGGGAGGCTCAGCTCCGTAGGGGAGCACATCGGCGTGGAGAATCAGAGATACTACCCCGGATACTATGTATTTTCAGTGAGCGAGGTCAGGCCCTGCAGGAGCAGAGCTCATAAGGCGACAGTATTCAGGGTTTCCGAACAGCCTCCCCGGACGGGTCCCCAGCCTTCCCGCAAGCCCTGAAAAGACAAAAAGGGAGAGATAGCGCGCTCTTCCATAAAACTGCTCCAGAGGGATGCCCACAATGGTGAGGCAGAACATGTTGATCACAAGGTGGCTGATGCCCAGATGGAGGAATACGGATCCCATGAGGCCGTATGTCACCAGGGGCGGGGATTCCTGAGCGCCGGGATCACCCCTTTCGCTCCGTGGGCTTTCATTTTCATCGGGGCTTTCCATTGAGCTTCCTTTTACCAGGGGGTACTGACGGGTGGAGCTCAGCCCATTTTGTCCCTGCCGGCAGGTCCTTTACGCGGCATCCCGTAGCATCGTGGATGGCGTTTATCACCGCCGGGGTTATGGGAACACAGGTGACTTCGGCGAAGCCCTTCATACCGTAGGGGCCCTCAGGGAAGGGAACCTCGACGGCCACTGAGACTATCTCGGGGGCCATCGAGGCGTCAGGGACACCGCACTTCAGGAATGTGTCATTGAGGGCACGGCCTTCCACGAGGGGCCACTCCTCGGTGAGGGCATAGCCTATCCCCATCATCACGCCGCCTTCTATCTGGGCCTCCACGGCGCGCCTGTTCAGCACCTTGCCCACGTCATGGCAGGCGATGACTTTCAGGACCTTGATGTCGCCCCTCTCCTCATCGACTTCGACCCAGGCGGCATGGGCCCCGGCAGAAAAGCCCCAGTGGGCCTTTCTGCTCCTGAACCCCGGTGTGCCCCAGGCGCTTTTTTCTCCTGGCGGAGGGAAGGCCACAGTTTCAGGAGGGAAGTACCTGAATGAGGCCGCGAGGGGGCAGCCGAGGTCCCCGAGAGCGATGGAACGGCGGGAGTCTGCCGTCCTGAGGAGCGGGCCGTCCAGAAACAGGGCGGCAGGCTCGGCAATGCCGAGCCGCCCGGCGGCAGCCTGGCGTACCGATGAGAGGAGGCTCCTGCAAGCCGTCATGACGGCATTTCCCGTCATGACGGTCTGCCTTGAGGCGCTCGTCGAGCCTGTATAGGGAGTCTCCGCGGTGTCAGCCGTGATGACGGATATCCTTTCCTTGGGGATGCCGAGGGCCGAGGAGGCAATGGTGAGCGTGCCCATGAGGGCCCCCTGGCCGAGCTCATGATGGCTGATCCTGACGGTGAGGTCCCCGCCCGGAGAGAGCTCCACGTCTGCAGCGGCGCTCTCGGGGACATGGTGGCCGAAGCCCATGTTCTTGTAACCGCAGGCGATGCCGAGGCCCAGCTTTCTTCCTTTCCCGGGGCGCGGCGGGGGAGTCTCCCTGAGGACGTCCCTGAGGGCCTCCAGAGTCTCTACGACGCCGAGCATGCCCGGCTCGATGACCTGGTCCGCAGCGTTGGGGAGGCCCGGCCTGAGGGCGTTCCTTATGCGGATCTCAATGGGGTCAAGGGAGAGCTTCCGGGCCATCAGGTCTACCATGGACTCCATGGCAAAGGTGACCTGGTTCGCGCCAAAGCCTCTCATCGCCCCCGAGGGCACCGCGTTGGTGTACCAGCTTTTGCCGTCAATTCTCACGGAGGGTATGAAATAAGGGCCTGCGGCAAAGATGGCCATGTTCTGTATGATCTCCAGGCCGCAGGAAGCATAGGCCCCCTTGTCTATCTCAAGCGACGCGTCAAGGGCCAGGAGCTTTCCCTCCCGATCCGCTCCCAGCCTGTACTGCATCGCCACGGGATGGCGCTTGACATGGACCATTATGGATTCTTCGCGGGAGAGCGAAATTTTCACCGGGGCGCTGCACTTGAGGGCACCGAGGGCAAGGCAGGCCTGGAGCACCAGCTCCCCTTTCGCGCCAAAGGCCCCTCCCACGGGGATCTGGATAATCCTTATCTTTTCCTCAGGGATCGCCAGCGCTTCAGAGAGCTCCGCCCGGTTGCTGAAGGCATCCTGGGTGGCGATCTCAATGAGCAGGCCGCCGGTGCCGTCAGGGTATGCAAGGCCCGCTTCAGGCTCAAGGTAAGCATGCTCGATCCTGGGGGTGAAGAAACGCTCTTCAATGACGGCGTCGCAGCGGGAGAAGGCTTCATCGACATCTCCGCGCTCAAGCCTCACGTGGCGGAAAAGGTTGCCCTTCTTCTCCTCATGGACGAGGGGCGCCCCGGGCCGCCGGGCCTCTTCCACAGTTCTCACGGGCACAAGATCCTCGAAGACCATGATGATTTTTTCAAGGGCTGCCCCGGCCGCTTCTTCGCTCTCGGCAAAGACGCAGGCGACGGGATCGCCGGGAAAGCGTGTCTTATCTCCCACGGCGAGCAGGGCGGGCTGATCGCGCTCGATGCAGCCGATCCTGTTGGTGCCCCTGATATCACGATAAGTGACCACGGCCCTGACGCCCGGGTGTGCCTCAGCCTCTTTGCAGTCAAGCTCCCTCAGCAGGGCGTGCTCCCTCCCGGACCAGAGAATCCTGCCATAAAGCATGGACTGGCGGACGAGATCGTTCCCGTATTTCAGGGCCCCTCTCGCCTTCTCCCCGGCTTCAGCCCGCCTGACGCTCATATCCTCTGAGCCCCCGGCAAGGGGAGCTTCCCCTCCGCTGATGCGGGCCGCAGCATCCTTTACGGCGTCCACGATCTTCTTATAGCCGGTGCAGCGGCAGAAATTCCTGTGCCTGGCGAAATGGGCCTTGATCTCCTCTTCGCCCGGCGAGGGGTTCTCCTGGAGGAGCGCCTTTGCGGACATTATCATTGCCGGCGTGCAGAACCCGCACTGAATGGCACCGTTATCGACAAAGGCCTGCTGGAGGGGATGGAGGGGGCC
The DNA here is from genome assembly GCA_031082125.1 of Candidatus Eremiobacterota bacterium. Taxonomy (NCBI): domain Bacteria; kingdom Bacillati; phylum Vulcanimicrobiota; species Vulcanimicrobiota bacterium. The sequence continues at coordinate 20,680 of JAVHLM010000045.1, forward strand.
GCCCGGGGGGCTGAGGCTTTCGATGGTCTCCACTATGGCTTTCTGCAGCCGGGGTGAGGAGAGCGGGATCACACATGATCGGACGGGATCGCCGTTCAGAAGGACCGTGCAGGCGCCGCAGTGGCCTTTCCCGCAGCCACTCTTGGCACCGGTGAGACCCCGTCTCTCCCTGAGATACCAGAGGAGCGATTTATCTCCGGGGACCTGGTCTTCTACGGGGGTGCCGTTGAGAGTAAAGGTGAGGTGAACAAGAGGTTTCACCGCCATCCTCCCTGAATATGCCTTTGGGGAGTAGATTCAGGCTCCCCGCCAAATATCCTTCTCTTCCGGAGGGAAGGGCCCGGGCAGGAACTGCGCGCCGACGCACGAAACCATACAGGAAACAGGCATCGCATCAGATAAGCAGAATGGAGCACCACAGTGAAAAGATTTCTCCTCATTGAAGCACAGAAGCTCTGGGAGCTCGACCTGCCCGTCCACAAGACCATCATCCCCCTCGACCTCGTGCAGCCCCTGGGGCTTGCACAGATTGCGTCCATCATAAGGCAGCGCTATGCCGACGCCCGGATCCGGATCCTGGACCTGAGGCTCCTGAAGAACGACTTCTCCACCCTTCCGGGGCTCATCAGGGACTTTGAGCCCGAGTTCATAGGCTTCAGGACGGTGAGCCGCGACAGCATTTTCATGAATGACATGGTCAGGATGGTCAGGGCGCTGATGCCCTCGGCCCTCCTGGTGGGCGGGGGGCCCCATGTGACGGCCATGAGGGGAAGAGTGATGGAAGAGGCCCCCTTCGATTTCGCCGTCTTCGGCGAAGGGGAGATCACCTTGCTTGACCTTCTCTACCACCTAGACGAAGGGGGTGACATGGGCGAGGTAAAAGGCCTCATATACCGCGATTCAGAAGGAAGAATCCGAGAGAACGCACCCCAGGACACAATCGACGACCTGGACAGCCTCCCTATGCCGGCCTGGGACCTGGTGGACCACGAACAATATTTTAAAGCCATGTATTACCCACTGATACCGGCGTACCTGAACGCCCGGCGCGAGGTGGTCTCCATCTTCACCTCCAGGGGATGCCCTTACAAGTGCACCTTCTGCCACAACATCTTCGGGAAGCGCTTCCGCGCCCGGAGCCCTGAGAAGGTCGTCGAGGAGATTGAATACCTTTACACAGCCTTCGGCTGCAGGCAGTTCGACTTCAGGGACGACATTTTCAACCTGGACAAGAAGCGCGTTCACCGGATATGCGATCTCATCATCAAGAGAGGCCTCGATATCAGGATGGCCTTCCCGAACGGCATCAGGGGAGACATCATGGACGAGGAGCTGATCCTGAAGCTCAAGGCGGCGGGAATGTTCAGGTGCACCTACGCGCTTGAGACGGCCTCACCACGGCTCCAGAAGATGACCAGAAAGAACATTGACCTGGATAAGCTCAGGCATATCATACGCTTCACGTCGGCCCAGGGCATCATTATAAGGATTTTTGTCATGCTGGGGTTCCCCACGGAGACCCGCGAGGAGATGAGAGAAACCCTCGAGTACGCCTTTGACCCGGCCATCGACTTCCTGATACTGAACACCGTGAATCCCTTTGAAGGCACCGAGATGGCCGAGAGCCTCAGGGCGAGCGGCGTCAACCTCGACGAGTTCCGCGACAAGTACGATTACCTGGAGGCCCGGATGAGCGTGAGCGAGGTGAGCGCCCAGGAGCTCCAGGCCATTAAAGACGACGCCGTCAACAGGTTTTTTTCCGAGGAGCGCTTTGCCATGATGGCTGAGAAACTTACGCGCCATATTCCAGCAAGGAAGGTAATGGCACCCTCGGCTCAGAAGTAGAGAAATATGAAAAGATATCTCCTTGTGGAAGCCCAGGAATTCTGGCACGTTTACATCGAAGGCTTCAAAGCCGATGTGCCCCTCGATGTCGTGCAGCCCATCGGCCTCGTTCAGCTTGCGGCCATGATAAGGGAGAAAGACAGTGATGCCGAGATACGCATCATAGATCTCCGGCTCTATAAAAAAGACTACCATGGGCTCGAAGAGACGGTGAAAGAGTTCAACCCCGAGTTCGTGGGCTTCCGCGTGGTGAGCCGCGACTCACTTTTCGCCAACGGAATAATCAAGCTCTTCAGAACCCTTCTTCCGAAAGCCGTTCTCACGGCCGGGGGCCCCCATGTGACGGCCTGGATGGGAAAGGTCATGGAGGAGGCGCCCCTGGATTACGCCGTCTTCGGCGAGGGCGAGATAACACTCATCGATCTCCTCGAGCATATAGAGACCGGCGGAGGGTTCGGGGAGGTCCAGGGCCTCATTTACCGGGACGCCAGCAGCGCCATCCAGGTCAACGAGCCAAGGCCCTTCATCCAGAATCTGGACATCCTTCCCCTCCCCGCCTGGGACCTCGTGGAACACCAGAAATATTTCGAGTTCATGTGGCTCCCCAAGGTCCCCGTGTACCTGAGCGCAAGACGTGAGGTGGTCTCTATCTTCTCATCGAGGGCCTGCCCCTTCAATTGCACATTCTGCCATAGCATTTTCGGCAAAAAATTCCGTGCCCAGAGCCCCGAAAAGACGGTGACGGAGATCGAGTACCTCTACAAGGTCTTCGGCATAAGGCAGTTCGACTTCAGGGATGATATATTCAATTTCGACAAGAAGAGGGTCCACGCCATCTGCGACCTTCTCATCGAGAAGGACCTTAAAATAATGATGAACTTCCCCAATGGCCTCCGGGGCGACATGATGGACGAGGCCCTGATCCTCAAGATGAAGGCCGCCGGGATGTTCCAGGCCACCTATGCCCTGGAGACCGCTTCACCGCGCCTGCAGAAGATGATCAGGAAAAACATCAACCTGGAGCGCCTCCGCGAGGCAATCCGCTTCACCTCGAAGCAGGATGTCCTCATAAAGCTCTTCGTCATGCTCGGATTCCCCACGGAGACAAAGGAAGAGCTTCAGATGACCTGTGATTTCTCGCTTGACCCCGCCGTGGACTTCGCCATTATCCATTCCGTAAATCCCTTCGAGGGGACGGAGATGGCGGAAACCCTCAAGAAAGAGGGCGTTGACATCGAGAAATTCAGAGATAAATACGATTACCAGTCTTTGAACTTCAACGTGAGCAGCGCTACCCTGGAAGACCTCAGGAAGACCAAGGAGCACCTCATAAATGACTTTTTTACCGATGAGCGCTTCGCGACCATGATAAGGAAACTGATGCTCTACATGCCCCGCAGGTAAGGCTCCACAGGCTCCGCTAGAGAATCGCGAACTTCTCGTTCCTGATGATGCCGTCCCAGTACTCCGTCACGGTGCCGTCGCGCAAGAGTATATCCAGGTTCAGGGCCTTGGTCTCCTCGTAATCCATGGTGTGCTTGTCGGGCCACGAGAAAATGACATAGACGAAATTGGGCTCAACGAGGCCCTTCTTTTCCGCCGCATCCTTATAAGCCTGGATATTTCTGGCATTCTCTTCACCGATGTACCGGGCAAGATACCGTGTCATGCTCTCGGGACCGTTCTTTTTATAGCCAAGCTTCTCTCTGATGATGGGATGCTCGAGGAAGGCGTAGTAGTCGAAATCAAAGAGATAGGTATTAGGGAACCACATGGTGGAGGTCCAGAACGCCATGAGGTACTCGTAAGGCATCCTTATCTCCCTTGCCAGGTATTTGACGAAGTCCGAGAGATAGATGTCCTTCTCACCCATGCGGCGCCCTATGCCTGTGGCTACGCGGGCCCTTATCTGGTAGATGAAATCATTGTTTTCCAGGGCGTACCTGGTGAGCTCACCAAGCTGATCGTCATTGATGCCCCGGACCATCGTGTACGAGAGCTGGCAGAAGATGCCGCCCACTTTCTTCAGGTTCTCCAGGCCTTTCAGCTTTGTCTCCAGCAGGTTGGCATTCTCGATCTTTGTGAAAGACTCTTCATTGAGGCCGTTGCAGGAGAAATTGACAAGGGTGCAGCCCGCTTCCCTGATCTTCTCCACAAAGCGGATATCGGCGAGCTTCACGCCGTTGGTGACAATGCCGGCTATTTTTCCCTGGGACCTCACATAGCTGATTATCTCCAGGAGATCTTCTCTCGTGGTGGGCTCGCCGCCCGAGAGCGTCACCGTAGCGCCGCGATACTCCCTGATGGCCTTCTTGAGCTCGTCAAGGGTGAAATCAAGGCTTGTGTCCCTCTCGGGGAGATAGCAGAGATGGCACTTCAGGTTGCATCCATGGGTGATGTTGATCATCAGGGTCCTGAAAGGATAGGGACAGGGATCACTGACGCGCTTCACCGAGATGACCCGCCTGAAAAAATCTACATCCCTCTCAAGCACCCCCTTGGTCACACCGTGTTCAGGGCAGCTCTTAAGAATGACGACCTTGTCATTCTCGGCGATGACCTGGGCATCCACTTTCCTGTAACACTCACTGCACAGGCCTGTGGTCTTCTCTTTTAATATTTCCATGGGGACCTCTTTTCTTCTGTCGATTTCTGGAAGCATTTATGAATATGCCTTCTTTCCCTGAACAGCGCGGAAAAAAAGGCAACAGGCTGAAGCCGATGACTCAAGCGATGGGTCCCGCTTCCCGCAATCCCTTCTCTGCCCCTTCAGAGGAGCCTCTCTATCTCCTTCTCCAGCTCATCGGCGCTGAAGCGGCCTTTTCCCCCGGATTCAGCGGCAAGAGCCACGGAAAGGACTCCCCCTGCAATGCGGCAGCTCTTCATGCCTGCTGCCGAAAGCCTCACTTCGCGCACCTTTGCCGAGAGCTCTGAGCGGCCCAGATCATCTGAAGCGGTGCGGATCATCGCTTTCTCAAGGGCGTCAAGCTGCTCCTTCAGAGCCCACATGGCGCCGTCAGACGAGGGAAAGGCATCCCACTCGACCGATACGGCGAGTGCATGGCCCAGTTTTTCCGCAAGAAGGCGCGAGTGCTCCTCGGCTCTCCTTTTCAGGTCCAGGCGGGTGGGAGGCGTGCCACCGGGGGGCACCTCGAGGCTTCCTCCAGAGAGGGGGCTCACCGCCTTCTGCGCTCCATGGACGGTGAGAGCCTCAATGCTTGACATCATGACATAAAAGACATCATTGGTGGCAAAGCCCGAGTGATCTGCCGGCCTCAGCGTCACTGCCCGGCTCCCTCCAGAGGTCTTTTCCTCGACGCCGGTGAGATATCCCTTGACATCACGCCCCGAATTGAGGTGAAGGGTGAGGAGAAACAGGTCATTGTCAGAGGCCTGTGTCCTGGCGGCGAGCTCCTCGAGGATCTCGTGAGGCTTCCGGGGAGGGAGCCTGTTGAGGATTGAGCCTTGTGTGTCCATGCGCTTTCCTTCTTACAGCTTTTTAGAAATCACTTCGACCACGGCTTTTGTGCGGTCTCTCACGTCGTCGATATTGGTGGTGGGAAGGTGATCGATGGTGAGCACGCCGCCGTCGAAGTTGATGGCTGAGCCGGCGGAGTAATTCCCCATCCTGTTGCAGATGACCACTTTCTTGAGGCCGGCGCGGAGTGCTTCCTTACCCATGTCGTCAATGCATATCTCCTTGAAGCCGTTGATGAGAGGCTGGAAATATACCTTGGGAAAAGAGTCCTCGTAAAGATGGGTCATTTCCTCGATACCCAGGGACTCCCAGTCAATCTCCATTGCCACCTCGAATGCGGCGGCCTCGTCAACCTTCTTTTTCAGCCCCGGAAAGATGTCATCCTGGAATTTCTTTACAGCCCTGCGCTCCTGAAGTCCCATGAGCAGTCCTCCTTTTTATAAGTGTCACTCTCTAATTTATAAGTGTCACTCTCTAATTTACATGCCGCCCCCCGATGTTCCTGCTGTTATTCAGAGCACGAGGGGAAGAAGGAGCATGAAATCAAAACCTTTCCCGTCCTCCCCCTGGCTCCCTGGAATGTAGCGGATGACTGAGCCGCCTGAGTCGTGGACGCCAAGGGCAAGAAAATGCTTCCCCCTAAGCCGTTGCGGGGGATAGTAATAGACCTGGTCCTCGGTGATTTCACCGGTGCGCCATTTCGAGGTGCCGGATTTTCCCCCCAGCGTGAAGAAGCTGGTGGTCTTCTCCGGCATGACTTTTCTATACCTTTCATCAAGCAGGATGAGAGACGCCAGGACGTCGCGGGGGATCTCCCTCAGGGCTTTCCAGTAAAAGCAGAAAGTGAGCTTTTTCCGGTACACGGCGCTCACCTGCTGGGGGGGAAGCCGGTAGCCAAGGAACTGGAGCTCACCGCCAAAGGTTCCGTCGTTGGCAATCCCCCTGAAGACACCGGGAGGCAATGCCTTGACCGTGACAGCCTTCCTGAAGCCCTTTATCCGGTATGGGAGGGCATCGGTGGGCACGACGGCCATCGGCCTGAAAAAAACGTCGGGGAGGTAAGGCTCAAGCGTCACGTCGCCCATCAGCAGCACTTCGGGGTATTTGTCCTCGTCGATGCTGTCGCCGCCTATAAAAAGGGGAATACCGCCGGAGAGGCTCCTCTCGAGGTCTTCCTTGAGCAAGGCGTTCTTCTGGAGGGCCTGCCGCGAAGGAACTGCACCGGCAGTAATGCGCTCCATGACAGAGATATCGGGACTTTTCACAAGAAGATGCTTTGCCGCCACGGCGGCATCATAACGGTTGAAATAGGTGACAAGCTGCTGGAGGATGAGGGAGCTGTATATGATCGAGCGGGGCGGGAGAGCGCCGACGATGGCCCGCGTCGGCTCATAACAGCTCACCATGGCGCGGCCGTTCACAAGAGGGAAGTTCTTCGCGAGAAGCCAGAGCGGCAGCACAAAAATCGCGAGCACAAGCATCGCTGACAGCGGGAGTCTTGCGCGTCCCGAAAGGGCAAGAAGAGGGCCTTCCAGGATACGGAGATAGAGCGCCAGGGCGCCGGCGGCAGCGAGCACAAGGTAGAGCAGCAGCGAGGGAAGGGCAAAGGAGGTGTTGGCGCCCTGCCCCTCCATGGCGCTGAGCGTGAGAAACGGCAGGGTAGTTGAGAGAAAGAGAAGCACAAGAAGGGAGAGAACCTTCGCTCTTGTGGAAAAGCGGGAAAGTCCCTCCCCGCGGCGCGGGAACAGCAGCACTATCGTGAGGACAAGAGCGGCGAGAAAGAGGGCAAGCGTCACGGGAGGGAGCTGAGAAAGCACTATATTCCGAAAATAGGGCACTATATTGGAAAAAAGCCTGCCGATGCTGAACATGGGGCCTTCGCGCCAGGGGCTCCCGCTCATGTAGGCGGCGAACCACCGGGGAGACCCCGTGGCGATGCCCTTCATCACGGCGGTGGGATGAATGAAGGGAGGCACCGAGGCGAGGGCCCAGAGATAATAGAGGTAGGCGAGCAGGCCGGGAATCACCAGAAGCAGGGAGAGGAGCCTCTCTTTTGCGGTGGTCTTCTCAACAGGGCAGAGGAGCAGAAAAAGAAGAAGGGGCGCCGCAAAGGTGAGGGCATTCAGGATGCTCGTTCCCATCATCAGGCCCGCGCAGAGACTGCTCAGGGCAAGCCACTTTTTCCCGCCCCTTTCCAGGAAGAGAAAGGCGAAATAGAGCGACATCGCCATGAGGAACATGAAAAAAGTGAAGACCTCGGTGATGACGGCGTGGCTCCAGAAGAGCCCTGAGATCCCGAAGGTGCAGGCTGCGGCAGAGGCCAGGACCAGGAGCGGCAGGGCGGCGCACCGGGGAAAGATCAGGGACAGGGCCTTCCGTGAGAGGATGAAGACGGCCGCTCCGGCAAGGGCCCCGAAGAAGGCGGAAAAGAGGTTCATGGCATAAGGGAGGGGGAGAAAAAAGAGGACCGCGCAGAAAAGCCTTGCCGCGATGAGGTAGAGGGGATGGCCCGGCGGGTGGTCGATGCCCCCCGTGGAGGCACAGAGGGCATACTCGAGGGCATCCCACGTGTTGTAAGGCGTGGAGGTCCCCCAGTCAGGGGTAAGGGTCGCAAGGTAAAGGGCAAAGAAGAGCAGGGCAAGGATGGCGGGAACCAGGCCTGTTGAGCGGCCTCTTTCCTGGGTCGGGATCGACTGGCTCTCCATTTCAGCTCTCCTTATTCCCCCGCTTCAATGATGGCTTCCCGCCACGCCCCCCCCCGGAGTATCCGGGGCATGCTGCAGGATGGCTGATACGGAAGGGAAAGCTCGCCGATTATCAGCGCTTCTATTGAAGTTCGAGAGAAAGGGGGGGCCTCCTTTCTGCCATGATGAGCGGGACCGGCGCCTGTGCATGGCTTCGGTGATACTCTCACACATTACCTGCCACAAAGAGTTTTTCGGCTCAAATATTTTCCGCCCGGCGGCAGACCGGCTCTGAAACGCGGGGAAACAGGCCCAATCCTTCGCTGGCTGCCGCCTTATGACCTTCAGGGTCCTTTTTGGCCTCTTTGCCCCTTTCAGGCCCTCTGGAGGGCAGGATCGCAAAGAGCGCCCTGCGTCATCTCTCGAGGGTCGCGACGCCTGAGAACGAGTGCTGGTGGCTCACCATTGCAGAGGTGCGCTCTTTGTGCGGCCTCGAGAGGGAAGTAAAAAGGGCCCTCGCCGAAGGGAAGGCCGGATCGGCGGCCCCTTCCGACGACGCTCCCGAAGCTAGGGATGAAGGCACGATGATGTATTTCAGCGTGCCACCCTCTCTTGCCCTCACCTGGGACTTCGCCCTCTCCCTCTTCAGGGACAGGTGTTTTGAGAAGCTCTGGAAGTATTTCAGCGATGTCGATGAGCTGCGCGACGCCGAGGCCAGCATGGAAATTGAAAAAGATTCCTGTCTGTGTGCGGGCCTCGGAAACCAGTCGGGGAGCGATCATCTGTATGCAGGGGCATGCAATGGGAAAGAGCAGGCAGCCCATCACCATAAAATCCTCAAACGTGACCGGTTCCGCTGCCAGGCCCCCGGCTGCCGATGCCGCCGCAACCTCCACGTGCACCATATCATCAGGCGCTCCCAGGGGGGCACTGATGACCCCTGGAACCTCATCACCCTCTGCGAGGCCTGCCACCTCCACCTGCTCCATGGCCTCAGGACTCTCACCATGAGCGGCAAAGCGCCTTATGATCTCACCTTCACCTTCGGCTCCCTCTCTGGAGGGACCCCTTTCCTGGTCTATGCAGGGGGGGCCGGCGGGGATCTGCGGCGCGTGACGCCGGAGTCTCCCCGGGTTCCTGAGGACTGCGCACGCAATACCTCTTGCCTGCCCGCAGAAGATCATGTATAATTTATGGTAAGCTTTCTCAGCGGCCTGACAATTTAGGACTGAACTGCTTCCGGTTCCAGGGAGAGAAGGCTCTCCGGAGTGACAGAAAGCGATTCAAAACGCCAATTCAAAAGAAACGAGGTTCTCATGAAAAACAACCAGGTCGGGATGTGGTTTCTCGTTTCCCTCATTGCGGCATGCTTGTTCTCCCTCTTCGTTCCCGGATGCGGAGGAGGAGGCGGGGGCGGCGCCGCAGGAGGCATCGGGGGCTTTGCGGGCGGCGCGAGGATCGCGAGGATCGCCATCACCCTTCCCTTCCCCCAGAAAGGCGCCGCGGGAGTCGTCAGGCTCAGGGGCACCATACCGGGGGGCAGGGACGAGTTCCTCCTCAGGGAGATCCCCGCCGGCACGACATACTTCGCCATATATATTTATGAGCGGGGGACAACCGATGAAGCCGTCCCCCCCGTGCGCGTTGACAGGCCCGCTTCGGGAACCACTGCCACGGCCATCATCGACAATGTGCCCATCGGCTGGAAGACCATACGGATCCTCGCGAGCAACGCGTCCAACGAGGCCCTCGCCGAGGCCTTCTATGACATCAATGTCACCACCGGCGACAATCCCGAGGTGACCATGACCCTCACCCCCACCCTGTCGCCCCTTCCTTCACCTTCGCCGATGCCGACGCCGACGCTCTCACCGTCGCCGACGCCTGAGCCATCGCCGTCTCCGACGCCCTCCCCCGTGCCCTCTCCGCAGCCTCCGGGGCCGGGGCCTAACCCGTCACCCACCCCGACTTCGTCGCCCGGAGCGCTGAAGTGGAGCTGCAGCCTCCCCGGCTCAGGCGCTAATTTGTACTTTTCTTCGCCTGCCATCGCATCGGACGGCACCCTCTACGTCGGCAGCTATGACAAAAAGCTCTATGCATTGAGCGCCTCGGGAACCCCCCTGTGGAGCTTTTCCACAGGCGGCATCATAACTTCATCTCCCGTCGTGGGAAGCGACGGCACCGTCTATGTGGGCAGCCAGGACACTTATCTCTATGCATTGAGCGCCTCGGGAACCCCCCTGTGGAGCTATCAGGCATCAGCCGCCTTCGATGGGGGGGGACCCGCTGTCGGCAATGACGGCTCAAACGACATCATCTATGCGCCCTGCACTGACGGCTGGCTCTATGCCATCAATTCATCGGCACCGAGCTCCGCGATGTGGAGCATGAGCCTCAGCAGCAGCCTGGTATCCAATCCCGCTATTGACAGCACAGCCGGAACCATCTATATGGGGACATGGAGCGGCCACCTGATGGCCTTTTCAGTTTCTGACGGTTCGTTGAAATGGGACTACACAGCCGCGGGGACTATCAAGGGAGGCCCCTCGGTGGGAAGCGGCGGCACTGTTTACACCGGCGCCACCAACGCCCGTCTCTACTCAGTCACCTCATCGGGCTCATCGAACTGGAGCTTCTCTTGCGATGCCATAGAAAGCCAGCCTTCCGTGGGAAGCGACGGAACCATCTATGTGGGAACTAATAGTTCCCCCTATGGTTTCATGTACGCCATTAACCCCTCGGTGTCAGGATCGCTGAAGTGGAGCTATTCCACAGGGCCGGTGAAGTACTCAGCGGCGGCACAGGGAAATGACGGCACTGTGTACGTAGGCACGATGGACGGGAAGCTCTACGCCCTCTGCGCCTCGACAGGCACCCCGAAATGGAGCTACAGCACAGGCAACTATTTCTACTGCTCTCCCACCATCGGGAGCGACGGCACCATCTACATAGGCGCTTACAACGGCGTGTTCTACGCCATATACGGCAACGGCGGGGGCCTCGACACCGGGAGCCCATGGCCAAAGTTCGGCCGAAACATCAAGAACACCGGCAGATGAGAAATGGGGATAGGGGGCCGGGATTACAGGGCCCCCTTTTCTTTCTCTATCCAGATCTTCCTCTGGGGGAAGGGAATCTCCACCCCTTCGCGGCCGAACCGGAGCAGGACGCGCCTGTTCAGCTCCCGGCCCACTTCCCACTGCGCAAGGGGAGCGGTCTTCACGAGGGCTCTCAGCATGACGGCGCTCTCCGCAAGCTCCTGCACACCGCTCAGAACCGGCTTCTTCTCCAGTTTTTCCGGCCAGGCCTCAGCGAGGCCTTCTATCTCTTCAAGTATCAGAGCGAGGCACCTGTCAGGATCGGAGCCGTACGCGACGCCCACCCGGAAATCGGTGTTGGCCCATTCCCGGGAGTGGTTCTTCAGGCGGTTCAGCATCCCGTTGGTCACGATGGAGAGGCCGCCGTCGATCTCCCTGATCTGGGTGGACCGGAGATTGAAGCTCACCACTGTGCCGGATACGGGGCCGGCCTCAATCCAGTCGCCGATGCTGAAATAATCTCCCAGCAGGATGTTGATGCCGTAAAAATAGTCTATCAGGATGTCCCTGCCGATTACGCTGAGGGCGATGCCGGCGAGACCGGCGCCTGCGAAGAACTGGTGGACCGGGACTCCGACGGCGAAGAGGAACCATGCCGTGCCCCATATCACCGCCACCGTCCCGATCAAGAAACGCCCCCCCTGGGTCAGGGTGGCGATCCTCTGCTCCTGGCGAGCCTCGCTGAGGTGTCCCTTCCTGTAAGACTTGATGTAACGCTCAAAAATCAGGCAGCTGACCTGGAAGAGCAGGTTCATCAGGGTGCCGATCAGAAGAGCGAGGAACACGGGGCGCAGCGCTCCCCGGCCGAGTGTGGCAGCCATGGGCTTCAGGAACGGATGGAGAAAGAAGCAGGCTGACAGCCACCCCAGCCATATCAGGAGCTTGAGGGACCATGCCGGCGAGCGCATCCAGCGCCTTGCCGCCGCATCGGCGAGCACATGGAGGAGCAGGCAGAGAAAGAAGAGCATGGAGACAATATAGGGATAGTTTCTCAGATACACGGGAGATCGCAGCAATGCCTCGCCGGCAAGATCCATCTGCAGCAGGTGCTTCCACTGCTCAGCGACCTGGTGCTCCAGCCGCTTCTTCGCTTCATCGGAGAGCCTTCCGTAATATTCCGGGCAGTCGGCGGCCAGCACGGTCACGAGGGGTTTCCCGCCAACGGCCACTCCCGTGACACCGGAATAGTCCTTCACCTCCACCTCGGGCACCTTGTCCCCCAGCCCGGTAAGGATCTGGTGGTACTGGGCCGCCACGATGCCCTCCCTCTCCAGCGCCGTCATCTTGTCGGTGCTTCCCAGCCTGAAAAGAAAGGGGCGGTCGAAGGGATTCAGGCCCCACTCACGGGGCTTTGCGGGAGGCAGGGGAAGGTTGGGGTCCGGCGCCGGTTGCGAAGGCAGTGAGAAGGTCACCCCGGAATCCTTTGAATTCCCGCCCCCGGGGTTCAGAGCGCCGGTGACAATCATGCCGGCTATCGCCACAACAAAAAGAATCCTGTTGGTAGTCAGCTTCAGATTCATCTTTTTTTTCACCGGCGCACCTGCCTTCCCAGGAAGAGGCTTTCTCATGGCGCCCTGAAAATCCTTTCATGGCCAGGTGTTTACAAACTGGAAATTGCATTCCGGGCGGCGTGATCATATAATATGAGCAATGGCTTTCACATCGCAGGAGGCGCCCATTGCAGGGCGATGAAAATCTTTCCAGAGGAATGAGGTGATTCCATGATAGATCCGCTGCGTCCTTTCTCTTTAAGCCAGGTGACCAGAGGGGCGCTCCCGCTGTCTTCCAGGACACCTTCCGCGGACCAGGAATCCCCCGTCATGGCGGACTCTTCTGAAATAAGGGGCCTCGAGCCTCTCCAGACCCCGAAGGATGCCGTGAAGACTCTCGCGGAGAGCTTCGGCTATGCCGAGTTCCCCCAGGTCTCGCCCGACGGCGAGAAGGTGATCTTCAACGTCGTGGGAGATTACACGACCTCCCAGATGCTCGAGATGGACCTCAAGGGGAAGCACATCCGCTCCCTTTTCACCGGCGAGCCCGTCACCAGGGAAAGCCTGCCCGCCTTCCTGGAAAAGCACCGGGGGAAGATTGACGAGCAGGGGACATGGTCGCAGGACGGCAGGCACATCTTTTACCGCTCAAACGAGAAGGGGACTTTCGGCATCGGCCGCTTTGACACAAAGACCTCCTCGCGGGAGCTTGTGCTCCATGACCCGGGGCAGAACCTCAAGCACCCCGTGGAGACCCACGAGGGCTTCATCATCGGGTACGGCGGCCCGCCGTCAGAAAAGTACCTCACCTCCGAGAAGTACTCCAATATCTTCATAGGCGATCCCGCAGGCCACACCTATCATTTCATCACTGACTCCGAAGGAGCGGCAGCCTACAAGCACCCCTCGGAGATGAAGGGAGTCATCGTGGCCCACAAGGAGATGAAAGGCCCCGCTGAGGCCACGTCGGACCTTATCACCATTGATCCCGCCACGGGTAAAGAGATGAATCTGACGAAAACTCCTGACTCCGACGAGCGCCATCCTTTTTATCACAAAAAAAGAGACCTTATTGCCTTCCACTCAGACGAGTCGGGCGACAAGAACCTGTGGCTCGCCACTCCCGACGGCAGCAGAAGATGCCAGCTCACCTTCTACGGCAAGGCCGCCCAGTCGCCGTGCTGGACGCCTGACGGCAAGAAGATTGTCTTTGTCAAAAAGCTTGAGAGTATTCCCGAAGGCGAGCCCTTTTACCACCGCGAGGCCGACATCAGGGTGATTGACGTCAAGGACGCCCTCAAGGACCTGGCCCACCAGGCAAAGAAGCGCCTGAAAAGCGCCGAGAAGCACGGGGCGGGGAGCGAGGCTCTTGAGCAGGCCAGAGCGGAACGTGACACCTACAAGTTTTTTCTCAAGCGCTTCGAGTAAAAGTCCTTCGCCTGCGTGAGGGAAGCTGCCGCGAAAGTAACCTTGCAGGCACCATGGCGGACAAATGAGACTGTATTTGATGAGGAGAGCTTTATGGACATAAAACCTCTATCCACCGGAACTTCAAGGAGGGAGTCGCCTCCGCTGCCGCCTGCCGGGGAGAATGGGCAGCCCCCTCAAGACACGTTCGAGAAATCGGACCCTGCAGCGAGCACCGGGCCCCAGGGCCGCAGGTTCACCTCTCAGGAGGTGGGAAAGGCCCTCCTCTCGCCGGACAAGAAGGAGCTGGAAGAGAAGATAGTCAATGCCCGTGTCATATGGGACTTTGAAAAGAAGGACTCAACAGCCTGCGACACTGTCTTCGACAAGGAGAGGAAAACCCTCTACACAGGAGTGGGCACGAGGGACCAGTGGTACCTCACGGCATTCAACCCTGACGGAACAGTGAAATGGGCCTTCCTGGACGAGCCCGCGAAGAGCTCGCCGGTCCTTGACGGCGAGGGCAACGCCTATATCCGCACGGCGGGGAATCTCTGCGCCCTGGATAAGGACGGGAAAAAGCTCTGGAGCTACCCCACCTCGGGATTTTCAAGCTGGGATGACACTCCCCCCGCCATAGGCCCAGATGGCACCGTCTATATCATCAGGGGAAACCCTGAAGGCATGGGCACCTCTTCACAGAATCTCAGGTTCCAGGCCGTCAAGGACGGAAACCTGCTCTGGCACTACGACGCCATCGGTGACCCCACGGGCGACCCAAGGGCCATGGTGGGGCGCGACGGCACTGTCTACCTCTCGGCGTCAAAGGCGCAGAAAAAACCGGGGGGATGGTTCTCCTCCGGGGAAATCAAGGAGAAGGACTTCCTCATCGCGCTTAAGCCCGACGGAAGAGAAAAGTTCAGGGTCCCCGTGGAGTCCTGGCCTTCCTACACCCATGGCAACATCGCCGAGGGGCCCGACGGCTCGATTTACGCGTGCCACGGCGAGAGGAACCTCTCGTGCTACACGCCCGGCGGAAAGCTGAAATGGACCTACACCCTCAATGAGAAGGTGACGGGGGCCAATGGGCACGCCCGCCTCACCCAGGTCCCGGCATTCGACGAAGAGGGCTCCCTTTACCTGGCCTCCGACACCAGCGCCGCCTATCCCGAGGGGTACCTCGTGAAGCTCGACGGGAACGGGAAAGAGCTCTGGAGCAAAACAATCAAGGGCGGCTTCGCCTCGAAGCCCCACATGGGGCCTGACGGGAAGCTCTACGTGAGCGCCCATACGGGGGAGCTCTGCCTCTTTGACAAAGACGGCGGGGATAAGGGCACTCTCAGGGCAGGGGAGATCTCGAGCAACAACTTCTCCTTCGGCGAGGAGGGCGTTGTCTATCTCAACAACTACGACAGGATCATCGCCTTCCAGCCCGACATCGGCAAAATGCCCGGCGATGGTGAAAGCTCCCCTGAAAGCCCTGAGCCCCAGGCTCCCAAGGTGCTGGAGGAAGAGGACTTCGTCATCATAGGGGGCGTGAAGCTGCCCAAGGGAAAATAAGCGCCAAGCTTCACCGGCCCCAGCAATTGGCGTCCTGGTCATCTATGGAGACCCAGAACCTGCCGTCAGTGCTTACCTCTCCATAGGCCCAGAAATTCCAGCCGCCCCTCCGGAGGGTATCGCTTCCCGGCCACGTGTCGCCATGAAACTTGTCCTTGTCCATTCCCGGGCACACCAGTCCGTCGTGAAACTCCGCCATCCGGTAACCCTCACCGCAGCTCTTGCGGCAGTAATCATTGGCCGCTTCAAGGGAGGTGAGTTCCGTTCCCCTGATTGGCGGCGTGAGCTTGACGCGTCCCCCTGACCATCCGCGGTAATACTCCTTATCCATCGAACCGCCGGTTCTATCGACGGCGTAGTTGGGCCTTGGAAGGCTCTCCTTCTTTATGGCAAGCACCGGGAGGGACTCGGTAATGAGCGTATCGCCGTGATAGGGATCGCCTCCTCCCAGGCCTGCCAGCACAATGCCAAGCTCCGGATCCTTCTTGTGGAACTTCCAGGTCATGGCCTTTTTGCCGGGCTGCGGGGCCTGCTGCACCTGCTGCTGCTGCTGGCTCTGTTGCTGCTGCTGTCCCTGCACCTGGCCCCCCTGGCCCTGAACCTGCTGGCCGCCCTGCACGCTCACCGCCGAGCGGTCGCCCAATGCCTGGCACCCCGCCAGCAGCAAAAGGATACAGAGCACAATCACTGTTGAGCTTTTCATCGCGCGTTCCTCTCAATCTCAGGGAGGAATGACCTCCCTGGTACAATAGACAGTCAATCTCCCCGGTAACGAAGGTTTCTTTCCCTGTAGGATATTACATGAAGCCCTGGAGTGATCCTGCAGCGGGCAGAGGAAGTCCGGGAAAATCACCCTCTATTTTTCAACGTTCTTCTCCACTTCCTGCTTTTCCAGGGCCTTCAGGGCCTTTCCCCTGCCTTCTTTTGCCTTTGTGCATCCTGCATCAAGCGCAAGAGCTTTTTCATAGCATTTGAGGGCGTCGCTGTACTTTCCCTGGTCATAGAGGGCCATTCCCTTGTAAGTCCAGAGGTCGGGATTGTCGCCGAGGAACTCCGCCGCCTTGCCGAAGCATGTGACGGCTTCATCGTATTTGAACTGAACGTAAAGGGTCTTTCCCTTTTCAAAGAAGGCGAGGCCCTTGTTGGTGGAGGCTTTCTGATAGCCCGGGTCCAGGTCAAGAACCTTATCGAAGCACTTCAGGGCGTCATCGTAGTTTTCAAGCTCGGCGAGGGCGAGACCCTTGATATTCCATGACGCTTTATTCTGAGGCTCCTGTTTCAGGACATTGTCGAAGCACTTTACCACATCGCTGAACCTGCCCAGCTTCACCAGCACGAGGCCTTTATTGTACCAGCCGTCAACGGAGTGAGGATTCAGCTCCAGGGCCTTATCGCATGAAGTAAGAGCCTCCTGGTATTTCTCCAGGCTATAGAGGGAAAGTCCCCTGTTGCACCAGGCCTCCGAGAGTTCCGGGTCGCCTTCCAGGGCCTTATCATAGCATTTTACCGCGTCCCGGTACTTCCCCTGATCAAAAAAATCATTTCCCCTGGTGAACCATTCTTTGGGAGACTCGGCAGAAACTACTGAAAACGCAAGAAAAAGAAAAGACAGAATGAGAAGCACCGAGCGTCTGAACATTTCGGGTGGCCTCCTTTTACTATCAAGTGATTCAATTATAAGGCCATAGGGAGAAAAAGTCGGTGCTCCACGGTACAGCGTTCCGCATGGAGGACCGGCTCTCTCCTCATAGGCCCCCTTTTCTACCGGATACCATTCCTGTATGGAATTACAGCGGTTCTCATGGTACAATCAATTCAAAGATCAGCGCAGGGAGCCATTCGGGGGGCGATGCCGCCGGAAGCACCTCCCGGGCGCGAAGGAGGATCGCGATGACTGCAGTCTTGCAAGTTTCACAGAACGGCTTTACCATAGGGGAATCTGCAGAAAATGGATCATTCCGAAAAAAACGGATAAATTCGTCACAGGCGAGCTCACAAGAGAGCAGAAGACACTGAAAAAACGCTTGAGCGGAGACAATCGGCGCGCTCCAGCCTGATCTCCAGGATTATCGAGGAGGAGCAGAGAAGGACTGACGGCCTGAAGGTCGAAGAGGATCAGGAGGCCGTCGTAATCGGCGGCGTCAAGCTTGCCAAAAAAGGATAGCCCGATGAACTCGCCAGGCCAGAACAGGGCTCTGTTGTTCGCAGCGGAAGAGGCCTCGAAGCACCCCGAGTGGAGCGAGTATGTCCTTTACTGCAGGGCCAGGGAAAAAGGCCTCAGAAAAGAGGCTTTCGCGCACCTTGACACCTTTATCGCCTCCACCGGGCAATGGCCGGAAGAGCTGAAAAGGGATTTCGCCACGTGCCTCCTCACCTGGTGCGAAACGCTCATGGATGCCGACTACGGCCCCTTCCCGGGAGCCCTCAAGGAAAAGGTGATAAAGCCCGTGATGGAAAAATGGTGTGACGAGGAGACTGCCTCGTCGGCACCCTTCCGCTGGTACGGTATCCATTTCAACAGCCCCGCCCATCTTGAAAAGGCCCTCACCCTCAATCCTCTTGATGACAGGGCCAGGATCGCCGTCATCACCTCCCTCGCGGAGAAACTGGGCCACTCTGTCCACCACCTGCCCGATTCCTATATCGGCGACCCTGAAGAAGACATGAAATGCTGCGCCATTGCCGAAGACCACATACGGAAGCTCTCGGAGCCGATATTGAAACGCTACTGGGAGAAAGAGCTCAAGGGCATCTCAGAGCTGATCGGGAATTACCTCGAATGGAAGGCCTCAGGCCATGGAAATCTCGCAGTCTGGGGACGGGAGCAGGGGAAACGGGTGGATTCAGGGGTCAAGGCGTATTATTATGAGCGATAGCCTGAAAGGCAGTGAGCTTTGATCCGGGCAGTCAACCTCGAAGCAATTGCCCTGCGGGGCGCCACAATATGCGGCAATGATGATTTCCAGATCTATATCTGCACCCGATGCGGAAATCCCGCCCTTTATAATGCAGAGACTCTTCAGCTTTATCTTGATCCCTGCAATCTCAGGGAGGTAAAGCTCTACGGAGAGGATCCCGTCACATGCCCGCAGTGCAGCTCCCGGGAGTCTTTTCAGAGCGCTCCCGGTGACAGGGAAAAAGCGCTGCTCGACGGGCCATGGAGTTTTGCTCTTGTCCCCTGATAAAGACAGAGAATCCCGGGCAGCCCCTCTCTCGTGACGGAAACCTCAGGAGAGGGGCCTCTCAGGGGTTTCAGAATCGGCGGGAGGAGCGGCGGGAAGTACCGGCGACTTTCCCTGACTGCGTCTCTTCAGGAAATATCTTGTGATGCCGGCGAGGAGCGGCGGCGCCACGAGGATCGCGGCAAGAGTGGCAAGGAGAAAAAGCGATTTTATGGCGCCGGCCCAGAAGATCCACTTTGTAGCCTCTCTTTCGAAGTAAACCCGCGAGACAGCCGATGCAATCTCCTTCACGGTGACAGTCCCGTCGCTGTCTGTCGAGTTGTCAGTCTTTGCGAGCTCTTCGCAGAGCCTGTAGATGATATCGCCGCTGTCGCTTGCGGCAGCATAGACCATCCAGGAGATGGACCGCTCCATGACCACTACGGCTGTCACACGGAGAAAGCCGTTCTCCACCGAAGGGATATAACCCTGGATTTTTTCCACCGAGACCTCGGCAATATGACGGGGGACAATGGTCTTGATATACGAGATGGGAACGGTTTTTTCGCCCTCCATGAGGCCCCGGGCATAGAGGAGCTGCTCGCTGCTCCCCATTCCCTGAGCCGATTTCTCCTGCATCACGACAGCAACTGCTATTGCCTGGAATGCAAGCTCACCGGCCTTCACCCCCAGGTGCTCATGGGTCACCACATAGATGCAGGCAGAGGTGGTGCCCATCACAAGGCCGGCGGCACCTGACAGGAACGGAATGGTGAAAACCCACACAAGAAGCACGATGAACCTGATGAGAGGGTCTGCCCCGGGATGAACCTCAAGCCAGCGCTTTCGCGCCACGAGACGGTACCAGAGCAGGAAGACCGCTATTCCGAGTGCCAGGCCGAGGGCCGTAAAGCCTGCAAGGCGGAGAAGGACACCCGGGGCATTGCGCCCCGCGGCCAGAAGAAGCTGCCTGAGAATCTCAAGTCCATGAGATGCCATATTTTTCCCGCTCCCGGCTGCACAGATGCCTCGCTCAAAGTCCTGACAGCCTGGCATTTCAATGCTTCAACGATATTCTTCCCTGCCCGCGGAATCATTCCTGCTGCAGGATTTGCCTCCAGTGGAGAGAAAAAGTAGCAACAGCACAGACCATGGAGGTGGCAATGAAGCACAGCCTGAAGACCGGCATATTTTTCTCCCTTCTCTTGTCGCTTTTTCTCCTCTTCCCGCGCGGGCCGCTCTCCGCCGGGGAGAGTATTCCGCCTCACCAGCTCAAGATACAGACTGACAGCGGCACCTACGGGAAGTGGGCCATAGAGCTTTGGCTTAATGACAAGTACGTCACGAAACTTGAAAAGCGGGCAGACATTGACATCACTCCTCATCTTCAATGGGGCAGAAATGCCATCACCCTCAATGCCGACTGGAAGGAGGAGACCCTGCCGGTCCGCCTTTTCATAGGGGCAAAGCGGGGAGGCAAGTGGATGACCTCTTACAGCTATAACAGGAGAGACAAGGGTCAGGAGGTCATCAAACAGGTCATCACAGTGCCGAGGGGCCTTCCCGAGGAGCCGGCCGTGGAAGGGCAGTATATCATGAAAGTTGAAGCCGACACGGGCACCATGGGCTCATGGACCCTGATGCCCTACATTAACGGCCGCCAGGTGGGGACGTACGGAGCCTGGGCCGATGCCGACGTGACGCCTTTCGTCATCCCGGGCAGAAACAAGGTGGTGGTGAAGGGTGAATGGAAAAGGGACACCCACAAGGTAAAGCTCACCATCGGGAGATCGGCCGGCTCATCATGGAACACGGTGGTGAACTTCGCCCACGGCACATGCGGCGCCGTGAGCAAGAGCTTCCAGTTTGACGCCAGGGGCCTGGCCGCCGCCGCGCCCCGGACCATCGAGAAGAACCATATCCTCAAGGTGATCGCCGACACGGGTACTTACGGCAAGTGGGAGATCGAGGTCCTTGTCAACGGGGAGATCGTGCAGACCGTCACCGCCTCCACGAGCATCGACCTCAATGAGCACCTGAAGCCGGGGAAAAACACCGTGTCGGTGAAGGCCCACTTCAAGGAAGATACCTCTCATGCCGTGACTCTCACCATCGGCGCGGAGAAAAACGGCAAGTGGGCCACCCTCTTAAGCTACGTGAACCGCAAAAAAGGCACGTACAACAAGGAATTCACCATCATCGCGAAATAGGCGCGCCCTTTCACGCCATCTTCAGGTGAGCCTTTGCCGGGCTCCTCATAGTTCAGGCCAAATATGTTCTTCAGGATATTGCCGATAGGAGCCCCTTCCTCCTCTCCCTCGGCGAGGGCTTCCGAAGAGAGGTCCTCCCTGTCGGTGGCGCCCGGTTTTTCACCGTCACCGGCGGCCTTTGCAGGGCCTGCGGAGGGCTTTCCCATCGCATTGAGTGCTCCACGGGACATTTCCAGGATCGTGCCGCCAATCATGTCAATCATTTCTCATGAGCCTCCTGTGGAAATTTCCTACAGTATCAGCTGTTGCCACATTTATTCATGCAATGGTGGGCAATGCCCCTCCGGTGGATCCTCCGCAGCTAGGCTCCATTCCTGGAGCGCATCTGGGCTCGCCTGCCTCTTTTGCCACAACTCGCCCTTTCGGACTCAGACAGTGGCAAAAGGATCGGCTGGCTTGCGCCCGATGCTCTTGCCATGAATTCCAAAGCCTCTCCGGATTCCAACCGAAGGGGCCTGGAACCCACCAAGGCTGCCGATGGAACAGTATTATGTAAAGGCGGCGGGAGTCTTGAAAGGATCCTGGGCGAATAGAGGGAATCACCTCAGAAAGCGAAATTCATTGCCTTGGCAGGCGAAATTCACCAGTAGTGTCACAGGAGGCTCTCATGAAAAAGATGGTGATAGTGATTGTGCTCATTGCAGCGTCCGTGCTGTGGGCAGCCCCGGCCCGCGGCCAGGGGGCTCAGAACTTCGTGGGGATATGGGCCGTCGATTATGAAAGGACCATGGAGGAGGCGAAGAAAAGCCCGAAGTATAACGCCAAAGAGGCGGCAGCGATGGGTGAGATGATGAAACGCCTGATGGCGACCATGAAAGTGGAATTCACCACCCGGGAGATGATATACCACAGGGGAGGAAAAACGAATGCCATTCCCTACACGGTGAAGTCAAACGACGGGTCAAAGACCATCCTCTCCTGCAAGGCACCACGGAGGGACTTTGAAGTCGTGGTCACCATCAGAGAGGGGGGCCTCATGAATTTTAAATCTTCGGGCTCCGATGATATGGATTACTATATCTGGAAGCGCGGCAAGTAGCGCCGCTCCGGCATGCACAAGGGCAAAAACACGGCAGGGGCGGGAAATCCCTCACCCCTGCCGGCCGCTCTTCCTGGCTGCCCGAATCCCGGCGGCCCTGCTCACCTCCCCCGTCTCAGAGGCTCTGCTTCTTTTCCCACCCCGGACGCTGCTTATTTTTTCCACCCTCCCCTTCATAGCTATCATATCACTTCTCCCGGTGAAAATATGTGAAAGGTGATACATTCCTGAGGCTGGGCCCGGGCTGCCACTTGGCAAAACCCGGTTTTCATGGTATTGTGGCACCATGGAGCCTCTTACCCTGGCACGGCCGTCACTTGAGCTGAAAGATCGCTACCTTGCGGCAATGGAAGAGCTTCCACCGGAGCTCAGAGATAACGCGACGCTTTACCTCTGCCTCACCTCCGGCGACCTGAGAAGGGATTTCCCTGCATATCTCCGGCGCCTCGAGGCCCTCGCAAGCCCGGGGGAGAGAGTGCTTGTGCCTGCCGTCGAGTACTGGGCCCTCGCTGAAGGAGACTTCGTGGGCCGCATCTCCCTGCGCCTCCATCTGAACGGCAACCTCAGCAGGCTTGGAGGGCACATCGGCTATGAGGTCCGCCCCTCGGCACGCACCAGGGGATACGCAACGCAGATGCTCCGCCTGTGCCTGCTTGAAGCGCGGCGCCTCGGCCTTATGCGGGTCCTCCTCACCTGCGACGAGACCAATAGTGCCTCCCGCCGCGTCATAGAAAAAAACGGCGGCGAGGAGATACCTTCACTGCCGGGAGGGAGCGGCGCCCCGCGGAAGCTCCGATTCTACATCAGCACCGTTGACCACAGCAGGGAGGTAGAGGAAGCGGTCTCGCAGAGCCTCTCATACCTTGGCTCAGGGAAGGTGATGGACGATCTCGGGCGAGATCCTTACTGGCCGAAATGGACCGCCCCTTGGTGGCATATGATGGCCCTCCATGAAGCAGGCCTCTCGCACCGGATTCCCCGCCCCGCCATTTCCGCAATGAGTGAGCGCCTCTCGTCCCACTACCTTCACCACTTCCCCCTCACGGAGGAGGAGATCCCCGCAGGGGCCGATCCTTACCGCCACATCATCTGCCACTGCGCCATGGGGACAATGGCAAGGCTGCTGAGGGAGGAAGAAGGTGAGTTTCCTGCAAGGGCTCCCTGGGTGAGGGAATGGATAGAGCGCTACCAGATGGCAGACGGCGGCTTCAACTGCGACGAAGGGGCCTACACCAGGCCGCGGCCCGTGAGCTCGATAGAGTCCACCCTTCCCATGCTGGAGCTTCTTCTCACCCTTGTGCGGCTTGACGGCATCCCCTTTATTGAGCACCTCGAGCGGGGCTGCGAGTACCTGATGGCCCACAGGCTCGCAAGGAGCGCCAGAAGCGGCAGGATCCTGAATTCCTCGTGGCTCGGCCCGCTTTTCCCGCGGTTCTATAATTACGACATCCTGAGAGGCCTTCAGCTTGTTGCGGAGTGCAGCGCTTCCCTGGGATTCCCCGGGAACATTGAGAGCCTTGACGAACACCTTGAGACTGTGGAGCGGTGGTTTTCGGGGGAGAGCGCCGGCGCCCTGAGGAATTACCGGGAAGGTCAGTCCCTTCTTCCCGCCGGAGATGGATCGTGGGGCCCGGGACATTCGATGACTTTTCCTCTCCTTGATGCCCTCTCGGCAGGGCAGGAAGGGCTGAAATACCTCGCCTGTCAGTGGAGGAGGACCATGTGGCTCACAGGGAGGCTTCCCTCCTACGAAGAGGGAGGGAATGCCCCTTCATTGAAATAATGACCCAGGGGAGCAAAGGAGGACCCGCTCATGGCAGTGAGGCTTTTTCTGCAGGCCCATAGCAAGCCGAAAGGTTTCTTCGGGGCAAAGCCCCAGAAGAGCGACATCCTCTCACATGTCAGGCAGGCCTTCGAGGGCGCCCTCACGGACCCGCTCATGAAGAAGTTCTTTCTCTTTGATCTGCAGGATGACAGGATGCTCCTTGTGTTCCACCCTGCCGAAGATCCTGTGGAGTTCTCCTTCGGCGAGGGAGAGAGGCTCCTCTGCTCGGCAAAAACGAATTCAGCAGGGCCGGGCTATCACGCTTTCCTCGTGGAAACCCTTGAAAAAGTTGCTGAGGAATGCAGGCTCACGTGGGAGTGGAGAGATCCGGAAGGCGGGCCGGGAGATGAAACGGGCTTCCCGGAGCACCGAAATTTTGCCGGGGTGCAGGAGAGAATGCTGGACTGGCTCCGGAACCTCGCAGGCACTGTCCTGGAAAGCTACGGCTCCAGCCAGACAAAAAACCTTCAGATATCTCTTCCCACAGACATTCTCATCGAGGGGGATTACTTTGCCGCCTCGCCCATGGGATTCTGGCCCGTGGAATGGTTCGAGAAAGTGCTGATAGCGGATGCCGAAGGGCTCATTTCCCTGGGGTCACGCTTTTTTCCCTGGTGGAACAAGGGAATTGACGGGCTCTTCTGGAAGAACTGCGGCCTTGCCATGGCGTGGTTCGATATCCCCTGGCATCATCCGGCGTCCGATGACGAGGAATCCAAGTACAGGCTGGTTCTGGAGTGCTTTGAGAGGGCAAGGCTCCTGGACGGCGCCCTGGCCCTGCCTGAAGAAGAAATCATGGAGATCAGGGCACTTCTTGAAAAGCCGGCTTCAGAGCGGCCCGCCCCCCCGAAACCCGGCCTCATTGGCTTTAAAAGGGGTATGGTGCGCCAGTTTCTGGGAGGACCCTGGTCCATTGCGCTGCCCGGGTATTTCTATACCGACAGCAACAGAGAAGGCACTGAGCTTATTTTCTGGTTCGGTGGCAGGTCGGTGCAGGCCTCTTCCATCACGGCGGAGCCCAGGCCCGGCGATGAGCTCACCGCAGAGGCGATGCTCCCTGAAAAGGATCGGCTTCATCCCCGGTGCCGGGAGACTATTGATTACAGGAAAAATGACCTCGCCGGGTGGGCACAGGTATTTCCCAATGAAGACCAGCAGGGAGGCTTTGTACTGCAGGGCTATACGGCAGCGCCTGGCAACCTGTGCATTGTAAGCATCTGCTTTGATGAAGGGCCTGACAGGGAATGGGCAGTGAGCACCTGGCAGAGCATCGAAAAGCACTCCGTGCATAACCGATAGAATATGCCACAGAGCGTGCCCTGCGGCAGCTGCTGATTCTCAGTCGTAGTCGGGCTCTCCAAGCTCCGTGACGAGGTACTCTTCGCCGCCGCATTCCTTCAACATTGCGGCGATCTCGGCATTTGCCGCCAGGTGCAGGGGGACCGCTCCCTCCAGATTGGCCACATAAGGTATCGCTCCGTTGGCAATGAGGCGCTTCACTATCTCCGTGTGGCCGTTCTGAGAGGCATAATGAAGAGGGGTGGCACGCCACCTGTCGAGGATATTCACCGAAGCACCCCTGGAGATGAGGAAAGTCACCAGGTCATTATGCCCCCTCTGCGAAGCCCAGTGGAGAGGCGTTGTCGCGTTGCTGTCCTTGAGGTCCACGTTGACCTCATGGCTGCTGATGAGCTCCTTCACCCTCTGGGGCTGATTCTCTGCCATTGCTTCAATGATATCCAGCAGACACACTTGTTCCTCCGGGAAACTCCAATTTCTGCCATCAGTCTGGCACCCACAAGGTTTTCCAAAGCATGAATGTTCTCCTGCCTCCGGAAAACTGGGTGCCCGCACCATGGAGCATCGATAAGATAACAGGGCAGCGCAAAATGTTTACCTGCTGTTCATCCCTGTAAGAACCCTGTAAGGCACCTGTGAGGGTCCTGTAAGGGGGGGGTGGTATCATGAGCCCATAAAGCACGAGATACCAGAAGGAGGAAAATAAAATGGCAGACATCAGCATCCAGCCCAGGACAGCTTACGCGGGACCTTACGGCGGTTACGGCGAATACGGCGGGGCCGCAGGAGTGAGCGCCGACGGCACAAAGGGCGCAATCGGCGGGGCGGGCTACCACGTGGGACCCAACGGCGGCGTGAGCGCCGGAGCAGGGTTCGCAGCGGCAGGCCCCAACGGCGCCATCGGCGGATTCGCCGGCGCTACCGACAATCCCTATGTGTCAGGATCGGCGAAAGGCGGCTTTGCCTTCAATGCCGCCACCGGTGAGTTCGACTCGGCCAACAGCGCCCAGTGGACCAACAAGACCACCGGCGAGAGCCACTCAAGGTCCGTTGAGAAGAATCTCCAGCTGGGCCAGGGCGGCACCATATCGGTGACCAGGGACGGCGTGAACCAGACCTACACGATTCCCCCGAGACCTACGGAGTAATCCTTAAATCTGCAGAGGAAGAGGCGCCCGACACGCTCCCCCGGACGCCTCTTCCTGCTGTACTGCCCCCGGAAAAGGGAATCCCCTTCACGCTTTTGTGAGAGCGTTCGTTTCCTGCCTTTCCGAACCCGCTTTCCGGGGAATCTACAGGTCAAGAGCCATGAAATCTTTCCCCCGCAAAAAACATTCCGCCC
>JAVHLM010000046.1 GCA_031082125.1 Candidatus Eremiobacterota bacterium
TTTCACCTTCGGCTCCCTCTCAGAAGGCAAGCCCTTCCTGGTCTATGAAAAGGGAGTGAAGATCCCGGGTCAAGAGAATGGGTTATTTCAAAACCAGAATTTTTCTCATTTGAATCGGGGAATTGAAAAGGTATAATGGTAAAAGGAGAGAGATGCCCCATCGCAGGCACGAGGAGTAACTTGAACAAAGAAGAAGTTTCACAAGAACGACGCCGCTTCGTGAACTGGAGTGAATAAACAGACTTGAGAACCACTTTTTCTCGAGCGAGAAAAGAGAGGGCACCACAATAGCCAAAGACCCGATTTGCGGAATGACGGTGGACGAAGCGACGGCACTCCACGCTGAACGCGATGGTGAGACGTTCTACTTTTGCTGCGAGCACTGCCGTAAAAAGTTTCTGGCCAAGGCCCCGCCTGCGGACCTTACCAAGATCCCATGCTGCGGAGTCAATGCTGAATCTGCGCCTGTCCACGGTGAGTGCTGCCACGGCAGGCC
Source organism: Candidatus Eremiobacterota bacterium (assembly GCA_031082125.1). Taxonomy (NCBI): domain Bacteria; kingdom Bacillati; phylum Vulcanimicrobiota; species Vulcanimicrobiota bacterium. The sequence continues at coordinate 497 of JAVHLM010000046.1, forward strand.
CGGTGACGAACACTCAGCGGTGACGCCATCCGCTGCCGCTCTCTATTTTTGCCCGATGTGTCCCGGGGTGGAGTCCGACAAGCCCGGCGAGTGCCCCAGGTGCGGCATGGCCCTGGAACCAAAGACTGTGACTGCGGGCATGGGTGACGATGAGAACGCCGAGCTGCGCGCCATGACGAAGCGATTCTGGATCGGCGCCGCGCTGACGTTGCCGGTCTTTGTCCTGGCGATGGCTCATATGATCCCGGCACTTGCCAGGCAGTCCTGGGTGAACAGCCACACCTCACGCTGGATACAATTTGCGCTCACCACACCGGTGGTCTGGTGGGCTGGCTGGCCGTTTTTCCAGCGTGGCTGGCGTTCCCTCGTGACGCGTCATTTGAACATGTTCACGCTGATAGCCATCGGCGTGGGTGCAGCATTCATCTTCAGCGCCGTGGCGATGCTCATGCCCGGCATATTTCCCCACACGATGCAGCACGAGGGCAAGGTCGCCATCTATTTTGAGGCCGCGGCAATGATCGTTGTACTGGTGCTCCTCGGCCAGGTGCTCGAACTCCGTGCCCGCAGCCGCACGGGAAGCGCCATCAAAGCGCTGCTGAACCTCGCACCGCCCATGGCGCGGCAAGTCGCACCGGGAGGCGATCATGAAGTGCCTCTCGGCCAGGTGAAAGCCGGTGACCTGCTGCGCGTGGTTCCAGGTGACAGGGTGCCCGTTGACGGCGCGGTGGTCGAAGGTCACTCCAGCGTGGAAGAGTCCATGATCACCGGTGAACCGCTCCCGGTGGAAAAGACCGTCGGTGACAAAGTGACGGGCGGCACCGTCAATGGCCCGGGCAGTTTCGTGATGCGCGCCGAGCGGATTGGCAGCGACACGCTTCTCGGGCAGATCGTGAATATGGTTGCCGAGGCCCAGCGCAGCCGCGCGCCTATCCAAGGCCTCGCAGACAAGGTCGCGGGCATCTTCGTGCCGGTGGTGCTGGCTGTTTCTTTACTTACCTTCGTCATCTGGATGTGGCTTGGTCCGGAGCCAAAGCTCGCGCATGCCATCATCAACGCCGTCGCGGTCCTCATCATCGCCTGCCCGTGCGCTCTCGGCCTGGCTACGCCAATGTCCATCATGGTCGGCGTCGGACGCGGTGCGCAGGCAGGCGTGCTCGTGAAAAACGCCGAGGCGCTGGAACGGCTGGAAAAAGTCACCACGCTCGTCGTGGACAAGACGGGTACTCTCACGGAGGGCAGACCCAGGCTCATGGATGCTATTCCCGCCATCGGTTTCGACACGAAGGAATTCTTGCGTCTCGCCGCCTCACTGGAACAGAACAGCGAACACCCGCTCGCCGCTGCAATCGTGCAGGGCGCAAAGGAACAAGGTATCGTTTTAGAGACGGTGAGAGACTTTCGTTCGGTGACAGGTGGTGGCGTTCTCGGCACCGTTGCTGATCGTGCGGTGATGATCGGCACTCCGGATTTCCTGCGAAATGAAAAGATCACTGGCCTGGAGCCACATGAAGCCTCGGCGGCGAAACTTCAGGAGGAAGGCAGGACCGCGGTGTTTGTCGCCGTAAATGGCAAGCCGGCTGGAATCCTCGCCGTCGCCGACCCGGTCAAATCCACCGCACCCGAAGCCATCCGCGAGCTCCACGCTCTCGGGCTGGAGCTCGTCATGCTCACCGGCGACAACCGCCGCACGGCCGCCGCAGTGGCCCGGCAACTCGGCCTTGAATCCGTGGCAGCGGAGATCGCCCCCGCCGGCAAGGTCGCCCATATCAAAAAGCTGCGCGCTGAAGGGAAACACGTTGCGATGGCCGGCGACGGCATCAATGACGCGCCCGCCCTCAGCGAAGCTGAAGTCGGCATTGCCATGGGCACAGGCACCGATGTGGCCATGCAAAGCGCAGGCATCACCCTGGTGAGAGGCGACCTCCGCGGCATTGCCAGGGCCATCCGCCTCAGCCGCGCCACCATGCGGAACATCCGGCAGAACCTGTTCTTCGCTTTTCTCTACAACGCGCTGGGTATTCCTGTGGCGGCGGGGGTGCTTTACCCGTTCTTCGGGCTGCTGCTCAGCCCGGTCATTGCCGGCGCCGCGATGAGCCTGAGCTCTGTCTCGGTCATCAGCAACGCCTTGCGGCTGCAGAAAGTGAGGTTGTGATTCACCGGAAACCCGACATTGGAGGGGGGCGCGATCAATTCAGGCACACCGGTGTAAACCGGGCAGGCGCCAAGTTTTCATGCCTTGCTCTCATTCCTGCGGACAGGCCCCGAAAAGAGCAGGTATATTTTTGCGCAACCGTAAAGAAACAGGATTATGATGATGCAGATACTGAGCAAAAAGGCTCTTATTGCAGGAGAATAAAAGGCGGCATGCTTTTCTCTCTTTTCAGCTCCCATGGCGCATCACCTCTCTCTTATTATACCCCTGGAGCGCCAAGGTTCATATAAGAAATACTCCAGTCTTCGTGAAAGAAGCGGGGGGGACTCGATCCCGGCTACAGCAGCGGGCTGATCCCACGCGGAATTTCGCTTCGCACCATGCCCTGTATAAGATTCTCCAGTTTCACGGTGGCAATGCCCGAAGAGGTGTCAGAGACGGCGTAGGGAATAATCAGCTCGCCATTGTGGATGAGGGCGCCGCAGGTATATACGACATTGGGAACATAGCCTTCCCGCTCATCCTCCCTGGGGAAGATGAGGGGATCTCTCAGGCGCCCGATTATCTTCGAGGGATCGTCAAGATCGAGGAGCACCACGCCAATGCAATATTTCCTCATGGGCCCCACACCGTGGGTAAGAAGAATCCAGCCATGCTCTGTCTCAATGGGGGAGCCGCAGTTTCCCACCAGCAGCAGCTCCCAGGTCTCTTCAGGCACTTTCAGAAGCTCTTTTTCATCCCAGAAATGCAGGTTATCGGACTGCATGATGAAGAGGTTTTCTCCATCCTGCCTTGAGATGATGGTATATTTTCCATTTATCTTCCTGGGAAACAGAGCCATCCCCTTCCCTATGGCAGCCTTCCCGTTCAGGGTGCACATGCGGAACGAGATGAAGTCTCTCGTTTCAATCAGCATGGGAAGAATGGAATTGCCGTTATAAGCGGTATAGGTGGCAAAGTAGATAACCTCGCCGTCATCATCGGTGAATTTCACGAATCGGGCGTCTTCAATGCCCTTGCTTTCATCCCTGGAGACAGGGAAAATCACTCTCTCCGACAGGAGGCTTTCTTCTCGGAAGGTCTCTTCATAGTTTGACTGGGCGATCCATTCGATTATTCTCGCCGTTTCAGTGAACGAGAGGTCCTTTGAATGCAGGGCCTTTTCCTTTTTTATACATTCCATCAGCTGTCTATAGTGGAACCTTTTTGGGAGCTTGTTAAAAATAGCCTGGCTTGGCTCATTGAGGACTCCCATCTCTTTCAGCTTGAGTAAAAAGGTATGCACATCGTAGACCGGGTTGAGCTCCACGCGGGGCATTTCCAGAAAATGGCTCAAAGGATCCATCAGAATGTGGTTCTCCCTGTTAATGACCCCGCTGCGAAAAACTATGGAGGAGACATGCCCTTCGCCGATTGCCCTTAAGCTCATGATGAACCGCAATGAGCCGGAAGGGAGGCCGCTCTGATCAACATGGGGAACAATTGAGGGATTGAAAAGGGCCGTTGACTCCACGGAATATTCATGGGTGAAATACGCGCCGATCAGGAGCCGGCGCTCAGGTGAAAGCTCATCGGGATTCTCCAGATGGTGCTTTACACGGGTGAAATTGGAAAGGAGAATCTCCCTGATGGCACGGTGGCGGCCGGAGAATTCCTCGAGCACCTCATCAAGCAGCACCTTGCAGTCAGCTCCAGGCAGTGAGAGGATGCGCCCGATGATCCCCTTTTCCCTTGTGCCGCTCCCCAGGTTGAGATACTTGGCAATCACACGGCGGGGATCGCAGACGAAGGTCTGCCGGTTTCTCTTTATTTTAATGCTCGTCATACAATTAATATACCTCTTTCACTGAAAATATTCCATCTCCCGCTTCTCTGAGGAGCACTGCCGGTGAATTACGCTCCAATTTATTCCCGGGCAAGGAAGAGGACCACCTTGTTTCTGACTATGTTCACCGCATAATCAGAGACAAGATGGTCCTGTAAAAAGATTCGCCGGGCGGTATAAAACTCTTGCTTACTTCACAGAAAATTTCTCTTTTCTCTGCACTGCACTGTTGGCGACATCCTGAACCGGATGACGCCAACAGTGCCGCCTCACGCTGGCTGTTATTTACCGGACGTGCCAGCCGGTCCAGACGCGCCAGCCGGTCCAGATGCACCAGCCGGTCCGGACGTGCCGGCCGGTCCAGATGCGCCAGCCGGTCCAGACTCACCAGCCGGTCCGGAAGCACCAGTCGTCCCGGACTCACCAGCCGGTCCTTGTGGGCCTGGCTGACTCTGAACCCGCACAGGGACAGGGACTACCACAGTAGTATGCGACGGCGCCTCTGCCGGCTTACTTTCGGCCTGCGGCACCACCACCGTGGTCTGCGACGGCGCCTGTGCCTGCTGACTCGGCATGGGGTTAAATACAAACCAGCCTCCCACCATAACTCCTGCAACCAAGAGCACTATCACGATAAGCCAACCCGACATATACCATGCCGAATCGGATTCCCGGCGCTCGGGGTCACCTCGATTCACATTGATCTCCATACTCTTTCGCCTCCCTTTCAAACGTTATCTTACTTCTTATTTAATCATATACCTTGTCATTGAGAGATACAATAAGAATAACTCTTGACTTTCATTGAGAAGCACAAGAGCTCAAAAAGGGCCATTTTGACAAGGGAGGAAAGAATTGGAGTTTTCCTGATGTTAATCAGTCAATAAGTTTGATACTATAAGATCAGAAAGCCCTGGAGATATTATCATGGTCTGCCCCGGGGGCAGCAGTCCACTTCGCAGAACAAGTTTAAATGAAAGAGGTGAACATTATGAACAGCAAGTCAGTGATATCAAAAAAATGTGTGATTATATTATTTGTTATAGTCTTGCTTTTCCTCGCTGCAATTCCCGGGCAAAGAGAGGCTCAGGCCAGACTTCTGTCGATACAGGAGCTCCAGACTGTTGTCGCTCCCGTGGCGCTCTACCCCGATGATATGCTCTCGAATGTTCTTGTAGCCGCGACCGTGCCTGATGAGGTGGTCCAGGCAGCGAGATATCTGAAGGGCAATAGCGGGCAGGTGACCAGCATGCCCTCTACCGACTGGGATCCCAGTGTAAAGGCGCTGCTTTATTTTCCTGACGTACTTTACAGGATGAATAATGATCTCACATGGACTCAGACTCTTGGATATGCGCTTATCAATCAGCAGCGGGATGTGATGAGTGCCGTCCAGGCATATCGTAATGAGGTTTACAGGGCAGGCAATCTGAAGACAAACAGCTACCAGAGGATAGTATATGATAATGACGCCGTCGAGATTATGCCAGCGGTGGCAAATCGGTACTATCTGCCACAATACAATCCTTCTTCAGTCATCACCTCAGGAAATCCTCTGATAGAGTATCTCTTTGGAGTCCTGGTAGGTGACTGGTGGAATTCCAGAACCACCAACTGGGGAAATCAAAATATAGTGGAAGATCCCGCCTCCTTCGGCTATTACAATTACCCGGCGGGAGGTTACTACTCGGGACTCTGGGGTAACGGAGTCTATAATGGTGTTTATAATGGCTTTAATACTGGTGTATCTGCACAGGTACCTATGTCAATGCTCAATCCCGCCTACTTCGGGTATTACAATAACCCGAAGGGAGGTTACTACCCGGGAATCTGGGGAAACTTAGGGTTTGGCGGTATGCATACATGGGCACCTACTCCCAGAGCAAATGGTTTCTATCGCAACGGGATTGTCAATAACTCCGTCATTATTAACAATGCAGCGATCCAATTCCATAAATTTCAAAGCCAGAAAGGCAAATTTGCGATTCCTGCAGGAAGCCTGCTCGGCACTATTCAGAGAAATAACGGAACTGTCACCCGGCTGGTCGGCACTCTGAAACCCCGGACCAATGGGAAAGGAAACCTTCATCAGCAGATAAACAGCGGAATGATCAAGCAGCAGCTTAATAACGGAGGGAAGCATCCGCAGAAAAGCATGGGCGGCTCACCCAAGCAGAACAACAAAGGCGGCAGCTCCCACCAGCAGATCAATATGAGTGGAGGCTCACCCAAGCAGAACAACAATGGCGGAGGCTCTCACCAGCAGATCAATATGAGTGGCGGCTCACCTAAGCAGGGCAACAATGGCGGAGGCTCCCACCAGCAGAACAATATGAATGGCGGCTCACCCAAGCAGAACAACAATGGCGGAGGCTCACCCAAGCAGAACAACAATGGAGGAAACTCCAAGCATCGTTAAGCGGGCCGGTAACATCATTGAAGCCTTCGTAGAAAAATTAAAGATACAAAAAATCAGGGACCTATCGGTCCCTGATTTTTTATACAGGCTTTTCACTCTGCACTGAAGCTGCTACTTCTTCTTATCTTTTTTCTTCTTGTCCTTTTTGTTCTGCTGTTTATCATCATTGTCATGCTGAGCATTCCAGGCATTATTCTGCGAATTATTGTTACAGCTTGCGTTGTGCCCGTTGTTATTGTTATTCCAGCTTGCGTTGTGCCCGTTGTTATTGTTATTCCAGTTTGCGTTGTGCCCGTTGTTATTGTTATTCCAGTTTGCGTTGTGCCCGTTGTTATTGTTATTCCAGTTTGCATTGTGCCCGTTGTTATTGTTATTCCAGTTTGCATTATGCCCGTTGTTATTGTTACAGCTTGCGTTGTGCCCGTTGTTATTGTTATTCCAGTTTGTATTATGCCCGTTGTTGTTGTTCCAGTTTGTATTATGCCCGTTGTTATTGTTCCAGTTTGCGTTGTGCCCGTTATTGGTGCCGTTATTCGTTGTAGTGGTGTTCTGCGTGCCGGCGGGGTTGTTCTGGTGGTGCCCGTTACCGTTGTTCGAGCAGTTGGTGCCGTTATTCGTCGTCGTGGTATTTGTATTGTTGTGCGTGCCGGCGGGGTTGTTCTGGTAGTGCCCGTTACCGTTGTTCGAGCAGTTGGTGCCGTTATTCGTCGTCGTGCTGTTTGTGGTGTTCTGCGCTCCCTCCGCCCATGCGCCCTGCATCCCCATCAGGCATGTCACGAAGCAGAAGACGGTGGTGAAGATGATTACCAGTAGTCTTTTCATTCAATAGACCTCCATTGGATATATGTGCTGTCTCTGAGGACTACGAAAAATAAAAGATTTTATTCCAGGTGTCGGGCGTTTTACTGGAAAAGGCGGATTCTGGACAGAAAAAAAAGAGCCGGCTGAAGAAATTCCCTGCCGGCTTTGAGTTTTCGCCTTCTTAGCGGCGATGTATCATCTGACTACCAGGGTTTCAAGAGGTCCGTGTAGGTATGGTAGTGACTCACGCCGGTGACTGGATTGGTGGCAGTTGAAGTATTGACGGTCACTGATGCGCCATTGTTGAGGGAAGAGAGCTGCTGCTGCGAAATGCTGACAGTATGGTAATGACTCAGGGCCGTGGTCGTGTTGTAAGTCACTCCTTGAGCAGGGGGATTGGTGAGATCGCTGGTGCTCACCACCAGATCATGCGAATGGTTGTCAGCGGCAGAAGAAGCCTGATTGAAGGCTTTGTAGACAGTCCATGTGTGGGAATGGGAATAGCCCGTCGTCGGGTTTGCAGCCGTTGATGAGGTGACTGTCACGTACTGGCCCGAGTTTATGGAAGACAATTGTGCCTGGGTGAGGGCCATCGTATGAGTGTGACTAAGGACCTGCGAGCTTGTATCAGTCCAGCCGCTTGCGTCAGGAGCGCTCAGGGAAGTGCCGTAGACTCTCGCAGTATGATTATGATTTTCGTTATCCGTTGAGGTATAGGTATAGATATAAGGCCCAGTCACAGGGGAATAGGTAGGATTTGGATTGTAGTTATTATTTGAGCTGTCGCTTGAGCCGCCGCCGCAGCCTGCATAAATGAAGGCACTTCCGATGAGAAGACAGCCAATCAAGAGAAAAATTATCCGGTTTCGCATGGTAATCCGCCTTTCTTGTAACATGTTTTAATAATTCCATGTATTAAAATAGCATGGTATCTGCCGGTTTTCTATAAGAAAAAGTCTAGTTTTTGAGAAAATATAAAATCCTGATGACGGCGAATTATTGACTGCCATATATAGGAGAGTGAGCCTTTTTAGAGAATTCCTGGTACATGCCCTCTATTCGTCTTTTTCTTTCCTTGCTGCTTATGGCGCTCCTCCCTTTCCCCGGGGGATGCGCGAAAAATTCACCGGCACCGTCAAAAACCGTCATTACCCTCTGGGTCTCCAGCAACCCCTACGAGATTGAATGGGCCGGCGAGGTGGTCCGTCAATGGAATAATGACCATCCCGACATACAGGTCAAATCTCAGCCGGTGCCGGAAGGGCGCTCTTCGGAGGAGATCCTCATGGCTTCCGTCATTGCCCGCACCACTCCCGATATCTGCGCCAATATCTCGCCGACCCTGGTGGAGCAGTTCCGCCGGGCAAAGGCGCTGGTGGCCCTTGACAGCTATCCTGAGCTTATGACCGCCCTGAAAGAGAGGGTGCCGGAGGATTCCCTGAGAGAATTCGTGTCCCCGGACAGCCACCTGTACCAGGTGCCATGGAAATGCAATCCCATCCTCATGTTCTGTAATATGCGGATTTTCAGGGAGTCCGGTGCCGTGCCCCCCGGAACTTACTCCGAATGGATGAAAGCGGCGGCGGCGATTACAGGAAGCCATAAGGGTGTCTCGATGACCTTCTTTGACGCGTCGGTGACCTGGCACAAGCGGTTTTTCGATTTTTATGCCCTCTATATCGCCGCTTCCGGAGGGCATACCCTTCTTGACCGCCAGGGCATGCCTTCCATTGACAATGACCCGGCGCTCGCGGTGATGAGCTTCCTCAGTGAAAACTTCCGCAGGGGCTTTGCTCCTCTGGAGATTACGCCGGGAGACCCCTTCCTGAACGAGCGCGTGGCCGTCAATATTTCAGGCCCCTGGAATGTGGCCAACCTGGCCGTCGAGGGGAGCGCCATTTCCTATGACGTCTTCCCCCTTCCCGTGCCCGGGGAGCGGCGGAAGGGGGCTTCACACACTTTTGCAGATCCCAAGTGCATAGGAATATTTACCACTTCCAGGCACCCGGAAGCCTGCGCCCGTTTCGTGGAATTCATGGTGAACAGCAAAAACGACGGCCTGCTGGTGAAAAAGTGCTGCCAGCTCGTGTACCGGCGGCATATCGAGACAAGCCCCGACTGCGCGGAAGCATTTTCCACTTACCCGGTGCTGAAAAAATTTGCGCACGCGGTGCCGGGTGCGCATTCCATAGACCAGGCGACCCGCATCATGGAGATCTTTGATGTGCTCTCCATGGAATATGCTGACTGTGCCGTAAGGGGGATCCGCACTCCCCGGGACGCGCTCACCAGGGCGGAAGCGCGGATGAAAGAGCTTATGGAATAGAGGAGCCTTGAGGCGATGAAGAAGAGCAGAAAGGATGAAGCCCTGAAGGGGTACCTGTTTGCGGCACCCTTCCTGCTTTACTTCGCCCTTTTTACCGCATGGCCCCTTTATTACTGCATCAAGCTCGTCTTTTTCCAGTTCAACCTGGGGGGCGAGATGCCCTTCGTGGGCCTGAAATACGTGGCCCGGATGTGCGGCGACGAGGTCTTTTTCCATGCCTGGAGGAACACGCTGGCTTTCGTGCTCATCAACGTGCCCCTCCAGGTGGGCATAGCCCTTCTTCTTGCCGTGGCATTGAACAGCAGGATTGCGGGCAAGGCGTTCTTCAGGGCCGCCTATTTTTTCCCCGTCATCATATCGGGGGCGGTGACCACCATTCTCTGGCTCTATCTCCTCAACAAGGACAGCGGCATTATCAACCAGATCCTGGGCAGGCTCTTCGGTATGGCGCCCATAGGATGGCTTACCAGCGAGAGCCTGGCCATCTTCTCCCTTGCCGTTCACGCCACCTGGAAAAACGTGGGATTCACCGTCATCATACTGCTGGCGGGGCTCCAGAGTATACCGCGCTCGGTCTATGAAGCCGCTGAGCTTGACGGCGTGACGCCCTGGGAGAGCTTCTGGAGGATTACCCTTCCCCTCTTGAACCCGACTTTTGTCATGGTGGTCATGCTCTCCACCATGGGGGCTTTCTCCCTCTTCGTGGAGCCCCTGGTGATGACCAACTTCGGCGGCCCCGGCGACGCCTCGATGTCCCTCTTCCTCTATATATACAAGAAGTTTTCCTTCTGGGACATGAACTATGCCTCCGTGCTGGGGCTCACCACGGCGCTTGTGATACTGGCAGTAGTGGTGCTGCAGAAAAAATTCCTGGAGAAAGAGCCTTACTTTTAAAGGAGGAAAAGATGGCAGAACGGTCCGGCATGGCATTGAGAGCCCTCTGTTACGTGCTTCTCACCATGGGAGCCCTCTCGTTCCTCTATCCTTTCATCTGGATGCTGTCAGCGACGGTGAAGCCGGTGAACGAGATCTTCTCCTTCAACCCCGTGCCTTCCCATGTGACCTTTCAATGGTATCACCTGATGCTCAAGAAAATCCCGGCATTCAGGGGGCTTTTCAATTCCCTCATCGTGTCATCGGCCATCGCGGCAAGCCAGGTTCTGCTGGGCTCGCTGGTGGGATTCGGCCTCGCGCGTTACCGCTTTGCGGGCAGGGATTTCATTTTCGGCATTGTCATTTTCACCATGGTCATCCCGGCCCAGCTCACCCTCATCCCTCTTTACCTGCTGGTCACGAAGCTGGGCTGGCTGGATTCCTACTTCGCTCTTATCATACCAGGCATGGTGGGCGGATTCTCCATATTTCTCTTCAGGCAGTTTTTTCTCACCATTCCCCAGGATCTCATTGAGGCCGCCCGCCTCGACGGCCTCAGCGACCTGGGGATCCTTTTCAGGATATTTTATCCCCTCTCCAGGCCTGCCATCATCACCGTGGGCATGCTCTCCTTCATGGGGAGCTGGAATGATGTGCTCTGGCCCATCGTGGTGATCCGCAAATGGGAGATGATGACCCTGCCGCAGCTCATCACTCTTTTTCAGATCGGCGGGCTTGCGGGGGGGCAGGTGGCGGTACAGCTCGCTTCAACGACTGTCATGGTGGTGCCGGTGCTGCTCGCCTACCTTTTCTTTCAGCGCTATTTCATAGAGGGCATCGCCACGTCGGGATTAAAATAGGCAGGAGGTCTCCATGATCCCAAGAATCCGAGAAAAAACGCTGCTGGAGCCATCGCACATAAAGCCTCACTGCCCCGGTTTCGAGGTGATCGGGGTTTTCAACCCCGGGGCCGTGCGCTTCGGTGACAACATCTACCTTCTCGCCCGTGTTGCCGAGCGCCCCGCGGAGCAGAGGAAAGGGCTTGTCCCCTCGCCAAGGGCTTCTTCAAAGGAGGGGGCCCTGCACGTGGAAATAGACTGGCTCCCGGCGCCGGAAGAAGATTCCATGGATGTGCGGGTTCACTATTTTCCAGGAAACCGCATGCGGCTCACCTTCATTTCATATCTGAAACTGGTCACACTTGACCCCGGCGGCTTCAATGTGCTGTCAATCGACGAGGGGCCTGCCTTATTCCCCCGTGAGGAATATGAGGAGTTCGGGATAGAGGATCCCCGCATTACTTACCTGGAGGGCACGTACTACCTCACCTATGTGGCCTGCTCACGGGGCATGGGTGTCTCGACGGCTCTTGCCGAAACGGCTGACTTTACCCGCTTCACGCGGCACGGGATCATCTTTCCCATGGAAAACAAGGATGTGGTGATCCTCCCTGAGAAGGCCGGCGGCGACTACGTGGCATACCACCGGCCGGGAGGATATTACAAGTTCGAATATCTCTCCATGCAATGCGCCCGCTCGCGGGATCTCATCCACTGGGGGCGCCACAGCCATCTGCTGAGCCCCCGCCGGGGTCTCTGGGACAGCGATAAGCTCGGGGGCGGGGCGGTGCCCCTCAAGACCCCTCAAGGGTGGCTGGAGCTTTATCATGGCGTGAGCAGCGTGACAGAAGATGACCCGATTGGTGTTTACCGGGCCGGGGCTGCTCTCTTTGACCTCGATGATCCCGGAAAGCTCATTGCCCGCTCAAAGATCCCCGTACTCTCGCCGGACAGGCCTGATGAGAAGAGAGGCTTTGTGCCCGATGTCGTCTTCCCCACGGCCTGCATCTATGACGAGGACCCCGAATATGTGCTCCTGTTCTGCGGGGTCTGCGACGAGCGGGTCAAGGTCATAAAGCTGGCGCTCAGGGATATCATGGGGTCGCTGGACCGGCCTCACACATAGGTGCTCGCGAGTATGTGCATCCTCAACAGGGAAATCATGTAGCATACCGTTGACTCCGCGCCGCGGTTCTGGTTGGCGCCGTCGGATGTGAGGCCGTCACAGCAGCCTCCCGTCTTATAATCGACAAGGGGGATGTTAAGATCATTGCGCCCCATGAACCAGTCAAAGCATTTTCGCGCTTCATCGAGCCACTTTTTATCCCTCGTGATATTGTATGCCTCCGTGCATGCCTCTATCATATGCTGAGCTTCGATAGGCTGCTGGTCGAACCTGGCTTTCTGCCCTCCCCGCGAGAGCCAGCCGTGATTGCCCACAGGCACGAAATGCCCCTTCCCCTCCGTCTGGATCTGCATAAGCCAGTGCAGCATCTTCAAGCCTGCCTCCACCATGTCTTCCTGCTGGAGCCACTGCCCCGAGAGGAGCAGGGCCTGGGCGACGATGCCGTTCCCATAGGTGAGCGTCTCCTCAATCCACTGCCAGTCCTTTGAAGCATTGGCGAGATAGAGATCAAAGAGCCGGTTGGCCAGCGTTGACCGGAGATTCCGCACCCCGCGATCGCCGCCGAACTTCTGAAGATAGATATGAATACCCACCAGGCCGTATGCCCATGCCCGGGGAGAGGTGAAATCGGCCAGAACGGGCAGGGCGGGCTCGAAGAGACTGTAGGCCGCGTTGGTGATGCCCGCCGAGCGAGAGAGAGCCATGGTCGCTCCCAGGCCCCAGATGGCGCGGCTGTGGCTGTCTTCAGAGCCTTTCTCATCAAGCCACCGCCGGTCAAAGGTCATGAAGTTCCTGAAATGCCCGCTGGCCTCGTCGAAGGCATTGTGGAGGTAGCTGAGATACCTGCAGGCAAGATCAATGAGCACCGTATCGTCAGGCACCATACCCTGGGCCATCAGCACGGCAATCAGGGCCCGCGCGTTGTCGTCGGTGCAATAGCCGAAGGAGCGATCGGGCACAATATACTTGGCATGCTGCAGGATTCCCGTGTCATCGGTGAGCCGCTGCATATGACCAAAGTGGGGCCACGGCAGCTCAGGGATTTTATGGCCCAGGGTTTTTGCGCGGAAGGTGACCTTGGGCCTCCTCTCCCGCCCTCCTTTCACCTTCCTGAAGAGATCAAGATACTGGCGGGCCACTTTCCCCCAGACCATGGGACGGCAGAAAGTGTACGCGCGCTTGCGCATGGCGTGGCGATCCGCTTCATTTTCCAGCAGCTCCACCACCTGCTCCGCAATGGCGCCGGGATCGTTGAAGGGGACGATGCGGCCCCTTTCCTCATCAAGCATCTCCTCGGCATACCAGTACGGGGTGGAGATCGTGGCCTTTCCGGCCCCCAGGGCATAGGAGAGGGTGCCTGAAACGATCTGGTCCTTGTTCAGGTAAGGCGTCACATAGATGTCGGCAGAGCCTATGAACTCGCAGAGCTCTTTGAGCTCGACAAACCTGTTGTGGAAGATAAGATGCTCCTCGACGCCCAGCTTCCTGGCCTGGGTCTGCAGGGAAAGCCGGTATGACTCCCCATGCTCCTTGATGATGTGGGGATGAGTCGCCCCCAGCACGATATAGACGATATCCGGATGCCTGTCCACCACCTCCGGGAGAGCGTCTATCACCTGCTCTATGCCCTTGCCCGGAGACACAAGGCCGAAGGTGAGCATGACGCGGCGCCCCTCGACGCCGAAGAGGTCCTTGTAGTAATTGGGATCCACAAAAGGAATATCGGGAATGCCATGGTAGATGAGATGGATCTTTTCCTGCGGGATGGAGTACACCTCCTTCAGTGACTCAACGGCCTTGCGGCTCATGACCACCATGGCATCGGAGGCGCTTCCTACCGCTTCCATGACTGCCTTCTGCTTCGAATCCGGCTCCAGCAGCACCGTGTGAAGCGTGGTCACCAGGGGTATCCGGAGCCCATGGAGGAGCTCCAGGATATAAGAGCCGCAATTTCCCCCGAAGAGGCCGTATTCAAACTGCAGGCTCACCATGTCAACCTGGTTGATGTTGAGGAAGTCGGCGGCAAGCTGGTAATCGGCAAGATTCTTGCTGTCCACCTCGAAGCGCACCTGCGAGGGGTAATGATAGCCCTCGGGAGTATCGTTCATCGCCACCGCCCAGCACTGCGTGTCGTCAGCCTCCTGAGCGACTGCCGTGAGCAGGTCGGAGGTAAAAGTGGCAATGCCGCAGCGGCGTGGAAGATAATTCCCGACGAAGGCGATAGACTGGGGAGAAGAAGGCGGCGATTTGACTCCGTTCACAGGCAGGACCTCCCTTTTTTTCACTCGGACTCGATGATTTTGTGCCGCAGCGCATAGCGGATTATATCTGAAGTGCTCTTGAGGTTCAGTTTCCTGATGAGGCGATCCCGGTAAAAAAAGATTGTCTTGTTGCTGAGGAAAAGCTTTTCGGCTATCGCATTCGTGGACAACCCCGAGGCGATCATGCAGAGCACCTGGTACTCCCGGGAGGTGAGGGACTCGTGAAGAGGCTTGGATTCATCATTCTCCAGGAAGGAAGCCAGAGAGTCAGCCAGGGTCGCCGTTATCCATTTCCCGCCTGCAGAGACCCTTTCGACGGCTTTGAGCAGCTCGTCAGGCGCGCTTCCCTTGGTGAGGTACCCCGAGGCGCCGGCCTTCATTGCTGATACCGCGTACTGCTCCTCGGGATGGATGCTTATCATCATCACAGGAAGCTGGGGATGCTTCCGCTTGAGCTCCTTTAAGACTCCCAGCCCGTTCATATCGGGAAAGGTGATATCCAGCAGAACAATATCAAAGTGCTTCCTTCCTACCATTTCAAGCACTTCCTGGCCGGTGGAGGCTTCCTGGGGGGTGTACATGTCTGAAGCCTCTGCAAGAATCTGCTTGAAGCCCTTGCGGATCAGAGGGTGATCATCAGCTATCAGTACGTCTATCATCGAGTTTTCCCCTTCCGTCAGTTGGAATACTGGCAAAAATGGTGGTGCCTTTTCTTTCTTCGCTTGTTATTTCAAGAGTGCCTCCAAGAGAAAGGACTCTTTCCCTTATCCCGATAAGTCCCAGGGAAGAGGGATGTTCGAGCTTTTCCTGCGTGCAGCCTATCCCGTTGTCGATCACTTCCAGGATCAATGAGTCCCTTTTCTTCTGCAGGCGCACATTCACCAGTGTAGCCTTTGAGTGGCGTGCGATATTGGTGAGCGCCTCCTGGAATATCCGGAAAAAGACGGTGGTGGAGGCGGGGCTCACCTTCATTTCGGCAGGAAGGAAAAAGGTTTCCACCTCGATGGCATGATGTTTCCTGAACTCCCTGGCCTGCCATTCCATGGCGGTCACAAGCCCCAGGTCATCGAGAATGCGGGGCCTCAGATCCGTCGCGATTTTCGTCACCGATTCGATGGTCTGATCTACTGTCACTATGAGCTCTTTGAGCTTTTCGCAGATGACAGGCATGGACCCGGGAATCCTCTTATTCATCCAGAGAAGATCAATACGCATGTAAGTGAGCGCCTGCCCGAACTCATCGTGAATCTCCCGGGCAATGCGGGCTCTCTCTTCCTCTCTCACGTTGTCCTGGTGGGAGATGAGGCGGCGCAGCTCCTCCTGTGAGTGCAGGAGGCTTTTTTCAGTATTGATCCGCTCCGTCACATCATTGGCGATTGCAAGGACGGCCTCTTTTCTCCTGTGGCTTATGGGCACCATGCAGATATCCGCCAGCCTTGTCTCTGCGCCTGTCTTGTAGGCCGCCATGCATGCCGCAGTGCCATTGATTCCTTGTATCACGGTGCGGTAAGAGTGCAAAATGGTTTCCCGGAACTCGGGAAGGAAAAGCTCAAAGAAGCTGCTCCCGGCAGGATCTTTTTCACCGCTCTTGATGGCAGATGCAAGAGGATTGGCATAGACCACTTTTTCGTCCTGCACGATGAAGACTGCCGCAGGGATATTCCTGGAGAGGGCATAATAGGTCCACGCCGATTCCTCTGACTGCTTCCGGGCCCTGAGGAGCACCTCCACCCTGGCGAGAAGATCGCTCCTGTCAACGGGCATATGGACAAGCTCATCTATGAACTGCCAGAGGCTCCGCGTGGTGAACGTCGCCTCATCTTTTGTGGTAAGGAGAAGAATGGGGAGAAAAAGAGGCTCCTCTGCTTCCTTCCTCTGCCTCACCTTGTCAGACAACCGCTCCATGGCGACGCCATCCAGCACACACATATCAAAGGAGCCCTCAAGCGCTTCATCATTTTCGGCAAAGATCACTTTGTACCTCGCCTTGAGGCATTCGGCAAGGTGGCGCCTGTTCTCTTTCTGGTCCATCAGGATCAGAATCTCACTCATCGGGCGGCCTCCTGGAAAAAAGTGCTCACTATGGAGAGCATGTCCTTCACGACGAGGGGCTTGAGAAGCACGGCGCACTCCCCGCGCCCCAGCGCTGCGGTTTTCACAAGGGAGATAATGATGAAGGGAATATTCATTTCCCGGAGTATCTCGCTCCGCTCCCAAATCCTCTGGTCAAAGCCCACGAGATCGATGAGCGCGAGCCCTATCATCCCGGGAGCCTTCAAAATCTCGTCAAGCTCCTCCATGGTGGCGGCACCTGTCACCTCGTACCCCTCACCGCGGAGAAACCCGGTGATAAGCTCCAGATTGCGCATGTTATACTCGACTATAAGGACTTTTTCAGAGGGGGGCATGCTCACACCCCCCCTTTGATTGTTTCCAATCCTGTGGGCATTCCGCTCAGGATCCCTCTCAACGAGGTGAGCGGCTTCCCGATCCTGAGGCCCTGAGCAGTTATCTCCAGCTCCCGCATGATCTTCTCATGATCACTGAGGCGCTTCTTGAGGACTCCGATGGCCTTGCGCAGCTCCCCTGCCATCTCGAGGTACCGCAGGAAAATGATATTATCGGCAAGGTAGCTGATGCCTATCTCCGTGGCGCGGAAATCGCCGGTAATGCTCTCCACCTCGTTGATGAGAATGACGGTGACCCCCATATTCATCAGGTATCTTGTGAGGGCGTGCATCTGGGTGATCATGTCCTCGCCCTTGAGGGCAAGGCGGTATCCGCTGACGCTGTCCAGGCAGATGACGCGGGCATTCTTTTCTTCCACCTCCCTGCGGATGATTGAAGTGAGCTCACTGGCGGTATATTGAAGGGCCTCTATCTTCACCAGCGAAAACGCTTCATTCTTCAGCATCGATGCCACGGGGATCTTTATCGCTTCGCTTCTGTGGAGAATGCTCTCCCTGCTCTCCTCGAAGGTATAGAACACGGAGCGCTCCCCTCTTGTCGCCGCCTCTTTCATGAAGAGCAGTCCGCTGGTGGTCTTTCCCACGCCGCATGGGCCGGTGATGATGGTCACCGTGCCGCGCTCGATCCCGCCGTGAAGCATGGAATCAAGCCCGGGAACCCCCGAGGATATGATCTCCGGGGTGTAGGGCCTTGTGTACTCTTCGGGTATTATTATCGGGAAGACCTCCATGCCTTTCCCGCTGAGGCGCATGGAATGGGCGCCGGGGAGGAAATCTGAGCCGCGGAACTTCGTCACTTTTATATGCCGCATGCATCCGGAAAAACTAAGGTCCATGATCCCGTCTGCAATGAACTGGAGATGATCATCGGGAGCCTCGGCGCTCTGCTCCGAGGTAAAGAGCACCGTGCACTCCAGCTCCTGGAGAAAGCGCATGAAGGAGACTATCTGCTTCCTGAACTGGAACGGATCGGGTGAGAGATACCGGAACTGGGTCATGGTGTCCACGAAGACAGCGACGGGCTTCAGAGCCTGAACCTGGGCCACAATGGACTGCGTGATGGGATCGCGCTCCACGTCAGCGGGGGAGAAGAGGTCGTACATCTGCTCCTTGACAAAAAAATCTTTTGTGGGGCTCACATCAAGAAAATCAATTCTGTCGAGCGTGAAGGCCATGGCCCGCGCGTTGAAGCGAATCTTCTCCGTGGACTCCACGAGGGTGATGAAGAGAGCCTTCTGCCCCTTTACGGCCGCGGCGGTGAGAAAATGCATCCCCAGCACCGTTTTGCCCGCCCCGGGCCCTCCTCGCAGCAGGTACGCATTTCCCTTGATGAGGCCGCCCTTCAGGATTTCATCAATGCCTTTCACTCCCGTGGATAATCTTCCCTCAGTTCCAGTGTTCATAGGTCCCTCCTTATGCTCAACAGCATATCAGACGAGATCGTGATAAGCCCGGAGCTTATCACGTGCGTCAGAATGAATCCCCGAATTGAATTTATCGCGGTACTTGGATCCCTGGCATGGAATAGAGTGGAAAAAGAGTGGCTGCAAGCTTTCGGGGCCATATAAATTATAACAGAAATCCTCTGCGAAGTCCACTTTCGTCACTGCTCCTTCCTCCATAAGGAAATCCGGTCATAAAGCTTTCAACCTGCCCGGATACCTGCCAGGCTGAAGCGGAGCCTGCGCCCTGTGCAGGGTTATCGTCATCGTGGTGCCGAGGCCCTCCCGCGACTCCGCCTTCAATGTGCCTCCGAACCTCTCAATTATCTTCTTTGAGAGAGACAGCCCCAGGCCCGTGCCTTTGCGTGAGTCCCTGACAGGAGAGAAGGGATCGAACAGGCGGGAGAGATGCTTTTCAGGCATTCCCATGCCGTTATCATGCAGCAGCAGAGTTACAGTCCTCTCTGCCTGGATCACCTTGAGGTCTATGGTCCTTTTCATGCTGTCACTGCACTCTTCCAGTGAACAGCGGGCATGGGAAAGCAGGTTCACTATCACCTGGCTGAGCCCGTTGGGGGAGGCGACGGCCATCACCGCATGAGATGGCCTGTCAATCCTGAGCTCTATGGCGCTCTCCCTGAGCTGCCTTCCCAGGATTCTGATGGAATTGTCTATGGATATGCCGATGTCAAGCGGGCCCGGCTCACCTGTGTCTGCCTGGGATAATTCGCTGAGCCCCTTGACAATATCCGTGGCCCGGGAGATATTTTCCTTTGCGGCGGTGAGCTCCGTGAGCAGCTCTTTTGCAGGAGACCTGCCTCTCTTGACAATTGCCTCGAGGACCTCCACGATGAAAGCGATATGAGCGAGGGACTGGCTCAGCTCATGGGAGGTGACCAGGGCCATTTCACCTATGGCGGCAAGCTTCTCCGATTGCACCAGGAGCTCATTGTTCTCCCGGAGCTTCCGCTCGGAGAGCTTTTTACCCGAAATATCACTTGCCCCTGCAAGGGCGCCAATGACCTTGCCTGCCTCATTGCGGCACACGGAAGCATTCATCACTACCGGGATGGTGCGCCCTTCCCGGTGCATGATCTCAAGCTCATAATTTCTCACCGCACCCTTTTTGAGGGTCTCCTCGCAGCCGTTCTTTGCCTTATCTGGCTGGGTGAAATAAGCGCAGAAGTCTGTCTCAATGAGGCTCTCTCTCGGCACGCCGGTATATGATTCGATTTTTCCATTCGCATCGGTGATTTTTCCTTCAGGGGTGAGTGACACCAGCGCGCCGGGATAGATTTCCATGAGGCTGTTCGCGATTGCCGCCTCGGTAGTCTTTTCTGCCGGGGGGCGCTCATTGCTCTTCCGCTGGATGAGGGAGGCCAGCGTATTTGCAGCAGTGAGCAGGAAATCCACCTCTCTCTGATCCCGCTGATGGCCGTCGTCAAGCTGAATATTGAGCACGCCAAAGACCTTGTCGAAGCTGCGGATGGGAATGCAATAATGGCCGTGGGGCTCCATATTCTTGGAGCGTATCTCGTGGCTGGTGCCGACATGGGAGGCAAACTGCACCTTTTTCGTCTGCGCGGCCTTCCCGCACAGGCATGTGCCTATGGGGATATTGCCGCACAGCTCCAGGTGCTCCCGGGAAAGCTCTCTATGGGCTTTTATCACGAGCCTTTCAGGGTCGCCTTCAATGAGGGCTATGCTTCCCTTTCGCATCGCACCAGCCCACGGAAGGGAGAGCACAATCGAGAGGGCCCGCTCCAGCGTCACCTGCAGGCTTATATCCAGCAGAGAAAGGCGGAGAAGCGAGTTGAGGTCTTTCTGGAAGTCATGGCTATGCTGGAGATCCCGGTCCCGCTTTACAAGCGTGGTGATATCCTGGAGTGCCACAATGACCTGAGAAGCCTTGCCATGAGCGTCCCTGACATATGAAATGCCTGCCGAAACCGGCACTTCGCGGCCGCCCTTTGCAATGAGGCAAAAAGGCGGGATATCTATGATTCTCTCCTTCAATGCCTGGCTCAACTGGCCCTCTACGCGTCTCCTGTCGCTTTTCTTTACAAATTTCCGGGCCAGTGTTGAAATCTTATTTCTTTGAATCTTTTCTCTGCCATAGCCGGTAATTTTCTCGAGAGCCTGACTGAGAGATATGACCCTGCCGGTCATGTCCAGCACAATAATGCCGATATTGACTGCATCAAGGATATTGGCGGCGTTCCTGTAGGTGCTTATGTCACTTATTGCGGTTCTGCATACCCCCTCACCCGTGCAGGCGCTCTCCAGCAGTGCCGCGAATTCACGGCCTTCGCCTGTCACCAGGCGCACTTCACAGACCTGCGGCTCTTTTTCTCTGAACATGCGCTTGAGATGGGAATAGTAGGTGTCCCTGTCTTCAGCCATGAGGTGCACAAGAAAAGGCTTTCCAAGAAGGAAGTCACGCTCGAGATTCAATTTTTTCGCAATGGTGAGGTTCGCTTCCCGTATGATTCCCTTTTCATCGATAGTGACGTAGCCCACGGGAGCCGAATCGAAAAGCTCGCAGTATTTTGCCCTGGATTCCTCGATCACTGCCTGGGCCCTGATGAGCTCCTTGTTCTGCATATCAAGCTCGATGTGATATAACTGCTGCTCATAGACAAGGTTTCTATGCCTGGTTTCCAGGCTTTTCTCACCTTCACCGGGCGCGGTATCCGCTTCATCTCTCGTGCCTGCAGGCTTCATTTCCGTAGCAGATGTCTTTTTTCTCATTCCACCTCCTGGCTGACGTGTTAAGGGTGTCAAGCATGTGCAGCAGAATAGTATGGTATTTCACTCCTGTATTTACCATACTATGTTATTCCGTGAATAAGCAATAAGAAAAAGTCTAGTTTTTCCCTTTTATTTTCCCCCGCCTGGAGCCTGAATGAATGGCGGTATTTATTCATATGCCTCTTCAATCGTGAAGCTCCAGTGATAACGCAGCTCATCGTCAACAGGGTTGTAATTGATGAGATCCACGTATTTTTCGCATTGCATGGATTCACCGTCATAGAGCATTTTTGCCCCGCAGTCGCATTTTGCGGTTTCCGCCCATTTTGTGAATTCCTCTTTGGTGAGCCAGTTCATGCCTCTCTCATCTCCATATTTTTTCTCTTCAGGCAGATATTGATCAGGAACCTGGAAATACTGAATCATAGCTTACCTCCTACAGTGAAGCACTGGTGACATTTTGTCCGGGTGCTTTGCCCGGGGGGCTTGGCCAGGCACGCCTTTCATCGATGGTCTTGACCACCATGTCGGCGGCTTTGCCCAGACCCCCCCTTCATCAGCTTGTTTACTGAGAATCCCTGTTATTATGCTTTTTCATCTGCCCCGCGGCATTGATTTACCGATTTCTATTGTCTTGATTCCATCCATTCGAGTTCTTGAAATAGTTTTGGGGAATCTGGTAAAAGGCCTGGGGGACATCCCGGGTCTGCACCCAGGAGTTCTGCAGAGAAGGCGAGTTGTACCACTGCCCCTGGGTGAGGTAATAGTACTGCTGGCCAAACCGGAAGATATCGAGGCTCTGGCCCGGGGCGTAATAAACCTGTTGAGTCCCCGGAACCCTGGACCATTGAAACTGATTATTCGTCAGCCCCGGCGGCAAGGAGGCGCCGCTCCAGCCGGTTTTATTGCCTTGAGCCCAGCCGGGCGGGTTCTTGAAATAGCTTTGAGGGATCTGGTAAAAGGCCTGGGGGACATTCTGGGTCTGCACCCAGGAGCTTTGGAGAGAAGGCGCATTGTACCACTGCCCCTGGCTGAGGTAATAATACTGCTGGCCATACTGGAATATATCGAGATTCTGGCCCGGGACATATTGAATCTCTTGAGCCCCCGGAACCCTGGACCATTTCAGCCGATTACCAAGCTGCCACGGCTGCATGGAGGCGTCCCCCCAGGTGGTGGTATTGCCTTGATTCCAGCTGGACGGGTTCTTGAAATAGGTCTGAGGGATCTGGTAAAAGACCTGGGGGATGTTCTGGGTGCTTACCCAGGAGCCCTGGAGAGAAGGAGCGGTGTACCACTTCCCCAGCGACTGGCTGAGGTAATAATACTGCTGGCCATACTGGAATATATCGGCATTCTGGCCCGGGGCATAGAGAACCTGCGGAACCCCAGGAACCTGGGTCCATTGAACCGGAGTGGTCAGCTCGAAATAAGACTGCTGAGGCTGAGCGGCCCAGGCCGGCGTGACCAGGAGCGCTATCAGCCATATCCAGAGCAATTTTCTTATAAGACGCGACATTGTGATTCCTCCTTGGAATATTCTGATTTTATCACTGGCAAGATTCAATCCGCTTAGCCTCCTCTGAGCGTTGACACGATGAAAACCTGATGAAATCTGCGATATCGGCTTTCTCCGGCAATCGCAGTGCTTTCCTGATGAGTGAAGAATGCCGTCTTTCTCCTATTCTCATTATACCCCCGGAGTGTCCGGGTTCATATAAGAAAAAGTCCGGACTTCGGGGATGCGCTTCCCGGGTGGGTGATGGGGATCAAAATCAGAGTTTTTCTTATTGCATGCTGAGCAAAAAAAAGAGATGATATAATGAGAAATTTCTATTTCAATGCTGAATAAAGGAGATTCATCAGTATGAGATTAGTTGAGGGAAAAGCATTCATGGCATGCTTCATCGTTTGTTTCCTGATTTATGGCATGTCGGGATGCCTGGGAGGAGGACAGGGTCCCGCGCTGACGCCTCCAACGACACCTGTTTCTGAGCACAGCGCCTCACCCTCGCCTGGGGTAAAGAAGGCAGGAAAACTCGTATATTCCTGCCCGATGCATCCCGAAGTCGTATCAGACAAGCCCGGTAAATGTCCAAAATGCGGAATGAGCCTTGAGCAGGTTTCCAGGCCATGACAGGGCACCTCCACTCCTTTTCATAGCGCTCCCGCTCTCTTTACCATGTCCCTGTGATGTACTTGATCCTTGCCACGGCAATGTTATGGTCCCTTATTGCCTCGAGCCTCATGAGCCGGGCTTTTGCCTGGCTCCACTGGGCGTCGATGATTTCCAGCGAGATCCCCTTGCCTGACCTGTAGCGGAGCCCTGCAATCCTGAGCACCTCGGCGGCTTCAGTGAGGGCAGCCTCCGCGAGCTTTGTGTTATTGTCTGCAGCATCCATGGCCTTCCAGGCGGTTATGAGCTCCTTCTCAAGGGTAAGACGGGCGGCCTCCTTCTCGGCAATGAGGCCCTCGAGGAGTGCCAGGGCCTTATCCCTCCGGAATTTTCTTGATCCCCCGTCGCCAATGGCCACGCTTGCCAGGATGCCTGTTGAGTACCCCGGGTTTGGATCGGTGCGCGTCGGGGTTATGGCCTGACCCATGCCGAAGACATAGACCTGGGGAAGATACTCGCCTTCGACTGCATGAGCCTCTCGCCGCGCGGCTTCAATCTTTTCATTGAATCGAAGAAGTACCGGGTGGCTCTCGAGAGAAGCGCGAAGGGCCCCGCTCTCTCCCGGTGACTCCCATGGGACAAAGGCCTCGGAAAGCTCCTGCGCCGAGCGGGTATCGCCCCCAAGGAGGGCCATGAGGGATGCCCTCTCTGATTCGAAGGCTGCTCTCAGCCTGTTTATGGAGCTTTCTGCCGCAGCCCTTTCATTCTTTGCCCTGAGAAGATAGAGAAGCGGTATCTTGCCGGCTTCGTAAAGCTCCCCGGAGCGCTTCACATTTTCATTCTGCAGCGCGAGGAGCTCCTCGTAAGCTTTACGCGACTCATCCAGAAAAAGGGCCTGGAGATAGGAGGTCTTTATCTCCATGGCGAGCTCCAGCCGGACCCGCTTCTCCTCCCATGAGGCCGCCGCCTCGTCACGCTCCCTTGCCCGGACGCTGTTGCTGAAAGTCCCGCCGGTATAAAGAGGAGCCATTATCATGGCATTGAGGAGGCCCGAGGTGTTGTTTTCAAGCCTGATGATATTCTGCGGCATTACCAGCGGTGCTGATGAAATGAGCATGGGCATGTCGCCCGTCGAGTAAACGCCATTTACAGAGAGTGCCGGCTCGAGCCTGCTCCTCGCCTCGCCGGTCTCGGCCTGCGTGGACTTGACCCCGGCCCGGGCAATTTTCAGCCGCGGTGAATTCTGAAATCCCCTTTCGATGGCACCTTTCATGTCGAGGGGGCCTTCGATTGCAGGCTCGTCAGAAGAACAGGGGGAGGCAAAAAGCAGCAGAAGAATGAGCGTGGAGAGCGCCAGCTTCATCAAGGCTCTTTCACCTCCGCTTCATCTTCCCGGACAGGCCATATCCATGGCTTTTTTAGGAAGACGCGATGGATCCATGCGATGAGATCATCGACATAGGTGTGCATGATTGGAATGTCAAAAAGGCTCAGGATTGTCCCCATGGCAAGGCCGCCTATGATGACCGTCCCCAGTGGAGAGTATGCATCCATCCCGGTCTTCGGGAAGAGGGAGACTGGAATCATCACGGCGATGGTGATGAGGGAGGTCATCAGGATGGGGCGAAGACGCGTGGGGCATGCCTCGATAATGGCTCTGTTGCGCTCCATCCCATGATCACGGTTTTTCATTATCATGTCGATAAGGAGTATGGCGGTGGTGATGTCCATGCCGGTGAGCACGATGACCGCCATGATGGAGACGGTGGAGAAGCTCTGGTGGGCGAGCCAGAGGGCTATGAATACACCGGAGAGCTCCAGGGGAATGGAAAAGATCATCTGCAGGGGCTGCAGGAATCCCCGGAACTGGGCCACCAGGATCAGGAATATGAATATGAGGGCAAGCAGGAGGCCAAAAAGGAGGCGGCGGAACGAGTCCATCATCTGCGTCATGTCACCGCGCATCTCTATGCCATAACCGGGCGGAAAATTCACTTTCGCGATGGCATCCATGACGATATTCATTGAGAGATCCATCGACGTGGGGTACCCTATGCGGTAGTAGCCCATGATGGTGACAACGCGGCGAAGGCCGTCATGCTCAATGAGGCTTGGGGCGCTGAGGGATTCGATGGAAGCCAGGGATTTCAGAGGAACACTTTTTCCGTCAGGCGCCACAAGCTGGATGTTCCCGAGATCCTCACTGGTGCGGCGATCACCCTCCCGGTATCTTATCAGTATGGTATTCTGGCGGATATTGGGGAGGCGGTAGAATTCATCGGTAAGGCCGCCCCTGGTGGCATAGTACACCTGCTGGGAGACAGCCTCGGGTGAAAGCCCCGCTTCGGCCGCCCTCACGGGGTCAACCTTGATGCGGTACTCGGGCTTCGAAAGTGACCAGGAAGAGGCTACCTGGAATATACCGCGAGTTTTTGCCGCAATACCGGTCACTTGAGCACCCAGGCGATCGAGATATGCCAGATCCTTGCCAAATACCAGGATCTGAATGGGGGCCGAGGAAGTAGCCATGACATCGGAGCCCATCTCTTTTATCTGGAGGCGCCTGATGCCTGGGATCGTTGCGGTTGCTTCCTTCTGAACCGAATCCATGATATCCCAGATGGTCTTTTTCCGCTCATCCTTGTCGCTTAAGGTTATCATGAAAGAGGCCGAGTTCACGGCAGGCATGGAATAGCCGGTAAAAAAGGGGCTGAAGGATTCGAACATCGTCTCGACGCCTATTTCCGTAGAGACTGATTTTATCTCGGGATGCTTCTTCATGATCTCCTCGACTCTCCCCGTCGCTTCCTCGGTGCCTTTGAAGGAGGTGCCCGGCTGCATTTCCAGAATCCCGTATGCCTGGCCGACATCGGCCAGCGGCATCATCTCGCTCCCGATGAAATAATAGAAGGCGAAGCCGATAATGACGGTGGCAAGGATGCGCGCAAGATTGGAGAAGCGGTGCCTGAGCATCCAGGCAATGACCCGGCCATAGCCTTTTTCCATTCTTTCCAGGAGATTCTGGATGGGATTCAGGATCAGGCGATAAGGAAGAGATTTTTTTTCACCTTCCCGCTCCTCTTCGGGGCGCAGTAATTTCGAGGCAAGCAGTGCCGTGAGGGTGAAGCTCACAAGCGTCGAGGCGAGAAGGGCGAAGATGAGAGGCCATACGAGCTCGACAAACATGGCCTGCACGATGCCGCCGCAGAAAAGCAGGGGAACCAGGGCCAGGATGAGCACCGAGGTAGAGGAGAGGACGGCCAGGCGCACCTCGGTTATACCATCTATCGTCGCGGTCCTGGGGTCCTTGCCCATGCGAAGGTGGCGCTCGACGGCATGTATGTCGATGATCGAGTCATCAACCAGGCGGCCGATTGAGATGAGCAGGCCGATAAGAGTGCCGCTGTTGAGTGTCATCCCCATCGGGAGAAGGCAGAGGATGGCGATGGCAAGCGACGTGGGAATCGTGAGGAGAGAAATGAGGGCACCGCGCCATTCCCCCAGGAACAGCAGCACCACGAGACCGGTGAGGAGAACCGCCACGAGAAGCTCCTCAAACATATTCCTGAAAAGGATGTTCACGAAGTGGGAGTTATCATAGGCAACCTGAAAACGGATTCCCGGGTTCTCTTTTTCGAGCTGCCTGAGGCGCTTCATGAGCTGCGGGACGATCCTTGCCGATGAGGCCTCTGGATTCTGGATTATGGAAACCTCGATGGCAGGCTCGGTCTTCCCGTCATGGACATAGTGGTAAGCGCTTCTTCTTTCCCAGTATGTATCGAGCACCTGGGCCACATCTTTCACATAGACGATGCGGGGGAAATCCTTGTCCTGCGGTGAAGAGTCTTGTTCACGGCCGCCGGGAGAGAGGCTCATCGAGGCAATGGGAAAATTCATGATGTCGCGGGCGGAGAGCGCCCTGTTATCGACACGCACGATGGCTTCTCTCGTGCCCTGGGTGATCGACCCTGCAGAACGGCTCACGTTAAAAGAATCAATGGCTTTCCTGACGTCCAGCAGGGAGAGATTCCTGGATGCAAGCCTGTCCCGATCGACAATGACCTGGACCTGCCTGCGGTACCCGCCGAAGGGCACCACGGAAAAAACATTCTCCTCGGTCTTGAGAATGTTGCTCACCGTGTTGTCGGCGAATTCCCTGAGGCGCACCGGGTCCCACCCCTCTCCCGTAAGGGCGACTGAGAGGATGGGAATATTGAGAGGATCGATAGGGAGAACCCACGAGGGCTTCAGGTTCGCCCCGGTGACGGGGAGGTTTGCCTGGATGATGTTCATGAGAGCCTGGACATCGAAAAGGGCCTTCTTCATGTCGGTGCCGTATGAGAATTCCAGTGAGACTATGGAGAAGCCGTCCTGCGAGGTGGAGCGGATGTAGCGGAGATTCCTTACCGACACGAGCTGCTCCTCGATGGGCTTGCTGATATACATCTCCATCTCCTGGGCTGAGAGGCCGGGCATGGTGGTGACGACACCTATGAGGGGGCTCTGGACATAGGGCATCATGCGCCGCGGAAGGGTATAGAATATGGCGAGCAGGGCAAGCACCACGACGCCGAGGTAAAATGAGATTATGGCGTAGGGATGGCTGATGGACCATTCCGAGATATTCATTGCCCTCCGGCGGATATGCTTCTCCGCGCTCATCTGTGTACCAGCTTCATTCCGCACTTCGGGCAGCTGCCGGGCTTGCTGGAAATGACCTCGGGGTGCATGGGGCAGGTATACTGCTTTTCCATCGGGGATTTTCCGGCTTCCGGGGAACGGGACTGCATGGGCGATTCCACGGGCATTCCATGCATGGCTCCGGGCATGGGCGATTCCGCGGGCATTCCCGGCATGCCGCCGGGCATTGATCCGTGGGGCCCGGGCATTTTTTCGGGGCCTCCCCGTCCCCATGCAGTCGGCGTCACCATATTACCATTCTGCAGATCCTCTATCCCATCGACGGCTATCTCATCTCCTTCCTTCAATCCTTCGATAATCTGAGTATCGGTGCCGTCAGATAGTCCCCGCTTCACGGTGGTGAGATAGACATGGAGGCCGCCGGTGCTTTCCCTGGGGATGAGAACCATGCCACACTTGGGGCAGTCGCCGGGCTTGCGGGTGATGACCTCGGGGTGCATGGAGCAGGTATAGA
The DNA here is from genome assembly GCA_031082125.1 of Candidatus Eremiobacterota bacterium. NCBI lineage: Bacteria > Bacillati > Vulcanimicrobiota > Vulcanimicrobiota bacterium. Next base: position 29,054 of record JAVHLM010000046.1, read on the forward strand.
GGGAGACTTCCCCATTTCCCTCATCCTTTACAAGCCAGACGGCAGGCCGGTTCTGGTAATCCCTGTTCTGGATCACCGCTCTTGAGGGCACAAGGAGCGCTGACCGGGCAGTGGCGGTGGTCACCTTCACATAAAGATAGACGCCGGGAAGGAGCTGATTGTCGGCATTATCGACGAGGGCCTCGACGATTCCCGTCCGCGCCCTGGGATCGACAGCCGGAAAGACAGCAGTTATGGGTGCGCTGTGCCATGTATCGGGAGCGAAGGGGAGGGCATATTCCAGGCTGTTTCCCCTGCGGATTGAAGCAATATCTTTCTGGGCAAGCACGGCCTGAATTCTCACCTTGCGCAGATCAGCCAGGCGAAGGATGGGAGTGCCGGGCGAAACAAGCGTGCCGGGCGAAACAAGCCTTGCCGTCACGTAGGCAGGGAAAGGCGCCTGAAGCGTTGTATAGCCAAGAACTATGTGTGCCGTCTGCTCCGCGGTTTTCGCCTGAATGACCGAAGCCTCCTGCTTGCTGAGCTCCGCCCGGGCAGACGATTCCGCATATTTGAGAGAGCTCACCCGGTTTTGCGCCGCGCTCTCCCGTTTTCGCGCCGCCTCGACACGTGCGCCGGCGGAGCGGTATTTCGATTCCGTCAACTGGAACTCGTCTTTCGAAATGGCCCCTTCTTTAAAAAGCGATGTCCCGCGGCCATACTCCTCTGTCCAGTAGGAGAGATCGGCCCTTGCATCCCTTACCTCCGCTCCTGCGGCCTCGTGTTCATTTTTCGCAGCCTCCCGGTCGAAGGTGAGGCTCCTGCGTTTTCCTTCGATGACCGCTCTCTCTCCTTCAGAGGAGCGCACCCCCCAGAGGGCTTCATTAGCCCGCGAGGAAAGCTCTGCAGTATCGAGCTCCGCGAGCACCTGACCTTCGCTCACCTGCTCGCCGGGGTAGGCCGACATCTTTATGATTCGCCCGGTGACACGGGGGAAGATGTCGATTTCGCTCCGGGCAAGGATGCTTCCGTAGGTGGAGGTCTTTATCTTGAAGTTTTTCTTTATGACTGTCGCTGTCGATACTGGAAAGCTGCCCTGGGGAGGCTGCATGACTGACATATCCATGGACTGGCTCTCGATGACGCCCATCTGACCGGGCTTTTTGAACTTGTTGACGACGGCGACCGCAATGACAAGCGCGACAATGAGGAGAATGATTCCGGCGGCTATTGAAAAAATATGCCCCCACGGCGAAGGCTTTTCTTTTATTTCATCCACGTATTTCTCCCCCTCATCATCACGGAGAGCATTTTCATACTTTCGGTGATATTTGCCTCCCCATGGTCAGGTACTGAAGTGCGGCTGGCTGTAAACCGTGGCAGGAGAAGAGTGCGATTCCTGAAGGTATGATGTCATGAATTTCAACCTTCATCCGGTGAAAACCTTTTCGCGCTTGCAAAAAGCACCCGGACCTACCCCTCTCCAAGCCGCACCCATATGATAAGAACAAGCGCATCAGCCTTCTCATTGAAGGGCCTGTCTCTTTATGAGGTCTTCTCAATGGCAGGAAGTGAAAATAGTATTCACGATGAGAAACTTTTCTTGAAAAGCCGGGTCAAAGCATCTGAGGGGAAAGCGAAAGGAGAGGTGATATATGAAAGGGAGTTTATGAGGCTCCTTATTATATCAGACTCAGCAAGGTAAAATTATAAGAAAGGTGACATATGAAAAGCAGTTCTTTAAAAATCTTAATTGTAGTAACGGTAATATTCGTCTTTGCGGTGAGTGTGACTTCGCTTGTAATGTCCTATGAAGGCGGCGGAAAGAGCACCGGGGGAAAGCACCAGGGATGCATGCTGGACCGGATGAAGAGCGACCTCGGGCTTACCGATGCTCAGGCAGGGCAGCTCAAAACTCTCATGGAGAAAAACCGTGCAGAGAGAATGGCGGAGAGGGAAGAGATGAGCGCCCGCGTGAGAACGGTCCTCACTCCGGAACAGCAGAAGTTATGGGACAGCAGCATGGCGGAAAGAAAAGGTAAGATGAGGGGATGCCCCAAGGACTCTGCCGGCTCGGAGAAAAGCTCCGCCAAAGGAGAAAACTGCAAAAAGGGTAAGGGATTTATGAGCGGTCTCAATCTCACCGAGGTGCAGAAAGAGAAGATAAGCTCAATCAAGTCTGAAGAAAAAGCAAAGGGTAAGGCATTGAAAGAATCCCGCACCAAGGAGCTTCAAAAAATTCTCACTCCCGAGCAGTACAAGAAGTTTGAAGCTAAGAAGAAAGAGCACCAGGGAAAAGGAGGGATGCATCACCGCGGTGGAAAGGGAAATTGCAATTCATCGCCGGATTCACCCAATAAGGGCATGAAGTAAACCTGAAGGAATCTGGTGAGCGAGAGCACATCAAGAGGTGCTTTTAACAATCAGAGTAAAGTGAAAAGCCCCGGGCATTGTAACCAGTGTCCGGGGCTTGCCTCATTTTCAGGAGCGCTGAAATACATGGAATATAAGCTTCCTGCATGGGGTATTGTATAATGCAGGGGGAGAAGGACAACGTCATAACCCCTCCGGGTCCTTCTCCCCTCTGCGGACAGGTCGGCATCCGAAGGAGCACACGATGAACACTTTTTCTTATGAAAATAGAACCGGCCACCCTTTGAGGAGATTACTGCTCTCACTCATCACTCAGACAATGGTTTTCCTGCTCTTCATGTCTGCCGTGCCGGCTGCGGCCCAGGCAGATACATCGGCCTCATCAGCTCTTCCCGGGGGATTCGAGGTTCTCAGGCAGTACGGCAGGCCATGCCGCCTGCAGGGCCAGTCGCCTCTTCTCATTTACTCCAATGACGACCGCTTCCGCCAGGTCTTCCTTTATGCCATCGAGAGCTGGAACAATGCCGCACGGAGCCTGGGAATGGCGCCGCTCTTCGCAGGCGCCGGGAGCCTCTCGGAGGCCGACGTGACGCTGGACTGGTCGGGCAAGGGCCTCCCGCCCTATGCCGCGGGGGGCGTCTGGTGGTACTCGGGCGATGAGGTCGAGAGAGTCAAGGGCATTACGATGGAGCCAAACACTCGCATTCCAGAGGGGAACCTCGCGGAGATTCTCATGCAGGAGCTGGGCCACGTTATCGGCCTGGGGCACTCCCAGGACAGCGGCGACATCATGTATCAGGCCATGCACCGTCATCGCTATCCGTCCCTCTCGTCGGTGCACCTCACCCAGCGGGATATGCAGGCCTTTGCATGGCTCTACAGCCAGCAGGCTTTCGTCCCCATCTTAGGTATCAGGCAGGCGCAGTAATTCAGCTCTTCTTGCGGTAACGGCTCAGGCCCCTCTGCGCAGTGACTGCTGATAGCGTTAAAATTTGCAGGTGACCCGGAACCCGGCTAGTGCCGAAAAAAGTACGTCACCGCACACTACGACCTGCTTCTTATCCTCTCCATGATCCCTCAGCTCTGCAGTGAATGAAATGAAAGGAGATTGCCCTGACGGGCACCCGGACATCACCTTCATTTGCTGGGGATTTAAGAACAGGCGGTATCGCATAATTTTACAATAATCAAGAAAAACCAGAATCTTTCCTATTGAATGCATCATGAAAAAGAGAGATGATATACAGTGAGAAGTTGTCACACATTCATCAGGGCGGGGACAATACCCGGTACCCTCGCAGGCACCATAAGGAGAAGTCTTGGTGATCGTAAAAAAGCTGAAAGTCACTGTGGAGCGACAGGTTGAAATCCATGGGGGCATCGACAAAATATCAACAGCACGGTATTCATACTATGTTTTGCTCATGCTCTCAACAATAATCACCGCCTGCGGGCTCCTGGCAAACAGCACGGCGGTAGTTATTGGTGCTATGCTCGTCGCCCCTCTTATGGGACCTGTATTTGGAATCGCTCTCGGCCTCTCTCAGCTCAGGAGAGGAGCCAAAAAAATATTCCCTCTGCTTTACATAGTCACACAAGGAGGTTCTCGATGGTAGAACTGATGCATCGCTTGGAAAGTATACTCCATGGCTGGTTAAACGACCCGACGGCAGTGAAAGTGGTTTTTCTCATTCTGGGGCTTATCATACTCATCATCATTGTCCGCTTTACGCAGCGTACTCTTGAGCGCCGGATAAATAGTATCGAGCGTGTCTACCCGCTTAAGAAGCTCACCGCAGGAATCGGCTATGTCCTGGCTTTTCTTCTGGTGATCAGCGTTTTCCGGGACAGGCTTGGCGGCCTGACGCTGGCCTTTGGCGTGGCCGGCGCCGGCGTTGCCTTTGCCCTGCAGACTGTCATTACCAGTATTGCCGGGTGGGTGGCGATAATGATGGGTAACTTCTACCGTATCGGCGACCGCGTGCTGCTTGGCGGCGTCAAGGGAGATGTTATCGACATAGGCGTATTCCGCACCATATTGATGGAACTGGGCGAATGGGTTAACGCAGATGCCTATAACGGAAGGATTGTGAGTGTCTCCAACAGTTTTGTCTTTACTGAGCCAGTGTATAATTATTCCGGAGACTTCCCCTATCTCTGGGATGAGCTGGTAATCCCGTTAAAGTACGGGAGCGACTGGAAACATGCCAGGCGCATGCTGGGCAAAATTGCCGAGGAGGTGGTGGGTGACTATGTTCCCATAGCCCGGGAGTCCTGGGAAAATATGGTGAAAAATTACCGCATCGAAGATGCCTCGGTTGAGCCCCGGGTTTTCATGGTGGCCAACGATAACTGGATTGAGCTCACCCTTCGCTATGTGGTCGAGTATAAGTGGCGGCGTACTATCAGGGATCGCCTCTTTGAGAGGATCCTTGAGGAGATCGATGCCAGCGGGGGCAAAGTTGCCCTGGCATCATCCACCTTTCATCTTGTCGAGACTCCTGTATTTGATGTGCGCCTGCATTCGGCGGCAGGTGAAGCACCGCTGACCATGAAAAATGAGATGGAGCGGGATTCAATGACATAAAAGCGGTTTTCATTGCGCATCAGCATACATCCATAAGGAGGCGGCCGGGGTCAGTGCCGGAGGACGGGAGCCAGGAGTCGGCGCCCGAGCTTCCACAATTCCACTGCCACAAAGGTGCTGAAAGCAGCCGGCAGAACCACCATCCATTCATTCAGCCCCAGCGGCACTGTCTTAAAAGGCGCATGGAAAATAGTGAGGTACAGCAAGAGCAGCGTGAATGCCGCCGAAACAAGAGAGGCGAGCCAGAGCCACCGGTTACCGAAGAAACCGACCGTAAAGAGCGAATGCTCGCGGGAACGGCAGTTGAAGCCGTTGAAGATTCTTGCGAAAATGAGAGTGGCAAAGAAGATGGACATAGCTTTATCCGGACCAAGTGAGGCATGGAGTGCCCAGAGAAAGGGCCCCAGCGTCACCAGCGCGATCCAGATTCCCACCGCGGCGATATAGTAAAGCGCAGGAGCGTCAATGATCCCCTCTTTCACATTCCTGGGCCGGCGCTCCATGATCCCTGGCTGCGGCGGATCGACACCAAGGGCAATCGCCACCAGGCCGTCCATTATCAGGTTGATGAAGAGGATCTGCACCGCAACCAGCGGAAGCGGAAGCTCCGCGATCAGTGCGACGATCATAGCCACCACCGTGGCAAGATTGCCGCTCAGAAGGAAGACAAGGTACTTCCGGATATTATCGAAGATACTGCGCCCTTCTTCCACAGCCGCAACAATAGAGGCGAAGTTGTCATCAATGAGAATCATATCCGATGCCTCTTTACTTACATCTGTTCCGGTGATCCCCATGGCGACACCGATATGAGCCCTTTTGAGTGCCGGTGCATCGTTCACGCCGTCTCCGGTCATCACCACGATTTCGCCTTTCTTCATAAGGGCATTCACGATCCTCAGCTTGTGCTCCGGTGAGATCCTCGCATATACTTCAATATCGCCGATTGACTTGTCGAAGTCGTCATCCGGCATGGCTGAGATCTCCGCACCGGTGAGCACACAGCCCCTTTTGAGCAGCCCCAGTTCTTTTGCCACCGCTACTGCGGTATCCATGTTGTCACCTGTGATCATCACCGGCCTTATTCCCGCCAGGGTACACCGGGCAAGGGCTTCCCGTGCTTCCGGACGCGGGGGATCGCTCATCCCTGCAATGCCAATGAAGACCATCCCTGTTTCGGCCGCCGCGAGCGGATCCTCAGCGGCATTTATACTCCTGTATGCCAGAGCCAGCACCCTGAGCGCTTGGCCGGCCATCGCACCGGCATGGCGTGCTATTTCCCGCCTGATTTCATCAGTGAGCGGCACCGCCTTGCCATGCTGTACAGCTCTGCTGCAGCCATCAAGCAGTACCTCGTAAGCTCCTTTGCTGTAAGCGATAATCCCTTCGGGCGTGGTATGCACCGTGGTCATCCGTTTCCGCTCCGAGGTGAAAGGAATCTCCTGAGTGCGGGGCTGTTCATTGTGGAGCGCGGCGGGGTCAATGCCTGCCTTTTTCGCCAGCACCAGGAACGCACCTTCGGTGGGATCACCCACGACCTTCCATTCGCCGCCCTGCTCCTGCAGTATTGTATCGTTGCAGAGCGCTCCTGCCACAAGAGCAGGCTTCAAATATTCCAGCTCATCAGCTCCCAATAATGCACCATTCTCTCTAATCTCACCTTTTGGGGAATACCCCGCACCGGTCACCTCAAAGGTCCTGCCATCCATGTACAGCATGCGCACTGTCATCTCGTCCTGCGTGAGCGTACCGGTTTTGTCAGAGCAGATTACCGTGGTGGCTCCCAGCGTCTCAACCGCCGCGAGCTTCCTGATAAGTGCGTGGTGTTTCACAAGCCGGCGGACGCCGATGGCAAGGCTTATATTGACCACTGCCGGAAGAGCCTCCGGGATCACCGCCACTGCCAGGGCCACACCCCAGATGAACATCTCTATGATGCTGTGGCCCCTGAAAATACCGAGCACCGCAGTTGCCGCGGAGAGGGCAATGGCAAAGATGCCGAGCCACTTTCCAAAGGTATCCAGATTTTTCTGCAGCGGTGTCCGCTCCCGCTCGGTTTTATTCAGAAGCCCGGCGATCTTTCCGAATTCTGTGCCCATACCAGTGGCAGTTATCGCCGCCCTTCCTCTCCCTGAGGTGGTGGTGGTGCCCATGTGCACCATGTTCTTCCGGTCGCCGGGGAGTAAATCCTGATCTGCTATCGGCTCAGTGTGCTTCTCTTCCGGCATGGACTCCCCGGTGAGAACAGCCTCTCCCACTTTAAGGTTTATTGCCTCTGTGAGGCGTCCATCAGCGGGCACCATGTCGCCTGTCTTAAGCAGAATGATGTCGCCCGGCACCACCTCGCGCGATGGAATCTCCTTCTCGCTGCCGCCTCTTATCACCCTGGCAGTGGGAGCGGCAAGGCGCTTCAGCGATTCTATGGCCTTCCCTGCCTGGTATTCTTGTAAGAAGCCCAGAAAGCCCGCCAGAAGGACTATCACAATAATTGCAATAGCTTCAATATACTGGCCTAAAAAAAGTGAAATGACTGCTGATATGATCAAAATCACCACGAGAAGGCTGGTGAACTGGCTGAGCAGCAGGAGAAGCTTGGACACCCGCCTACCGGAGGCAAACTCGTTAGGTCCATGTTCAGCCAGTCTCCTGGCCGCTTCCTCTGCGTCAAGCCCGTTCGTGGAGGCCCCGAGGAGTTCCAGCGCTTTATCCACTGTCTCGCAGTGCCAGTGTGTGCCGGTGGTTTCTGGAGCCTGGGATGGCATATGAATATCAGTAACGGAACACGGCAGCCACTGGAGAGCCGCCGGAGCCGTTATCAGGCTCCCCGGCGAAAACTGTTCCGCCGTTCTGCAAGGTGCACAGCGCGGCAAAATCCAGCAGCTCCCTGTCGCCGGGCTCCTTGTTCTCATGGGCTATGGTATTTCCGGTTGTAACATCGAAGGTGCCCCACTTCTCTCTCCCCGCTCCGACGAAGAGTGTTTCGACGCGCCCGTTACAGGAGGCCGGCACGATTGCCTCAATCTTGTCGGAAGTGGATGGCGTACCGGCATTCTGCCGATATCGGGATGCAGCTTCACTATGTGACGTCTGAAAATAAGGCTGTAATACCGCCCAGGCCTTCTCATGCAATTTCTCCGCGCTCTGATCTTCGGGATTACCCGGAATTCCCGCGTCGATCATATGGGGATAGGTATTTGCTTTCCGGTAAAGAGGAAGAAGAAAGTCAACAGACGCGACCACCAGGGGAACGTGCTCGTCTTTGAGCACTTCATGAAGGCCGGTGTTTATCTTTTGAAAATAGTGAAGAATGTCTTCCTTGTTGTCATCGCCGCTGCCGCCTCCCCCGTGATGGATGGCCGGCCGCCTGCCGGTCCCCCTCGACGACGAGCTGTGGTAATGCATCTGCCTTTCGAAATCCTGGACCGCAAGGGTTTCGGCGAGACCAGCGGGAAGGTCCTCCGGGACAATCTCCTGCGCGCTGTAGCGAGTGCCCTGAAAAAGCTTCACCTTGTTCTGGCTGAGTGCCAGCACATAGAAGAGGCTGTCGCCGGCGAGCAGAGGCAAAAGAGGCCTGAAATGGAAATGATCATCAACGACCACAGATTCTTTAAATATGAAGGGGAATATATAGTGATAAAAAACCTCAGGCGAGAGAAACAATGCAAGGCCATCGCTCCGGTACCGCCAGAAAGTGCTGTCCTGCAGCAGTTTCTGGGCCGGCTCCAGGATTTTTTCCGCTTCAAGGCGGGGAAGGCCCCTCTCCATCAACTGCCTTTCTGCCTCATTAAGAGAATTTTTGAGGCGGATCGGATTCTGCTCAGTTTCTTTACCCGCGCGGTGGGTGGGCATATATATCGAGACACAGGGGGGCTTGTTCGCTTCCAGCAGGCTCTTGAGGATCTTTCTGGTGAATGTCATCATATGCTGTCTCCTTCTTTCTTTGAATATATGGCACTATGCACTTACCGCACTCTCAGCAGCGCTGCCGGTCTCACAACAGGAATTACCGCCGGCTCATAGTGGGCCATCTCCATTATAACTCCTTACCGCCCCGGTTCATATAAGAAAAAGTCCAGTCTTCGGCAGGGCAGCCACCCCACCCGCCTGATCCCCTTTGAATCAAGTAAGGGAGGCGATAAAGGGATTTCTTTCCATACAGAAGAAACAATGAAGCGGAGGACGCGCCAAAGATGAACGACACTGCCCGTAAAAAGATACTCCTCGTCGAAGATGAGGCGATTATCGCAATGGCCGAAGCAGAGGCCATAAAGCACCTTGGATATGAGGTGAAAACTGCCCTTTCCGGTGAAAAAGCGGTTGATGCGATAAAAACCGATCCCTCTATAGATCTTGTGCTGATGGATATCGACCTGGGCAAAGGGATCGACGGCACCGAGGCCGCGAAAAGGATCCTCGCAGTCCAGAATATCCCCATCGTTTTCCTCACCTCGCATTCTGAGCGGGAGATGGTGGAGAAGGTGCGCGGCATCACCCGCTACGGCTACGTGATAAAGAACTCCGGCGACTTCGTGCTTTTGTCTTCAATAGAGATGGCTTTCGAGCTGTTTAATGCTCATGTGTATGTGGAAAGCAAGAACGAGGAGCTCACCGGAACGAACCGTAAACTGCGGGAGAGCAAAGAAACTGCTGAAAGATACCTCAATATCGCCGCTGAAATAATTATTTCCCTGGATCCCCGGGGGAACATCACCCTGCTGAACGAAAGCGGGCACAGGCTGCTCGGCTATGAGGCGGGAGAGCTCATCGGAAAGAACTGGTTCGATACCTGTTTGCCGGAAGAAATAAAGAGAGAAGTCCTGGGAGTTTTCGGAAAGCTGATGAACGGAGAAATCGATAATATGGCGACGTACGAAAACCAGGTGATCGCGAAAAGTGGCGATAAAAGGACGATTCTCTGGCACAATACGCTGCTCAATGATAAGAAGGAGGGAATCATCGGAATACTCAGTTCCGGTGAGGACATCACCGGGCGCAAGCGGGCGGAGCTGGAAGCGCTGGAGGCGAAAAGAGACTGGGAAGACTCCTTTGACGTGATAAACGACATGATTACCATCCACGATGCGGATTTTAATATCCTGCGCGCGAATAAAGCCGCAGAAAGCGGTTTGGGACGTGCGTTGAGCGACATCTTGACCATTAAATGCTTCAAGGCCTATCACGGGAAGAACTGTCCTCCCGAGGGATGCCCGAGCTGCATGACATTGAAGACCGGAGTGCCTACCACGACTGAGCTATTTGAGCCTCATCTTGACAAATTTGTCGAGATCAAGGCCCTGCCGCGCTTTGACACCAACCATAATATCACTGGAATGGTACATGTTGTGCGTGACATCACCGAGCGCAAGCAGGCAGAAGAAGCGCTTCAGAAGAGCGAAGAACGCTTCAGAAGCTATGTGGAATATTCCCCTGACGCAGTTTTAGTGGCCGATGAAAGGGGAAATTTCATAGATGTCAACACCGCTGCCTCGGTAATCTCGGGTTATTCAAAAGAAAAGCTCCTGGGAATGAACCTGATAGACCTGATCCCTCCTGAAGACCGGGAACTGGCCCGCGAGCATTTCCTGCGCACCATGTCCACCGGCCGGGCATATGGCGAGGGGCATTTCATCAAGAAGGACGGCGAAAAGCGGTGGTGGTCAGTTGACGCCGTAAAACTGAAAGACTGTCAGATCATCGGTTTCGCGAAGGACATCACGGAGCGCAAGCAGGCAGAGGAACAGCTCCGTTTCCTGAGCTCTATTACCGAGAACATATCTGATGCAATTATTGCCACTGATACCAATTTTGCCATTATCTATATCAACAAAGTGGGGGAACAATTTTTTGGCTACACGCTGGATGAAATCAAAGGCAAAACACCGGGTATATTCAATGCCGAACCGATGGCGGGGCAGATTCAGCAGGAAATATATAGAACAGTTGCATCTGGAAAGACCTATATGGGAGAATCCCTTAACAGGCGGAAAGATGGCTCAACTTTTCATTGCGAGTATAAGGTGATGCCTTTAAAAGACAATAATGGTCTAAATTATGCCTATACTGCGATTCACAGGGACGTCACCGAGCGCAGGCAGGCGGAAGAACATATCAAAAGCCTCCTTGCAGAAAAAGAACTGCTCCTGCGCGAAGTGCACCACAGGATTAAGAACAACATGATCATCCTCATAAGCCTCCTCTATCTGCAGTCGCGCACACTGAAGGTCCCGGCAGCCGTTTCCTCCATTGAGGATGCCATAAGCCGCGTCCAGAGCATGATGGTTCTGTATGATAAACTCTACAAGTCTTCCGATTTCAGAAAGATATTCACGACGGAGTACCTGGGCGCCCTGATCGATGAAATTGCCGGAATATTTCCCGGTAAGGAGTCTGTGGCAATTGAAAAACATATTGATGACTTCACTCTTGACGCAGAAAGCTTATCTCCTCTCGGCATTATTCTCAATGAATTAATCACGAACGCTATGAAGCATGCCTTTACCGGCAGGGATAAGGGGTTGATAAGCGTGACCCTTTCGAAGAAGGATACCCACGCGATACTCACCATGGAGGACAACGGGACCGGTATCCCTGAATCGATTGATATCGCCACTTCCAGCGGGTTCGGGCTGCAGCTTGTCGGTATGCTGGCGGAGCAGCTCGGGGGGACCATCAGGCTTGAACGGGGGAAGGGCTCAAAATTCATCCTGGAATTTGAAGTAACAAATGCGAAGGCTCAACAGTGATTTTCAGAAATTTTTAAGGCTCCCGCGTGATAAGACAGTGCATGTCTCTTGAGGAGGAATGACTATGAAGGAAGAGATTTCCAGGATAGAGAGCGCCAGAGTTTTTGAAAAGACTGAGTATGCGGCTTCCAGGAAGGCGGGGGAGACAAAGCCGAAAGAGCCTCCCACAGAAAGCCTCAAAGACGGCTCCTGCCTGTCTCAGGAAACAACACTTGAGAACGGGAAACAGGCCGTTTCACGCGAAAAGCACCCTCCCGATTCTCTCCGTGATTTTTTCAGGAAATCCATCGGCACTATGAAAAAAAACATGACTGCCGCCGTGGCTCAGGGAAACATGGAAAGCGCCCGGGCGGCAGAGGAGAATAACGAGGGGGCCCATAACGGCGGCAGCCTTCATATGGCTACTTACAACGTGGCAGGCGGGAATGAGGAAATGCGCGAAAATTTCAAGGACGAAACGTCAGATCACCTCGCACGGCAGGTGGTGCAGGGCAACCTTGATGCAGTGGCTCTCCAGGAGGTCTCGCACCGGGAGAACGGCATGGATTACAACATGGAGCTATTGAAAGATGTCTTCAGGGAATCCCTGCCTCCCGGGCTCAGGGATGGTGAAATCAATTACTACAGCGTTGATGACAGGGGCAACCCGGTTCTTGACGGGAACGGCAGCCCGAAATATGACCCCTCAAGCTCGAATGTGGTCTATGAAGCTACCGGGCACAATGGCGAGAAGAAGACCATGACCCTCACGAGGGAGAGCCTTGACCGCCGCGGCAGACCCGTGGTGAATGGAAATGGAGAGCCCGTGTATCACCAGGGCCTGGAGGCCCCCCTCACTGTCTATACCGCCAGGCTAGAAAATGGCGACAGCTACAGCATGGTTTACGGAAATTCAAAAGCCTCCAACAAGGATCCGGACAAAAGGGGCCCCGGTGAGTACGGAAACTCGGTGCTCCTTGGCCCGGGAAGGGAGATCCCCCGCGATGAAAAAGGCGCCATAATCCCTGGCAGTGTAGAATACAAGGTACTTGGCCATGATCCAAGCGACGGTGAGGCCAGAACAGCAGTGGGAGTCACTTTTGCCGGGGAGGGGGGGCAAAGAGGAACGGTAGTGAGCGCCCATCTCACAGCCGACAGCGATGCCTCCGCAGATGAGACAAGAGAAGCCCAGAGAGCCCAGTACAGGGCTCTCAGCGAGCTTTCCGGCCGGCGGGGAGGAAACGTGATAATAGGAGGAGACTTCAATTCCACCCCGGGGAGAGACGGCGCTCCCTCCGCGGAGGATCTCGGCCTTGAGCAGGCAGACCCTGCGGCGAGAATAGATCACGTGCTTGTCTCCAGGGATGCGGAAGCAGGCCAGGCCAGGGTAGTCCATGGGGGCGGGTCTGACCACGAGATGATAGTGACTGACGTGCAGCTATGAAAGATGCCGGGAAGAAGTGCCCGTGAGAAGGAAAGGGAGCTGCCGATGAACCCCGGGTTTTCGGATGACGATATCGAAAAAAGAGTGAGGTGGCGGATCAGAAGTGGAGCAGCTTCAGGTTCTCAAAAAACTTACCACAAGGCTTGAGTCCATCGCCATACCTTATTTCATCACAGGCTCGTTCGCCAGCAGTTATTATGGGATTCCCCGCCGGAAAAAGGCATCATGACAACCGAAAACAAGTCTGTTCCCCTTTTTTCCTGTCTCTTTCTCAAAACCCTCTCTTTGCCCTCACGCAGGGCGCCTTTTTTCTTCGCTGGAGGGACTTTCAGGGGCCTGGAGTGAAAAAATCTTTCAAAAGGCTTTCCCGGCCATCTGAGGGACATCCTGTGATGGCTCTTAAACCCAATAATGGCAGGTATTTGAGCGATCAGCTCTTTTGATTTTCTCTTTTCAATGTGCTATAATAAGATAAGAGATACATGGGTATCTGCCTCAATGGAAGCAATAATGAGACGAAAGGAGGATTATCGTGAACACCGGGGCGATCCGCGACTATCCCGGCTACGAGGCCGTCATGGAGGGGGGGCAGGTTTTCAAAGCTGTCCCGGGCCTCCCGCTGGTCACGTACGGCGCCGACGAGGTGCTCTCGCGCTCGAACTGTCGCCACATTTTCAGGGATCTCACCGGGGAGGTGCTGGACTGGAACCTCTGGTGCCTCTCCCATGCCGGCACGAAGCTTGATATCCTCATAGGCGAGGCCCTTCTCTCTCTCAACGGGAAGCTCGAGAAGCTCGGCTATGTGAGAGTGTCCGACTTTGTCCGCGAGGAGCTGGGGATCTCGTCCAGGAGCGGCTATGAGCTGATGCGGAACGCGAAGGCCCTTCAGAAGCTCCCCCTCATAAGGGAGGCTCTTGAAGAGGGGCTTCTGCGCAAGAGCGCGCTGCGGTATCTTTTCCAGGTCGTGACGCCTGAGACCGAGGCGGAGTGGCTCCGAAAAGCCATGCGGTGCACCATAAGAGAAATTGAGGAGGAGGTGAGGAGCTATAAATCCGGTGCCGGTGAGGCCGGCACAGGTGCTTCGGAGGATGCTGAAGGCGGCCCCGGGGGGAGCGGCATCAATACCTTTGTCGCCGGGGATGACGACGAAGAGGACACAGGGAGCCTCGCCGTAAGCGCGCGGGTTCCTTTTCCCGTTGCCGCGAAGTGGGACCGGGCCCTTGAGGTCTTCCGAAGGATGGAAGAGGCAGAGCTCCCTTCGGAGTCATTCGTGGAGGCTCTTCTCGCCGAGTTCGCCGCTTCGGCGCCGCTTGAGGGCATCGGGGCACAGGATGGAGAGGCGCAGGACACGCAGGTGCAGGGAGCGGAGTATCAGAGGCCGGCGGCAAAGGGCCTGGCGGCGCAGAGCGCTTCCGGGGCTGCAGAAGCCACAGGCGCTTCTCTCTGCCATCATCAGGGAAGATTCTCACAGGGCTGTGAGACTTCTGGAGCATCCTTTGATGATCCCGGCGACGGTGCTCACTGCAGCGATGGCCCCGATGCTTCCAGCTCCAGGGAGACAGAGGCTGCCACCGGCTTGGAGGGAAAAGCCCTTCTCCTTGGCGCCCTGGCAGGGGCAATCGGCTCCCTCGATGACGGGGCTCCTTTCGGCGAGGGGGAAAAAGAGCTTGCCCGCCAGGTCCACAAGGACCTTGAAGAGGTCTCTCATCTTTGGGAGTTTCTCCCCTGGAAGCCCGTCACCGTGGAGCTTCCCCCGGAGCTCCAGGCTCCCTCACGCCACAGGCCCGATGCCGATACCGCCGTCACCCCGGACAGGTCCCTGGTGCGCCCTCCGGCCGATCCCTTCGAGACGGTCGCCCGCCTCCGTAAGATGGCTTCCCTGCGCCACTCCCTCTCTTTCTACCAGGGAAGGCTCCTGCGGACTCTCAACAATTTCGGCCTCTACAAGGATATGCTTTTCCTCTCCCTGGGGCACTACTCCAGGGAGCGCCTCGGGATGTCCCGCAGCGCGGCATATTCCCTCATCAAACAGGAAAGGAGTTATTTAGATAAGATGAGAAGGCCAACCTCCCCGGCAGAGTTTCTATGACCGATAT
>JAVHLM010000047.1:0-582 GCA_031082125.1 Candidatus Eremiobacterota bacterium
ATAACGGTCCTAAGGTAGCGAAATTCCTTGTCGGGTAAGTTCCGACCCGCACGAATGGTGGAACGATCTGGGCACTGTCTCAACGCGAGACTCGGTGAAATTTAAGTACCGGTAAAGATGCCGGTTACCCGTGGTTAGACGGAAAGACCCCATGAACCTTTACTGTAGCTTACCATGGGGACTTGTTCTGACATGTGTAGGATAGGTGGGAGACAGCGAAGCATGGCCGCCAGGCTGTGTGGAGTCGTCGGTGAAATACCACTCTTGTCAGGGTAGGTTTCTAACGTGGCTCGTGAAACCGGGCTGCGGACAGTGGTAGGTGGGCAGTTTGACTGGGGCGGTCGCCTCCCAAACAGTAACGGAGGTGCGCGAAGGTCACCTTGCGCTGGGCGGAAATCAGCGCACAAGTGTAAAGGCATAAGGTGGCTTGACTGCGAGTCCGACAGGACGAGCAGGTACGAAAGTAGGTCTTAGTGATCTGGCGGTCGCGAGTGGAAGCGCCGTCACTTAACGGATAAAAGGTACTCTGGGGATAACAGGCTGATCTTGCCCAAGAGTTCATATCGACGGCAAGGTTTGGCA
>JAVHLM010000047.1:592-41947 GCA_031082125.1 Candidatus Eremiobacterota bacterium
TAAAGCGGTACGTGAGCTGGGTTCAGAACGTCGTGAGACAGTTCGGTCCCTATCTGCTGTGGGCGTAAGATACTTGAGGGGTTCTGTCCCTAGTACGAGAGGACCGGGATGGACAGACCAATGGTGAGCCAGTTGTTCCGCCAGGAGCATTAGCTGGGTAGCTATGTCTGGACGGGATAAGTGCTGAAAGCATCTAAGCACGAAACCCACCCCAAGATTAGGTATCTCACCGGATTAACCGG
Organism: Candidatus Eremiobacterota bacterium; assembly: GCA_031082125.1. Lineage (NCBI taxonomy): Bacteria > Bacillati > Vulcanimicrobiota > Vulcanimicrobiota bacterium. The sequence continues at coordinate 835 of JAVHLM010000047.1, forward strand.
GTAAGACACCTTGAAGATGACGAGGTAGATAGGCCAGAGGTGTAAGCGCCGTAAGGTGTTGAGCTGACTGGTACTAATCAGTCGAGGGCTTGCCATAATCATAAGAACCCTCCCTTAACGTTGAGATTATTCTGCAGCATACAACTCTATCACAAAGATTATATATCCCGGTGGCAATAGCGGAGGGGTCATACCCGTTCCCATTCCGAACACGGAAGTCAAGCCCTCCAGCGCCGATGGTACTATCCTGGCAACGGGGTGGGAGAGTAGGACACTGCCGGGATTATTTATTTTCTCATCTCTTTACCCATAAGAACCATTCGAACTAATGCTTATCTCTCCATAAAAGGCCTTTTGAGGGATCATATGAATAGACTTAAGGGTGAGGAATAATTACCCATGAGGATAGATTCGCCACCTTTTTCCATCGCTTATAATAATAAGAGGGTACACCGGGGATTTCCGTTATAAGAAGCTGCTTCTTATAACACCGATTTTCGCGCATCCTTAAACGTCATATAAATATAACATCAAAATCCTACCTGAACTCAAGCGCAAGTTTAGTGCCAGGCATACCTGCTGTTGCCTGATGCATTCTGTCCCATTTTGCCGCACGAAGCACAGGATTATGAGCACGCATAGGATAACTCACGTTGATCTGACCATCAGATACGCTCACGGTTCCTTTTCCTCTTATGAAATGGAGATATATTGTCCTGGCATCGCAATGCTTAAAGCCACGTAATCTTGACGCCAGAATTGAGTAAAGTGTATCCACGATCATCGTCATCACCACGTCGAAATGAACTTTGATAAGGATAGGAGATGACAGTGAATTAAGATGAAAGAACTATACCGCCTCAGCAATGCCGTTCTCAACCCTCCAGCGGCGTCTGTAATTCCCGATCACTAGCTCTACAGGGCTTTCAAAATTGTTGGTGATGAGAAAGGCCGGCTTTTCATTGCCATTGCCAAGAACCACCAACTGGCGCAGCATTCCATCATAGCCTCGAAGCTCAACGATAGACTCATGGACCTCTGGATTCGGATATTTCCGCTTCGCATGGGGGATATGGACTCTCTCCCAGGGAGCCATCTTTTCAATGTCCTGCAGTATGCCTTTACCCCTTCGACGAAGCGTGATAAACTTTACACCCTGTGCATTTAATGCAGAAAGATTGCCATATGTCGTGAACTTTGAATCAAAGACAAAGGTGGGCTTCACGCCTCGCTGTACGCCCTTCCAGAAAGAGAGAAAGGAGAGCGCCTGGTCATTCGCTTCGTCTTGCTTGATATCTGCAGCGGTATAAAGAAGAAGCCTGGAATCGGCATCCTGCGCGAAAAGCGTAAGAGCGCTTTTCATCTTCTTTTTTCTTGGTAAGTTTTTAGTGTCCTGAAGTTGCTGATTCGGGAAATGGCGGTAGTTTCCCTGTTTTGATGTATTCTACAAGATTATCATGGAGGGCATCAATAGGATTATGGCCTCGAATTTTCAGTATTCGGTAAATGCTCATCAGCACCGCCTGCATATCGGCGCCCTTTTCGCTCTTGTTCTGTCCCGAGTTCTTGCGCGTTATCACCGCCGGGCGGATTTCCCAATCCGCCTTGTTATTGTCCGATGCCACGCCTTCATGGTCAAGAAACGTCAGGAGCGCATGCTGAAAATCCCTGAGCCTCTTCTGAATCCTGCGGCACTCCTTGTCAGCAAAAGACTCTCCGATGAACTCTTTGAGGCAAAGCTCCAGTCTCTCCCTGCGGGAAGCGAAAGATTCTTCCGCAAGATCTTCATTTTTGTCAAGGCGAACGGCATCTCGCATCCAGCGGGTGAGCTTCTTGCTGAAAGCTTTCCACTCCAGAGAGGCATTCTTCAGCGATACCTTGGCCAGTTCGCGAAACATATGAACAAAGCATGCCTGGCGGTGTTCCGCAAACTTCCCATAGGCTTACCAGAAGACAGTGATAAGGACTCCTTTGAATATCTCCTTGAAGAATTCTCTCAGCGCAGGAGATCCTCTCGAGCGATCCACCATATAGTAGACAACACTCTCATTGGTAAAGCACCAGAGCCAGTTCGTAATCCCATTCACCCTCCAGCCGGTTTCATCGGCATGGAGATGAGTGCCCGCCTGCGCTTCATCGGCAAGCTTTTCATACCATACGGCGAGGATTTCGCAGAGCCGCTTCCACATATTCACCAGCCCACCGCCACTCAGCTTGAAATGGAGATGGAAATTCAGAACCTCGCAGATATGAGGGATCGTCACTCCAAGACCATAATGAAGCCATGCGATGAAGACCAGAAGGTTCAGGCCGACAGTGGATTTGGGAAGCGCTTCGGCCACGACGCCTTCCACCAGTTTATTGCATCGCTTGCAGAAACTACTGTGAATGACATATTTTTTGACGTAGGCACGCGTGTCTCGCATGTCCTCTATCAGACGCTCCCGGGTCACCATCGAAGCGGAGAGCGTATCGCCACAATGGGGACATTGAAACACATATACGTGGGTCGGTTCTCCGTCAATAACAAGAGGAACTTCACGGTGCTCGCCCTTATGACCCTTCTTTCTCCCCGGCTTTTTCCGCCCTCTTCGGGGAGAGTTCTCTTTCTTGTAAACCGGGACTGCGCCTGGATGCGTTGTCGCTCTTCAATCTCACTCTGAAGGTTCCGTGCAAGCTCAAGAAGCTTGAAAACAATCGCTTCACGGCCTTGCTCATAGATGGCGAGAGCCTCTTGCTCGGTCAGAATACTTCCAAAGGCGCCACAGGTCAACATGGAAGTATTATCCTTGAAGAATAGAAAAAATCCTGCTGGTTTCAGAAAAAACTTTAGATGGCTAAAAACTTACCTTCAGAGAAGTGCCACATTTCTCACACACTTCGGGGTAATGATGCTCTGTTCGGGTATCGTTATTCTGCGGCATAAGCTCTCGATGATGACCGGGGTGGCCCTTCTGCCCTCCCTTTGGACGACCCGATGGAGGCTTTTGTTGTTTGGGTTGTATCCAGGGCGGATCAGAGGATGGAGGCTTCGACGAATTGGAAGAATTCTCTCCCAATCGACTCTTAAGAACCCGGACCTCATCTTTGAAAGCCCGATTCTCAATTTCAAGTTCAGATATACGCTTGATAAGGGTGACGAGAAGATCCTTAACGGCTGGATGAAGCGTTGCCAATGCTTCCGGTGGAAGCGATTGCAGCAGATCTTCGTTGTGCCCGGACTTTTCCTTCATAGAGAGATATTTCAACAGAAAAGTGAAAAATCATGCAAAGTATCAAAATATTCTTGAATTCTGGGAGAAAAGTTCAGCTACTCCTGGGGAGGGGCTGAATGGTTACAGAAAAGGTAAGCATAAGCTGAGGAGGAGTGGAAAAATCAGCGCAAAGCAAAGAACTCCATAAAAGCCCGGGAAAAATCCCGAGTGCGGCGGCGCTTTCCGGCAAAGCCCTCCGGCCATCCCATAGGCCGATGATTCATGAAGGGGAAAAAGTGCATGGGAAAATGTGATCCGGTGATAAGGAGTCGAGCAGTTGATTTTATCAGGGGTATCGATTATAATAGATAGTACGAACGGAAGGAGGAATACCGATGAAACTACAAGATGAAGTCAAGAAGGAAATGCCGGTAGAAAAAGAGGTCGCGCCTCCTGCAATCGAGAACATCAAGCAGGATGCGATGAAAAAGCCGGAGCAGTATATCAAGGACTACAAGATTCCAGCAGAAGGGGAATAAACACTCATCTGGGGCCATAGCAGCGCCCGTCGATTCATGTGAAAAAAAGAATATACGGCTACGAAACAGAATACGGGGTGCTCATCTCGTCCTCAGATGATGATGTCAAGCCGCCTATGAGACTCCATATATACGATTATATGGAGTTTCTTGTCAGTACCACCGTGAAGGTGCTTTACTCGACGTACCGCAAGAAAGGCATTTTTATCGAGAATGGAGGGCTTTTCAACTATGAGGCCCTCCATACGCATTTCTTCGAAGGCCTTGTGGAAATGGCAACGCCCGAGTGCGCTACACCGCGGGAGGTGGCCCTCTACCACACGGCACAGACGTCGATCCTTTATAACATTGTCCAGGAACTCAACAGGAACATCAAGGATATCGACCCGGCATTCATTGGAAGGATATTCCTCGGGAAGAGCAACGAGGACTCAGGGGGGAAGTTCATGGCTTCCCATGAGAATTATCTCGTGGAAGATGACCCGGGTTACCTTTCCAGGCTGCTTCTCCATCTCGTCGTGCCCCTTTTCTGGCTTGTGCACCTTGTGCTGTTAGCCGTCACCTACCTCCCGCTCATCCTGTTTATTCCCCTTGTGGTCGCTTTGTCAGTCTTCTCCTCCCTGCTCTCGGCCCTTTGCTCCCCCTTCAAGTTTCTCCACGGCATGGCGAGGGCCCTCAGGTCATTTGTGTTCGATTTTCTTCTCAAGGAAGAGTTTCTTATCAACCAGTTCGCGAGGATCCACGGCGATTTCTCCCGTTTCATATTCTCCCCCTGGATCACGGCCTTTACCTGGGCCCTCTCGCCCTTCATTTTCAGGAAGATAAGGAGGAGCCTCATCTCTTTCCTGGTCACGAGGATCATATACACCGGCACCGGCAAAGTCGAGGCCCAGCCGCCCAGAAAGGACAGGACCGCCGACAACGGGGGCATCTTCGAGATCTCCCAGCGCGCCCGCGCCATAAAAAGCCTCTGCAGGATTTATTTCGACGACGAGAAGCGCCCCATGATAGATATGCGGGATTTCTTCCTGGAGCCCCTCAGCGCCCTCAGGCGCGAGAAAAGGCTCCATGTTCTTTTCAGCGACACCAACATGTCTTCCATAGGCCTTTACCTCAAGGCAGGCGTCACCGGCCTCATTCTGGACATGATAGAAGACGGCGTCACCTTTGACGAGGTGCAGCTCAAAAGCCCTCTTGAGGCGATGAAGACAATCTCTCGGGACCTTTCCATAAGGGAAAAGGTGCCCCTCAGGAGGGGAGGCTCCATGACGGCCCTGGAGATTCAAAGGATATACCTGGGCAAGGCCAGGGAGTATGTCCACTCCAGGATTCCCGATGACCACGACGCCAGGGACATCATTGAGAAGTGGGAATATCTGCTGGGATGCCTTGAGATAACGCCGTCGCTTCTTTACAGGAAGGTGGACTGGGTAACCAAGAAAGATCTTATCGGGGAAGTGATAAGGGACAGGGCAACTCTTTCCGAGCTTAAGGACGTGGCCCCCTGGTATTCTTACCTGTCCGAGCGTGGCCTCTTGGCGGGCCACCAGGTCCCCCGGGCCCTTATAAGGAGCGTTCTCAAAGAGAAGAAATACCAGGAGTTTCTCTCTTATCTCACCGAAAAGCACATGACCTACGAGGATTTCTGGGAGAAGATGACTCTTTACAGCGAAGTGGTGAAGGTGGACCTCAAGTTTCACGAGGTGGACGAGGAAGGCTATTACTACCAGCTCCTGCAGTCAAATCTTGTGGACAGCCTCTTCACCCACCAGGAGATAGAGGAAGCGAAGGTGGCCCCTCCCCGCCACACCAGGGCCTTTGTGCGCGGCACCCTTATCAAGAAGTTCGGCTACAAGCTCAGCCCCCTGGAAAGGGAAATATACATGGAGAAAATCGTCCAGGGGAAGTGCAAGATAGGATGGAACAAGTTTTATATAAACTGGCCATGGAAGAAGATTAAGCTCGATGATCCATACAACAATAACATCTCCTCAATAGAGAGAGAGATCAACGAATGAAAAATAGGGACAGACTCCTCTATCCCGGCGGAGACCCTACCTCACGGTGACCATGATGACGAGCTCATCGTCTGATGAGAGCTCGATTCCGGGGAAGAGAAAGTCTTTTATCACCTTGGTGAAATATTCCCCCCTGAGGGCCGTAATGATTCCCGATTCTCCCCGGGAAAGCTCCAGAATGACATCGGAGCTGATGGTGTAGATTTTCAGCGGCATCTGCTCGCGCCTGACCCCGAACAGCATCGATGGATCGGCGTTGTTGAGCCATAGCTTCGCCGTCACGTCCCAGCGGCCGGGTGAGAGGGCCGCGCATTTCACCACGCCCTTCATCCCGATATCGATGTAGATGACCTGGTACATGCCTGATCTCGGGTCAAAGTAAGTGAGGGGATATTTCCGCCCGATGAACATGGCGCTCTCGCTTCGTGACGAGAGGATCTTCTGGCAGTCGATGAGCCTCGCCCCGCCCGATTTCGTGAGGCCCGCCATTTCCCCGGGGGAGAGCCGGTAGCGTGTTTCGTACTTCTTCCAGAGCGCGCGGGGAAAAAAGAACGACCTCATCTCGATGCACGAGGGCGGCCCGCCCTTCTCCTCTCCCAGTGGCCCACCCTGGGAAGGCGCGAGTGAGGGGGTGACGGCGACGACAAGCCCGCTCCCTTTCCTCGAGAAGGCCTCTTTCTCCCCGAGACTCTTCAGGAAGCTCTCGAGGGAGAGCCCATGGAAGTTCGAGATGATGAGCGTCTCGCCGTTTCGCAGCCCCGAGAAGGAGAGCTCGGCGCTGGAGTTTTTCGTGGAAGGGTAGTAGAACACCGTGTCCCTCTCAATTTCCTGCCGGTAGTCCTCTATCGACGAGATGTCGGATTTCATTCCCACGTCGATCCTTCCGCCTGAGGTGATGACGGGCTTGATGGCGAATTTCATGCCCACGTCCACAAAAATTATCTGGTAATATGAGTTCTTGGAGTCAAAATAGGTAAGCGGGAACTTGTGGCCGATGGAGGCCATGGTATCCTGGCCGTTCTGCGCGGGGAAATGAAAGGTCTCGAGCTCCCGGGCCATTTTCCCGTCAATCAGCTTCTGGAGGCTCCCGGGTGGCAGCGTATCCTTCTCCCCCAGGGCCCTCACTCCCTCTTCGGTAAGGGAGAGGACGCTGATGCGCAGCCATAGCTGTCCCTTGTCGGAAGGAGCAGGCTTCTCTTCGGCGCAGGCCGCCGGCAAGCAAAGGAAGAAGGCAAAAAAGAGGAGGCTAAAAAGGAAGAAGGCCATTCCCGCGAGCAGAAAGATGGCGGGGAAAGGGCCTTTTCTCTCATGACAGGATACTCCGCTTTTCATAGTGCTTCTCCCTTCATCGTGACGTTTTGTAGACTGACAGGGGGATATCGACGGTCCCCCCCAGGACCTGGGGGTGCTGCCGGTCTTTGGTGATTCTGGGCACCATCTCGGTGACATACTTCTCGATCTCATAGAGGGTGACCTTCCCGCTGCCGCCCGGGGAGGCTTTCCCCCCGAGGCCCGAGAGAAGGGTCTGCGTGAAGACCCCTCCGAGCCTGGGAAACTCGCGGCTGGACTCATCGGCGCGGCATGCGGCGAAAACCGTCACGCCGACCATTCCCTCGGCCAGGCTCTCATGAGGCGCAAGCCCCGCGTCGGCCCCGAAAAGTGACGCCGAATGGCACACGTCGGCGATAAGGAGCACATGCTTCGCCTTCAGATCCATCAGAATTTTCTGAAAATCGCCCCAGACGAGCCCGTCCGCGGGAAGCCCCTCCCGCCTTCCCCCGTGGCACAGGAAGAAAAAGCGCTCCTGCTCATCGAGGACTCCGTGGCCGGCAAGAAAGAGCACTATGAGATCCCTTTCCGTCGATTCCCTGCCTATCTCCTTCAATGCCTTCAGGATGGCGTGATCCTTTGCCTGCGAGTCGGTAAGAGCGAGGGACTTCACCGATTCAAATGCAAGGCCCTTCATTCTCCTGAAGAAGGCCTCGATCTCCCGGGCGTCACGGGCGGCGCACTCGAGATTCAGGTTGCTGTCGCCGTAGTCGCTTATGCCGACTGCAAGCAGGAAGAGCTTCTTCGAAGGCACGGCGAAGGGGTAGAGATAGTGAATGACGACGGTCTCGGGGAGGCTTCTCACCTCGTCAGTGCTCACGGCCAGCGCCTCTATCCTGTTAAGGCCGGGCTGCAGCCTGATTTCAGCAGTAAGCTCCCTTGCTTCCGCGGCGCTGCTCTCATTGATCGCAAAGGTCCCGGCGGGGCGGCCGTTGATGAGGACCACGAGATCCCTGATCCTGCACTTCCCCTTCGCTTCGAGCTTCAGCGTGATCTGTTCCTTCTCAGACATGCCCTCTGGAGGGGAGATGATCCTGATCTCGGGGGGATCAGGGAGCTTTTGTGCTTTCTGCGGGAGAGCCCTTCCGCCGAGGATGTCCCTCACGGTACCGGCGCTTCTGCGGGGGCCCCGGTACTGGTCGAGGGTCACGGCGGCTCCCTTGGACTCAAGAAGGATGGAGCGGGCGCCATAGAGGGATGAGTCAAAATAGAGTCCGGGAGTTACCGAGACCCATTCCCCGTCGCTGAAAGCCACAAGCGTAGTCAGCAGAGCGCCGAACACGGAGTCCACGATGGAGAGAGAGCCGTCTTCTCCGCCCAGGACCAGGTATCTTCCCCCCGGGGAGAATTTCATGGCGCCTATGGCCACGCTCCCCCTGTAGAGGACCCGCGACCTGCTCCTGGAGAGCCCGTCCCAGTATTTTGCCGCCCCGTCGCTCCCCGCCGAGACGAGGTACCTGCCTCCCGGAGAGTAAAGAAGAGAGCGCACCGCTCCCTCATGCCCTTGAAAACGCTTCAGCACCCTGCGGGAGAATATGTCCCCGATAAGGATCTCGCCCGATTCGTCTCCCGATGCCAGGATTCTGCTCCTGGTGGAGAAGCAGAGGGAGCGGATTCCGCTCCCATGGGCATAGAGGAGCTCCTGGCTCTCCAGGCCCGGGAAATCAATCGCCGTGAGGGTGCCGTCCTCGCATCCCGCCAGAAGCGTGCGGTTTTCAGGGGAGAGGGCCAGCGCGGTGAGAGGGCTGTGGGAAAGAAGAGCGGACCTGACAGGCTCCCCTGAAGCCAGGCTCCATACCTTCACCGTGCCGTCAGTGCAGCCGCAGGCAAGATATTTTCCCTCGCTTGAGAAGCAAAGGCTTCTTACCGGCGAGGAATGGGCGAGGACCTTCTCGGAGCCGTCACGGAAAAGGGCGCTCAGGTCACGCAGGATGACAGTGCCGTCGAGGGATCCCGAGGCAAGCCGGGAGCCTCCGGGGGAAAAGGCCACGGAGGTCACGGAGGCCTTGTGCCCGCTGAAGCCGGCAAGGAGCCTTCCCGATACTGGGCTCCATATGGCCAGACGGCCGTCATCGCTTCCCGAGACCAGGAACCGTCCCCCGGGGGAGAAGCATATCGCGGTGACGGGCGCGGCGCATCCTTCCTTGATGCGCCATGGCCGTTCCTCCAAAGAAGCATCAGGGGCCGTCAGCTCCCCGTAAGGCAGCCCCCCGAAGGGCATCTTCCCTTCATTGTCAGCTTCAAAGGGATAGGCACCCTGAGAGAGAAGGAGAAGGATCAACTCCTTGTTGTTGTTCTCTGCCGCGAGGTGGAGAGGCGTCCTGCCCAGGCCATCGTGAGTGTTGACATCGGCCCCCATGTCCAGGAGCAGCCTCACGCATTCCTCGTTGTTTCGGTATACGGCCAGGTGCAGGGCCGTGCTGCCGTCGCGGTTTTTGGCGTTTATCGCGGCGCCCTTCAAAAGGATCGCCCTGATGACATCAGCCCGCCCCTCTTCGGCAGCCCTGTGAAGAGGAGTGCCGGTATCAGCCGCCCAGGCCCCCCCTGCGACAAGACACACTATCAGTAAAAAAAGTGACAGACTCTTATATCTGCAATTATGCAACACAGGTGCAGTCCTCACCGGATAAAAATATGTGAATGCCGATGAAAATTCCAGGCCCCTCCATTATACACCCGGCCACCACCCGATGCAAAGGGAGCTTCTCGAATCTGAAGAGAATATTCAGCAATTAAAACCGGGCGGAAAATATAGTACGGTCAATAACGCTGGAATTCCGGAGCTCGTGACACCCGATCCGGCCAGGTTTTCCCCATGGAGCACGCACCGCAAGGCCGGGGAATTTTTGCCGACAGGATTACGCTGTTTTTCAGAAAGGATTTTTCACGCTGAGAATGTAGTATACCTTTGTAAATATTTTACCTTACTCAACCCCAGTAAAACATCCCAATGCTCGAACACCGTTCCGTAAAAAGAATTATCGTAATCCATCGCAAAAGACCGCCTTTATCTCTGCGGTGAGAGAAAGGAGTGCACTTTCCATGAAGAGGATGACCATGCCATTCCGCTTTCCTTTGATTCTTCTGCTCGCTCTGGTGATTCTCTGTCTCTCCTTTTATTTTACCGGCTGCGGCGGGGGCGCGGGGAATGCAGGGGGATGGGCAGGAGGCTCCTCATCAGGCGGTAAGGGCTCCCTGAGGCTGGAGCTTCCTTTCCCTCGTTACCAGGTGACTGAAAATGTTTATGCAAGGGTCACCTCATCGGCAGGCACAAAGGTTGAGGAGCTGCTTCTTCGCAACGTCCCTTCAGGGGTGAGCTCCTATGTGATTTCAGCCTGTGGCAATGAGAGCGCCGCTCCCCTTTTGAAATCCGCCACGATTACCCGCCCCGCATCAGGAAGCATCGGGAGCGCCACGTTAAAAAGCCTCCCTGAAGGCCGGAGCACCCTTCGCGTGAAGGCTTATACCGCAGACGGCGCTCTCGTGGCCGAGAGCTTCACCGCTGGAGATTACCGCGGCATGGTGACCGTTGATCTCCCTTTTCCCGGGCAGGGAAGATTCGTGAAGGTATCGGTGAGGACCCGGGGAGGCCTGTTCAGAAGCGCGGGAAGTCTCGCCCTTAGAAAATGCTCAGCCCGGGAGAGGGAAATACCTTCGGAGGTGGCATATTATGTAATCTCTGTGAGCGAGCGCGGGGATACAGGCCCCGTGCTGACCCCGGTGAGGGTAGACCGCCCCGGTGACGGAGCTTCTGCCTCTGTGACTCTTGATGAGATACCCATCGGCTGGAAAACTGTCACCATAAAAGCATACAATGGCAACAACGGGCTTGTGGCCGAGGGATCGGCTGATGCTGAGATTCTGCCGGGCGATGCAGGCCCCGACATCACCATATCTCTCACTCCTCTGGTCTCTCCCGCTCCCTCCCAGTCACCGGCTGCCTCTCCTTCTCCCTCACCTGATATTTCACCTGTCCCGTCGCCTGCCCCCACGGCAAGCCCCTCGCCGGTGCCGACGCCTTCCCCTGACCCTCCGGGCCCTGGCCCGGTCCCGAGCCCGACTCCTACTACCGGCGATGTGACAGGAACCGTCACCGATGCCGCGACATCCCTGCCCATTGTCGGTGTGACCGTGACAATAGGCACAAGCAGCACCAGCACCGCCGTTGACGGCACTTATTCCATAACCGGGTTATCGGCGGGCCTCCATGTGATCTCCGGCCAGAAGAACGGATATAAGAACTATTCATCAAGCGTCTCAGTGGCAGCCGGCTCCACTGCGGTTCACGATTTTTCCATGGATGGCCTGAAAATTCTGATAGGGGGAAATTTCAACATCTATAATGCAACAACCCGCAATTTCTGCGCGCAGGTAAACCCTGACGGCTCCCTCGACACCTCCTTCAATCCCGGCACGGGAAGCGATACCGCCATCGAGGCGCTTGCGGTGCAGAGTGACGGCAAAATCATTATCGGCGGGCAATTCTCCACTGTCAATGGCGTCTCACGAAACCGCATCGCCCGGTTGAATCCTGACGGCACCCTTGACACCTCCTTCGATCCCGGCACGGGATTCAGCTCAACTGTCTGGGCACTGGCTGTGCAGAGTGACGGCAAAATCGTCGTGGGCGGAAATTTTGTCACTTATAACGGCTTCCCGTGTAACCACATCGCGCGGTTGAACACCGACGGCTCACGGGACACCTCCTTTACACCCATTTCAGGAGCCAACAACGTGGTCTATACGGTGGCTCTGCAGAGTGACGGTAAAATCGTCATCGGCGGATTCTTTTCCGATTATGACGGCACCGCGTGCTGGCGCATCGCGCGGGTGAAAACCGACGGCACCCTTGACACTTCCTTCACGAGCAACCCGGGAGCCGATTCCCTTGTCAATTCTCTGGTAGTGCAGAGTGATGGCAAAATCGTCATCGGCGGAGGTTTTTCCAACTATGACGGCGTCGCGCGTCAACGCGTCGCGCGGGCGAACAGTGACGGCACCATCGACACCGCTTTCAACAGCAGCTCGGGAGCCAGTTTCAACGTCGAAATGCTGGCGGTGCAGAGTGACGGCAAAGTCTTCATCTGCGGGCAATTCACCAGTTATGGCGGCACCCCGCGGAATTACATCGCCCGGGTGAACGCAGACGGCTCCCTCGACACCTCCTTCAACCCCGGCACAGGAGCCAATGTCCCCGTGCTCTCGATGGCACTGCAGTCCGATGGCAAAATTCTCATCGGCGGGCAGTTCGCCAGCTATAACGGCACCCTGCGTAATTACATCGCGCGGGTAAACGCAGACGGCTCCCTCGACACCTCCTTCAATCCCGGCACGGGGACCAACGGCAATGTTACGGCAATAATCCTCCAGGCCCCATAGTAAGGCAGGACTCCTTTATTGACAGAAGGGCGCCGCTCGGGAGGCATATGCCTGGGAAAGCCGGGGGCCCTGCTCCCTGCCGGCAGATAGCCGGGGAAAGTACCGCCCGAGAAAGGAAAAGCTTTGTCTGCTGCGAAGTCTGTAATATGAGTCCCGTGGTTTTCTGGTCGTATTAAAGCCCGGTCCCAGCTATGAATCACTGTTCTAAACGACTGAAGAAAAGAGGTGCCTTATGGTGATATCGCGGTGTCTTATGAGCTTCCTTGTTCTTGTCCTGGTCTTTTTCTCACCCCTGCCTGCCAGGTGCGAGGAGAAGCTCGCGCCTGCGCAGATCATGATGGCCTATACCAACATTTCGGTGCAGATGAAGAACCTCGCCTGCGCCCTCGACATGTATAAAACCGACAATAAGCGCTATCCCGGGAGCCTCTCGCAGATATATCCCACCTATCTGAAAAAGCCCAGCGACACGATGAAGGATTCTTATTTCACCTACCTTCCCTCGCAGAACGGGCAGTCATTCCAGCTCCAGTTCAACCAGGGGGCGCCTCCGGGCGTGAAGGTTCCCGGCGGCTATCCACGCTATGACAGCACGAAGGCGGCAATCGAGTATATGCCGGGAATCACCGATTTTGAGGCTTTTCTGAGGAAGATCACATGGTAAGCCTGGCCGTGTGGTGCCATTGTATAAAAGTCTGTCCCCGTTTTTTTGCAGCCCTCGCGCTGGTCTCTTTGCTGATCTGTGGCTGCGGCGGAGGGAGCGGCTCATCGGGGGCCTCGGGGTACAGTGCTTCAAGCTCCACCTCTTCTCCCACTCCCTCGCCCTCCAGTCCTCCGGCTTCCCTCACCACGAGCGAGGTGCGGCTTGTGAACAACAGGCCCGTCCTCTTCGTAAATGACCGCGAGCTCACCCCCAGCGTGTTCACTGAAGTCTATTACCATCCTGACGATATGCCCGCCCACGCGAACCAGGCCCTCTACGCCTCGGGTGACAGCCGGTGGGTGACGGCCATGAAGAAGGTCATCGACAGGGCGAAGGAAAACGGCGTGAAAGTGGTGATGGCGAGGATATGGTGGAGTGACGTGGATCCATCAACGGCAAGGCCGTCGCCGATAAGCAGCAATTTCACCTTCGCGAAGCTCGATGAGGTAATGAATCATGCCCAGGCGGAGGGAATGTACGTGATACTGATGTCAGACCTCCACAACAAGTATCCCGCCTGGTGGAAAGCCGAGAACAGCTTACCTTACGCCACGGCCAGGAACACCGGCTGCGACTTCTGTGAGACCGATTCATACGGCAACCAGTACAACAATCCAAGCATGGGGAGCGATAAAGTGCGCAGCGACTTCGGCGGTTTCCTTGAGGCGCTGGTGAGCCGCTACAAAGCCCATCCAGCCCTCATCGGATGGGCCTTCGGCCTCGGCGCGAGCGGGGAGGACGGGTACGGGCCCAATTACATCCTGGTGCTGGGGCTGGGGGGATACCCGCCTCTTGAGGGCGGGTGGCAGCCCCTGATGTTTACCGACTACTCTCCCTTTTTCCAGCGGGCCTTCAAGGAATGGCTCCGCGCCAAGTACAAGACCGATGAAGCGCTCCAGGCCGCATGGTCTGACGGAGCCGCTTCTTTCTCACACTTCATCATGCCCGGGCCTGAAGAGATGGTGAAAGACGCCGCAGCCTTCGGCATGAACAAGTTCCCCGAGCCTGATTCCAGCGGAGGCGGGAACTACGCTGAAGCGCTCACCCCGAAGGGCATGGACTTCTACGAGTTCAGAAACTTTACCAGGGACAGCGAGACTGATTTCTACGCCGGAATTTTCAAGAACAACGACCGCAACCATATCCTCATCCTGAACGGAGGGGCGACACCCCGCAAATCTCTTCTTACCCACTCCAGGGTGGACGGCATCATGGGCAACCCCAACCTCACCTATACCGACGACAAAGGCGGCAGAGGATCGCAGTCAAACGCCATCATGTCGGAAATTGCCACCGTCACGGGGGCCGGGAAGCTCTGCCTCATCGCCTCGGAGAACTCCGACGGCACCCTGGAGCTCAGGGAGCCGCAGCAGCTCACCTATCTCGAGACCACAGGCAAGTCGGTGCGCTCGGGCGGGGGCTGGATGGGATACGCGAGCGACCTGCTCGACAGCGGGGGCACCGAATCCATCTGGCTTCCCACCTGGTCTTCGCCTCAGGCCATGGAGGTGGTGAAGAAAATAGCGGCTTACGCACCTTCCCAGGGCAGGGCGGCACCCGGGAGTAACTGTCCTGGGAAAGAGTGAGGATCCCCTCTGAATAAAAAAAGAGCCGAGTGTTGCGTCGGCTCTCTTTCTGAGTGATTGTCGCCCTGCGGCGATGATTCGCGTTATTATCTTCTGCTGTAGCTTCTGTTGCCGCCCGATGAGCGGCGGTCACCACCTTCTGTACGGGGGCGAGCTTCGTTCACGACGATCGTCCTTCCGTCCATCTGGGTGTTGTTCAGCATCTGGATTGCCTTTTGCGCCTCTTCTTCCGTGGTCATCTCGACGAAGCCGAAGCCCTTCGGTCTGCCGGTTTCCCTGTCGGTAATGATGCTCACGTTGTCAACAGCTCCAGCGCCCTGGAACGTCTGAGTCAGCGTCTCTTCGGTGATGCCGTAAGGCAGGCCACCGACGTATAATTTCTTTCCCATAGTGTTTCTCCTTTCTTATTTGCTTCAGGAGAAAGACTTGCGAGCAATGCTTTATCCTTTATCAAACATATTAATATACCCAGTCCTGCTTCACTCTCAAGACTGGGCAAACTTTTCAATTTTAAATCCAGTAAGGATTGCGATTCGACTGTGGTAAGTATATCATGTCGTGCATATAATGTCAATGGATATCCGGAAAAAATCTGAAGCCCCCTGCTCCCCTTGTGCATATTCTCCCGCCTTTTTCCTCGATGATTTTCATAAGCCGGCAATGATGCTATGCCGGTGTGTAGAGGGAAACCTGAGACCGCGCTGGAGGAGAGGGCCCCGGAAAGCCGGATGAGGGAGAAATGGCAAAAAGAGCGAACTCTTTTATGGGGAAGAAGACCCATGGAAAGAAATAAAAGAAAGGAGCAGTGCTATGGAGAAAATCAATCCCGCTGACGGCGCCGGGTTGATCCTGATCCCCGCAGGAGAGTTTTTGATGGGCTCTCCTCCCGGGGAGGGAAGGAATGACGAGCGCCCGCAGCACAAAGTCCATCTTGAAAGCTATGGGCTCTATAAATATCAGGTAACCAACGGGCAGTTTGCGAAATTTGCGGCAGAGTCAGGATATAAAGCGGAAGGTGTGTGGAAGACCTGGCACAAAGCAGGTAGAGAGAATCACCCGGTGGTCTGTGTGACATGGAATGATGCCCTGGCTTACAGCAAATGGGCAGGCGGGAGTCTTCCGACAGAGGCGCAGTGGGAGAAGGCGGCCCGGGGCACCGACGGCCGGCCTTTCCCCTGGGGCGATGAATGGGATGAGGCAAGGTGCAACTGGGATAAAGGGCCGAAGCTGCCGGTGATGGTCGATTTGAGCGAGGGAATGGGCACGGCGCCGGTAGGCTCCTTCCCGGCCGGAGCGAGTCCCTGCGGGGTCCATGACATGCTGGGGAATGTGTGGGAATGGTGCGCAGACTGGTATGATAAGAGCTATTACAAGCACAGTCCCCATGAAAACCCCGCCGGACCGCCGGAAGGAGCACATCGAGTGCTGCGTGGAGGATCATGGGCTGCCGAGGAAGATATCAACCCTCTTGAGGATCTTCGCTGCACCGCACGCCGCAGGTTCAATCCGGGTTACAGGTATCGCATTGACTTCGGTTTCCGTGTCTGCCTCCCCGCCGACACTCTCTGATAAGCTCCCTTGACCTCGTGGCTGCCGGGAGGCTTCACCCGGGGCGTCATGGTGCTGTGTGCCGGGTGAGGGCTCGGCTGCGGTGCAGGGCCTGCGCGCCACATCTTTGAGACAAGGAGGAAGGTTTCATGAAATCCTATTCTGTCTTTTACCTCAGGGATAAGACTCCGGAGGAGCTGGAGCGCCTGGCGGGCGGCGAAAGAAAGCTCCGCCTCATGCTCGGCCAGGTCAATGTCCACCCCGGCTCGCCATGGCTCGAGTGCAGCTTTCACAGGGATGCCGGTCCGCCCCATGACGAGGCCCTGTTCGGTGAAGCCTCCGTTATCAGGGAGCAGTCAAGGGCCTTCGGGGAGATGATATTCCTTTACTGCAGCAAGCCTGACTGGTTCTATTACGAGCACGCCCGCGACGGGGTGCTGCTGCGCAGGCTGACCTGGCTTCCCTTTCTTGACGGTTTTGACACACCGGGATGGATTTCCGTCGAGGGAGAGCCTGAGCCGTGGGAGCGGGACTTCTTCTTCCAGGAGAAAAAGCTTGAGTGGGCCATCAGGAAAGCCCGCGATATCTATGCCTGTGAAAAGGATTTTGATCTTTCGGCCCACGAGGCGGGAATCCGCCGGATCTGGGAGCATGGCAGAATTGAGGCCCGCAATGCGCTGCCGGAGTGTGACTGGACGGTTGCAATGCACGTTGAGGAGGTCTTCGGGCTCAGGCACCTGGCGGATCCCTGGAAGCCGGCATGAGGTGCCGCCGCTTCAGTTTCAACACTCATAAGCTCGGCATTGTTCATCAGTATAGGTGCTCCATTCAATGCAGCCATATCCTCCGGGTGATTCAGAGCCCTGAAGGAGAATTCGCGGGAGTGATGAAATCTGCCAGGTCTTCACATAGAGGGAAATATACAAAGGAGCAGATGGTGATGAAAAAATTCTCTTTTCTCATTCTTGCAGGGCTTGTCATCGTGCTGACAGGCTCGACTCTCTCTGCGGCGCAGGCACAGGAATCCCTTGATTCCATGCTCAGGCCGTACCTGGCGAAGTATGAGCTTCCTTCCCTGGCGGCAGCGGTGGCAAAGGAGGGAAAAATCGTCTGCGCCGGCGCCGTGGGGACACGGCGGTACGGCGAGAATATCCCGGTGACGATACATGACAGGTACCACCTGGGCTCCGACACCAAGGCGATGACGGCAGTGATGGTCGCGATGCTCGTCGATCAGGGGAAGCTGCGCTGGAATACCCCCATGGGCGAGATCTTTCCCGAGCTCGCCGCCTCGATGGACCCCGCTTTCAAGGGAATCACCGTGGAGCAGCTCCTCTCCCAGACCTCCGGCATGCCGAGCGACAACACCTCCAAGGAAAGCGAGGCCTACACCAGGTTCATGATTGATGAGGTGTCCTATCCCCAGGGAAACCTTGATGAGATACGCTACTGGCTCGTCGGGAAGTGGTGCGGGCTCCCCGTGCCTTCAAAACCGGGCGAGAAATTTGAATATTCCAATCTCAACTATATTATTGCCGGCGCCATAGTCGAGCACATCGAGAAGAAAAGCTGGGATGAGCTCATCATTGAAAAGGTTTTCAATCCCCTGGGCCTCAGGAACACCGGTCTCGGGATCCAGTCATCGCTCGGAAGGGTCGATGCGCCTCTCGGGCATGCCGTCGTCGAGGGAAAGATCAAGTGTTTTCTCGCAGGCCCGCGGGCTGACAACCCCGTCGTGGTGGGACCTGCCGGCATCGCCAATATGTCGGTGCTTGATTTCGTCACATGGGCGGGATGGAATGCCGGCGAGGGGAAACGGGGCCCCCACCTTGTCAGGCCCGAGACGCTCAGGAAGCTTCATGCCCCTGCCGTTGCCATACCTGCGCCCAAGGATGCCCCCCTGGGGACGGCGACGGTGGGAAAATATGCTTTCGGGTGGGGAGTGGTGGCCGTTCCCTGGGCCGCTCATCCGCTTCTCTTTCACGGGGGCTCCAACGGCTTGAACTTTGCGGAGATCTGTGTTGATACCGAGAAGGACCTTGGGATTGTCATCCTGACCAATATGGGCGGGAAGAATGCCGATGCGGCGGTAAAGGAAATCCAGAAAGAGCTTTATCGGAAGTACGGCGGAAAGTGAGAAGGGGGGCGGAATCCACCTTCCTGTTGATCGAAAGCACGAGACTCACGGCTGAAGAGCTCAGAGGTCTGTGGTGATGGCTCTGGAGGCTGGTGAAGCGGGGGGAAGAGTCTGATGTCACAATATCAGGAAAGCGTGCCGGGCTCATGAAACAGAAAGATTCAACAGCACCGGAGCATGAGCGCTCTCTCGATGCGCTGCAGCTCATACATCATCTGCAGGCGGGCGTGGTGGTCCATGGTCCCGACACGGCGATTCTGCTGGCCAACAATGCGGCATCGAGGCTGCTGGGGCTGTCGCTGGAGCAGATGCAGGGCAAGGTCGCCATAGACCCTGACTGGTGCTTCATCCGGGAAGACAGAACGAAGCTCCCCACTGAGGAATATCCGGTCGTTCGGGTGATCGCAGCGCTCCAGCCCCTGGATACGCAGATCCTCGGCATCAATCGTCCGAATACGGGCGACATCGTCTGGGTGCAGGTCAATGCCTTCCCGAAGCTTGATGACCGCGGGCAGTTGGTCCATGCGGTGGTGACGTTCGTGGACATCACCGGGCTCAAGCGGGCTGAGGAGCAGATCCGCCGGCTTAATGAGGACCTGCAGCGCCATGCGGCAGAGCTGGAGCGCCGGGTGGCAGAGCGGACTGCCGAGCTGGAAGTGGCCCGCGATCATGCCCGGGAGTCCGACAGGCTCAAATCGGCTTTTCTCGCCACGATGTCCCATGAGCTGCGCACTCCCCTCAACTCCATCATCGGCTTCACGGGCATCATTCTCATGGAGATGGTGGGCCCTCTGAACGAGGAGCAGAAAAAGCAGCTCGGCATAGTGCGGGCCAATGCCCACCACCTGCTGGAGCTGATCAACGACATACTGGACCTTTCCAGGATAGAGTCAGGCCAGTTCGAGATTACCCGGAATCTCGTCGATATGGAGAATACCATAGAGAAAGTACTCGAGAAGATGACGCCCCTGGCCGGTAAAAAGGGACTGGAGCTGACGGCCGTGATCGCCCCTCCCGTCGGCCAGGTTCTCGGAGACCGCCGGCGGGTGGAGCAGATCCTCATCAACCTGATCGGCAATGCCATCAAGTTTACCGAGGAGGGCGAGGTTCGTATCGAGAGCAAGGCAGAGGGCCGATGGCTGGTCACGCGAGTGCTGGATACCGGCATCGGCATCAAGCCAGAAGACCAGGAGATGCTCTTCAGGCCTTTCCGCCAGGTGGATACGCGTCTCTCCCGCCAGTATGAAGGCACCGGTCTCGGTCTTTCCATCAGCAGGCTGCTGGTTGAGGCCATGGGGGGTGAAATTCACGTGGATAGTGAATTCGGGAAGGGGAGCGCCTTTACGTTCACTCTGCCGCTCACCCTCCCCTCCGGCCCTGCTGAGTAAGCTGCCGCCCGGCCGATGATCATAAAAAAAATGCGCATATCATTTCAGTGAGGATCCCCTCCTGCGGATCCTCCGCAGCTTGAGCTCCTTTCCTGGAGAGCATCTGGGCTCGCCGGCCTCTTTTGCCACAACTCGCCCTTTCGGGCTCAAACAGTGGCAAAAGGATCGGCCGCCTTGCGCCCGATGCTCTTGCCATGAATTCCGCAGGCTGCTCCGGATTCCACAGGAGGGGCTCTATCCATTACTGCATGAAAATGGGAGCCCTGGCCCCACGAGGAGGTATGCTCCAGCAAGGCGAAAGTGAAAGGGGAGGGGCACACGTGGGCACTCTTTCTCACTATGGCGGGGTTGACAGGGTTTAACCTACAATATATAATTATATGGAGAAGAGTAGGTTAAGTGAGGGCGCCATGGAAATGGTAAAATCAATGCTCAAAGAGGAGCTTGCTCATTCCCTTGAGGTGCTGGAGCATTATCGCCGTGCGCTCTCCGGGCTTCCCTCCGGCGCGCTGGTGAAGAAGCGGATTCACGGCGGGGAGTACTGGTACAGGGTGTTCCGGGAAGGCTCGAAGGTGAGGACGGAGTATGTGGGAAAGGTGAACGGGGAGGAAGCCGCAGCGGCGCTCAGGGATCAGGAAAAGCGGAAGCGTTACCGGGAGCTTGAGAGAGAGGTGCGCCAGAAGATACGCTACCTGGAGAAGGTGATTCATGCCCGAGCAGTATGAGGTGGTGGACAGGGTGCTCGAGGCGCTGGAGCCAGTCTTCATGGAATTTGCAGGAAAGGCGCATGATGCCGCTGGATAAGGGGGGAGCGCTGTACATGGCGGCCCTGGAGAAGATTGGCGGATCAGGCATCAACCGGATCTCCCCAAATGCCTGAAAACCGGCTTCATCGTGCCGGGACGGCGCCCAGGTAAGGATTCAGGGGGGGTGAGCCGGGGCTTTTTCTGAGAGTGGACTGGTCGGGTGGAAATTTTGTAGAGGGCTGATTGTGGCTGGATCTGGTGGAGAAGGGCCGGCCAGGGGGTCGCCTGGGGTGGAGAGTTTTATAGGAGTGACATACATGTGTCATTGTATAAAGATATAATAAGGGGAAAAAGGGAAGGATGAAAGCTATGGCACGATACAAAAACCTTGGCGGAAATTCTGGAGTTGTAGAATATGAGATAGGGGAAGATAGTATAAGAGTTGCATTTGACGATGGGTGGAAATATTTATACACCTATCAAAGCGCAGGGAGCCATCATATTGAACAAATGAAGCAACTGGCACTATATGGACAAGGCCTGAACAGTTATATAAAAAAGTATGTTGAAAAAAAATATGCAAGAAAATTTCGATGAAGCACCATAATGTGTAGAAGAAGATTGCTTTTAACAGAAGTGGGGTGAATGGTGATGGCGAGGGCCAAGGTGAAAGAGAAGAATGGGACGGGGGCTAACCTGGGTTTTGAGGCGACGCTCTGGACGGCGGCGGACAAGATGCGGAATAACTTGGATGCTGCTGAATACAAGCACGTGGTGCTGGGCCTCATTTTCCTGAAATATATCTCTGATGCTTTCGAAGAAAAGCAGAGAGAGCTTTTGCAGGAAGCTTCACAGGGAGCCGATCCAGAAGATCCCGATGAATACAGGGCTTATAATGTTTTCTGGGTTCCCAGGGAGGCAAGGTGGGCTGAATTACAGGCCCAAGCGAAACAGCCCGAGATCGGAAAGCTCGTCGATAACGCCATGGTAGCTATCGAGCGTGATAATCCATCACTCAAAGGGGTGCTTCCCAAGGAATATGCGCGGCCCTCACTTGACAAACAGCGATTGGGTGAGCTTATAGACCTTATAGGCACAATCGGTCTTGGCGACAGGGAAAACCGCTCCAAGGACATTCTGGGAAGAGTCTATGAATATTTCCTCTCACAGTTTGCAAGTGCCGAAGGAAAGAAGGGCGGGCAGTTCTATACCCCCCGCTGCGTGGTGCAGGTGCTCGTCTCGATGCTTGCCCCTTACAAGGGGAGAGTCTATGACCCATGCTGCGGCTCCGGCGGCATGTTCATTCAGAGCGAAAAGTTCGTGGAGGCCCATGGAGGCAAGATCGGCGACATCAGCATTTACGGCCAGGAATCGAATCCCACCACATGGCGCCTTGCCAAGATGAACCTTGCCATACGCGGTATTGAAGGGAACCTGGGCGCAGAGCATGCCGACAGCTTTCACCGTGATCTGCACAAGGATCTCAAAGCCGATTATATTCTCGCCAATCCCCCTTTCAATTCGAGCGACTGGGGAGGCGAGAGGCTCAAGGAAGATGTGCGCTGGAAATATGGCGCCCCACCGGCGGCCAATGCCAACTATGCCTGGGTGCAGCATTTCATTCATCACCTGGCGCCCCATGGCATCGCCGGCTTTGTGCTCGCCAACGGAAGCATGTCGAGCAACCAGTCCGGCGAAGGTGAGATAAGGAAAGCCATCATAGAAGATGATATGGTGGACTGCATGGTGGCTATGCCGGGCCAGCTTTTCTACTCGACGCAGATACCTGTCTGTCTCTGGTTTCTTGCGCGATCAAAACAGAAAAACCGCTTCCGTGATCGTCGGGGACAGACCCTGTTCATTGATGCCAGGAAGCTTGGCCAGCTCGTGGACAGGGTGCACCGTGAGCTTACAGATGAGGATATCGCAAAAATTGCAGGGACCTACCACGCCTGGCGAGGTGACAAGGAAGCAGGAACCTATGAAGATATGCCGGGATTCTGCAAGAGCGCCTCGATTGAAGAGATAAGGCAGAATGGCTATGTGCTCACTCCAGGGCGTTATGTAGGTGCCGAAGCGGTGGAAGATGATGAAGAGCCATTCGAGGAGAAGATGAAGAGGCTTACAAAAACGCTCGCGAATCAGTTTGCAGAAAGCGAGAGCCTGGAAAGAGCAATAAAGGAGAATCTGAGAGGGCTTGGTTTATTATTATAGGGGGGAATATGGTCACTGACAAAGGCTGGTTTGAAAAGCCCACTGAGGAATCTCTAGCGAAAAGAGAGATAGTGACAAAATACTTCAGTGCCTGGTCAAAAATAATGCTGAGTAAAAGTAAATCAGTTCTTTCCTATGTCGATCTTTTTTCTGGACCGGGAAGATATGAGGACGGCACTCCATCGACCCCTCTGTTGATATTGGAAAAAGCAATCAATGATGCCGGTTTACGATCACGTTTAATGATAGCTTTTAACGATGCAGATCCAAATCTATCAAACTCGTTGGATAATGCAATTAATTCTTTCGAAGGAATAAATACGCTTGCTTACAGGCCAAAGGTGAATAACATCAAGATAGCAGGGGATATCGTAAAATCTTTTGAAAAAGCATCAAATCCTACGTTATTCTTTCTTGATCCCTGGGGTTATAAGGGATTAACATTGAAATTGATTGGCTCTGCTGTCAAACAATGGGGATGTGACTGCATTTTTTTCTTCAATTACAATAGAATAAAGATGGGGATAGCAAACAAGATCGTCCTTGAACATATGAACGAGCTCTTTGGTGAAGAAGGTATGAGACAGCTCAATAATAGACTGAATTGCAAGGTTAATGCTCAGGAAAAAGAAAATATCATAATGTCTGAGATAACTGATGGATTAAGAAAAATCGGGGGCAAGTTCATTATATTCTTTTGTTTTAAGAATATTAAGGGAACAAAAACAAGTCACTATATTATTTTTGTCAGTAAAAACAAGATAGCGTATAAAATAATGAAAGAAATTATGGCACAGATGAGCACATTGAAAGAGCAGGGAGTAGGCACATTTACTTTCTGTGCGCTTGAGAAGAAACAATTACGCCTATTTGAATATTCAAAACCTCTTGATGATTTGAAGGAAACGCTCCTTAAGGATTTATCAGGAAGGTCAATGACGGTGGAAGAAATATTTTATGACCATAGCATAGATACCCCCTATACACTGAAAAATTATAAAGATGTGTTGAGAACACTTGAGGAAGAAGGCAAGATTAAGATAGTATTACCTAAAGGAAGATTTAAAAGAAAAAAGGGCACGTTGCCTGATGACTTGATTATAAAATTCCCTGAAAGAGTTGATTAAATGGCACACACAAAAATAGAATGGACACAAATGACCTGGAATCCTGTAACAGGCTGCACAAAAATCAGTGAAGGATGCAGAAACTGTTATGCAGAGCGCATGGCGAAGCGACTTCATCTGATGGGTCAGAGGAATTATCAGAATGAATTCAAGATAACGATGCACGAGCATATGCTGAATCTCCCTTATCACTGGAAAAAAACGCAGCATGTATTTGTCAATTCTATGAGCGATCTTTTCCACGAAGATATCCCTTATGAATATATTAAGAATGTATTTGCCACTATGGAGAGCACTCCTTGGCATCGCTACCAGCTGCTGACAAAGCGCTCTGAGCGATTGAGCAGACTGGATTCACAGATCAAATGGCCATCAAATGTCTGGATGGGAGTGAGCGTGGAGAGTGATGCATATTCCTTCAGGATTGACCATTTGAGAAAGACAGGTGCATTGCTGAAGTTCATATCCTTTGAACCATTAATAGGGCCAATTGACAATATCGACCTCTCGGGAATAGACTGGGTTATTGTGGGAGGTGAATCAGGTCCTGGCGCACGCCCTATGGCGAAACAATGGGTAATTAAGATAAGGGATAAATGCGAAGAGATGAGTATCCCATTTTTCTTCAAGCAATGGGGAGGCACACAGAAGAGCAAGACAGGACGGCTTCTGGAGGGAAAGATATGGGATGAGTACCCGTAGAGTTTGTGCCACATCGACGGAGCAGGTCAGAAATAAAAGGAGACTTGGGAAGTGTTCTGTAATGATTAAGGGGCTTTGATATGGGAACATTTGATAATCTTGTGACAAGAAGACAAAATACAAAGAAAAGTCTAGTGTGCAATATTTATGATTAGGGTGTAAGATGATTACTCCAAAAAAGAAAGTAACAATGAAGTGTGACGATGCATTTTTTGTCAATACTCAAATTTCCCATGAGAAAATATTTACAGTCGGTGATTTCTGGAGATGGGCTTTTTCTGACTTACAGGATAATACTTTGAGGGGAGAGCTCGCAGAATTTATCGTGGCAAAGGCGCTTGGGATTAAAGTCCATGTAAGGGAGTCCTGGGCAAATTATGATCTTGAGACGGAGGATGGAATTCAAATTGAAGTAAAAGCAGGTGGATTTCTCCAGGCATGGGATCAGAATAAGCTGTCCAGCCCGGTATTTTCCAGACTTAAAGCGAGATCCTGGAATCCGATAGATGGCTATGATAAGGAGAAATCATACAGGGCTCATGTATATATTTTCTGTGTGCAGACAGCAAAAACCCATGAGGAATATAATCCGTTGGATCTTTCACAGTGGGAATTTCGGGTGGTTTCAATGAAGGCTCTTGAAAAGCTTGATTTCAAGAGCCTTTCATACAGTTCACTTTGTAAGCTCTGTCCGGAGAAAGTTTCTTTTAATGAGTTACGTGAAACTATGTATAGAATAAAAATTGGGGTTTGAGGAACCTATATTAGACTGTGTTGAAATAGAGTTTTAAGGAGATGTGGAATGAGAGATGAATGGAAAAAGTATAAATTGAGGGATGTTGCTAATATTATTGATAGTTTACACAAAACACCTGATTACTCTGAATTCGGATTTCCTATGGTAAGAGTGACTGATATTAAGGAAGGCTTTCTTTCTTTGGAAAATGCCCTCTATGTCTCAAAGGAAGTTTATGAAGAATTCTCAAAAAAACACATATCTGAAAAAGGTGATATAGTCTTTTCCCGCGTCGGATCATATGGAATAGCAAGCTATGTGAATACAGATAATAGATTTTGTCTAGGGCAAAATACCGTTTTTATTTTACCTAACATCAATAGACGTTTTTTTTACTATTCACTTATAGCTCCTTCGACGAAAAAACAAATCGAGCGACTGGTTGTTGGATCAACCCAAAAGACAATTAGCCTAAAAAGCATTGGAGAAATTGAGTTCTACATACCCAATGATAATACACAGACTCGCATTGCCTCTATATTCTCCTCATTTGACGATAAGATCGAGCTTAACCGCAAGATGAACGAAACACTGGAGGCAATAGCCCGCGCCCTTTTTAAGTCATGGTTTGTTGATTTTAATCCTGTGCGGGCGAAGATGGAAGGACGACAACCCGCAGGTATGGATGAGGAGACGACTGCTCTCTTCCCGGATTCTTTCGAGGAATCGGAGCTAGGGGAGATTCCGAAAGGGTGGAGAGTGGGTAAACTGAGTGAGATCGGCGAACATATCCGACGTAATGTGCAACCCAATAAGATAGAGCCAGAAATACCATATATTGCGCTTGAACATATGCCAAGATTCTGTATTGCTCTGTCTGATTGGGGAAACTCAAATGATTTGGAGAGTAACAAGTTTCAATTCAAGAAGGGTGAGATTCTCTTTGGGAAACTCAGGCCATATTTTCATAAGGTTGGCGTTGCGCCGGTGGATGGAATATGTTCCACAGACATAGTAGTGATGGCACCGAAATCAGAAAAATGGTTCGGTATATTACTCGGTCATGTTTCAAGCAATGAATTTGTAGAATACACAAATGCTGGTTCTACAGGTACTAAAATGCCGCGAACCAACTGGAATGATATGGCAAAATTTGAAATTGTGTTACCGCCAGAGAAACTTGCCGGAGTGTTTACCGAAAATATGAAACCGGCAATTAAACATATCATCCAATCGATTCACGAATCCCGTAACCTCGCCCAGATTCGCGACACGCTCCTGCCGAAGCTCCTGTCGGGGGAGATCCAGGTCAGGGAAGCGGAGAAGGCAGTGGAGAAGGCAGTGGAGAAGGTGCTTTAAGAATAGACAAAAGGGGGAGGTCTTTCTATGGAACTGTCTGACAGCGCACACCTGCAGGGGATACGCGGGCTTTTGTCCGAGATTGTTGAGAACTATCAGGCAATTATCGGAGACAGGCTCTATGAGTTAATTTTGTTCGGCTCCTATGCGAAGGGCTGCCAGGAAAAATACTCTGATCTCGATATTCTGGCGCTGGTAAACGACACAGAAGAGCAAATCAGAAAATATGACAAGAAACTTGAGGACATCAATCACGACCTTACTCTGCGCCATGAGATTCTGATCTCATGCATAATCACAAGATCCTCGCTGTTCAATGAATATAAAGATGCTCTTCCTTTTTACATGAATGTTGAGAAAGAAGGGATTCTGATCTATGAGCGATCCGCTGCTTAACCTGGCATTGCATCGATTGGAGAAGGCAAGAGAAGATATTGACTCTTCTGACGCGCTGCTGAAAATCAGTAAATTTGCGCAATCCATCAATCGCTCCTATTATGCGATGTTTCACGCGACAAGGGCAATTCTTGCCCTCGACAGATTTGACGCTAAAAAGCATTCTGCAGTTATTTCATTTTTAATTTTCAACTATGTAAAGGCCGGAAAAATAAGTGAAGGATTCAGTAAAATGCTTACCACCGCAGAGAAGATAAGAATCAACAGTGACTATGATGATTTCTATATCGCTGATAAAGAAACGGCGGAAGAACAGTTGAGCAACGCCAGAAGCTTTATTGAAATGGCAGAGGCGATTATTGATGAAAAAAGGAAACGCCTGAATGGATAAGACAGAGAAACGTGGATATAAGCAACTGTCCGGAAATAATGAATCCTCATCACAAGATCTGGAGGCTGCTGAACGGGCAGAGGATCAAGAGGACCTCAGGATGCTTGAAGAGATGAGGAAGAAAAAGCTTCATTTCAAGAAGCTGGATACCTTTCTGGGGGGATTAAAAACAATGCCTGAGGTATATCACCGGCATAGCGGAAAAGAGACCTGAAATAGCTTGTGATTACCGCACCAAAAATGAATATTGAGGATGGAGCTTTATCATGATCAAGCAAATTGAATTTGAAAACTGGAAAAGTTTCTCTCAATCCACCTTATACGTAGATCCGCTCACTGTTTTGATCGGCACAAACTCAAGCGGTAAATCCAATGCTCTCGACGGCTTCCAATTTCTTCTTCGCATCACGCAGGGAAAAGAAATCAAAGCATCGCTTGCAGGTGAGACACTTCTTACTCCTATCAGGGGTGGTGTTGAATGGGCCTCACTCAGACCTCATAATCGTTTTACCGTAAAGGCAATGATTGGTGGAGACACAGAACAGACAGATTATTCCTATACAATTACTGTTGAAACGCATCCTGAAGTCCAACTTGCAGCCGAGTCTCTTACAAGAATAAAGTACAGACCAAGGACTAAGACAACCCCCTATGAGCTTACTCTCTTCAAGACGGATCCCGTGCGGCATGAGGGCCCCGCAATTATCGCCAGGCTCTATAATGAAAAGAGAGGAGCTCCACGGGAAGTCAGCAGGCAGAGAGCGGTAATCAATCAGATTGGCGCCTATCCATTGAGAAAAGAGATCACTGAAGGAATAAAAGCGGTATCTCAGGCGTTACAGAATATTTTCATACTTGATCCGATTCCTTTCAATATGAGGAATTATTCTCCTTTATCGGAAACATTGCAAAGCGATGCATCGAATATCGCGGGAGTGCTTGCAGCTCTGACGGATAGTGAAAAAAATAGAATAGAAGCGACACTCACTGACTATGCCAGGCATTTGCCAGAGAGAGACATCAGGAGAGTATGGTCGGAAAAGGTGGGGAGATTTGAAAGCGATGCCATGCTGTACTGCGAAGAAGAATGGGTTTCCAATAAAGAAACGGTTACAATTGATGCAAGGGGAATGTCTGATGGCACGCTTCGGTTCCTTGCAATAGTCACTGCATTACTCACAAGGCCAAAAGGAAGCCAGCTTATAATTGAAGAGATCGATAATGGCCTCCATCCCTCAAGGTCTGATATTCTTCTCAAGATGCTCAGAGAAATCGGAGCAGAGAGATCGATAGATGTACTTGTCACCACACATAATCCTGCATTGCTTGACGCTCTCAGCCCTGCGATGATGCCATATGTGCTCATCGCTCATAGGGATCCAAAAAGTGGATTCAGTATGCTTACCCCACTTGAAGATATCAGTGATCTTCCCAAGCTCTTTGCACGAGGCTCTCTAGGAAAACTGATAGCTGATGGCTCCCTGGAGAAAAGCCTTACAAGGGAGGCTGCACGATGAGAAAAGTGATTGTCCTTGACACTTCTGTGATGTGTGCCTTTCTTGAGGTTCCGGGCAAGGAGACATGTATGAACGGAGATCTGAGATGGGACAGAGATCGTGTTGAAGAATATCTAAAAAGTGAGGAGCAAGAGGGCACCACTCTGGTTCTTCCTATTGCAACAATTATCGAGACCGGTAATCATA
Source organism: Candidatus Eremiobacterota bacterium (assembly GCA_031082125.1). Classification (NCBI taxonomy): domain Bacteria; kingdom Bacillati; phylum Vulcanimicrobiota; species Vulcanimicrobiota bacterium. The sequence continues at coordinate 30,030 of JAVHLM010000047.1, forward strand.
TAGCACAGGCACCTTCTCAAAGATACGAAAAGGCAAAAAGCCTTGTTGAATTACTTGAAAAAGCAGTAGATGAAGAGACTCCCTGGGCTGCATTTACTGAGCAGAAAAACCTTTGGACGGAGAAGAGCCTCAGAAAGCTCATCAATGAGTGGCCTGAGCTGGCTTCAAGTAGATTATCAATGGGTGATGCCACAATAAAAGATGTAGCGGAGTTCTATGCCCAGATGGGATATAGAGTGGAGATTTTCACCGGTGATCAGGGCTTGAAGGGTTATGAGACGCCCATCCCTCCGTCAATACCCAGGAGAAGAAGAAATGCATGACTAAGGCATTTTCGGAGTCCGTCCTTGAAGAGGCCTCACTGGCCTGGTTTTCGGAACTGGGCTACACGGTCCTGCCCGGCCCTGATATCGAGCCGGAAAAGCCGGGGGCTGAGCGAAGGGATTTTCGGCAGGTACTGCTTATGGGGAGGGCACAGGATGCCATTGCGCGGCTCAATCCCACCATCCCTCCTGATGCGAGGGAAGAGGCGCTCCGGAAGCTCACCCGCGCCGAAGCGCCCTCACTCATAGGGAACAACCGCCTCTTTCACCGGATGCTCACCGATGGCATAGGGGTGGAGTGCCGGCGGCCCGACGGCACAGTCGCCGGAGACAGGGTATGCCTCATTGATTTTGAGAATGTGGAGAACAACGACTGGCTCGTGGTGAACCAGTTCACCGTGGTGGAGGGGCAGTTCACCAGAAGGCCCGACGTGGTGATATTCGTGAATGGCCTTCCACTTGCCGTGATAGAGCTGAAAAATCCGGCAGACGAAAACGCCACTGTGTGGAGCGCCTTCAACCAGCTCAAAACCTATCTTAAGCAGATCTCCTCGCTTTTTGTATATAACGAGGTGCTGGTGATATCCGATGGCGTCGATGCCCGGATGGGCTCACTTTCCTCCGACAGGGAGCGCTTCATGCCGTGGCGCACCATCGAGGGCAATGAGGTGGCGCCGTCAGCTCTGCCGCAGCTTGAAGTGCTCCTGAAGGGCGTTTTCGAGCGCCGGCGCTTTCTCACATACCTCAGGCATTTCATCGTCTTTGAGGATGACGAGAGCGGCGCGCCTCTCAAGAAACTCGCGGCATATCACCAGTTCCATGCGGTGAATACGGCCGTTGACGAGACGGTGAGGGCCTCCAGGATAACCACCAGGGCGGAGGAAGTGCGTGATGATCCTGGAGTTTTTTATGCCGGGAAAGCGCCCGGCAGTGCTGAAGGGGATCGCCGCTGCGGTGTCGTGTGGCATACCCAGGGATCAGGGAAAAGCCTCACCATGGCGTTCTATGCAGGGAGAGTCATACTGCACCCCGCGATGGAAAACCCCACGCTTGTTATCCTCACAGACCGCAATGACCTCGATGAACAGCTCTTCTGTACTTTCTCACGCTGCCGGGAGCTTCTGCGCCAGAATCCTGTGCGGGCGCAGAGCAGGGAAGAGCTCCAGGCGCTCCTCTCGGTCGCCTCGGGTGGCGTGGTCTTTACCACGATTCAGAAGTTCTTTCCCGAGGAAAAAGGCGATCAGTACCCGGTGCTCTCCAGGAGGCACAACATTGTCGTAATAGCTGATGAGGCGCACCGGAGCCAATACGACTTCATAGACGGCTTCGCGCGGCACATGCGAGACGCCCTGCCTCATGCATCATTCATCGGCTTCACGGGGACGCCTCTTGAGCTTACCGACAAAAACACCAGGGCGGTATTCGGGGATTACATCAGTATTTATGATATCCAGCGCGCCGTTGAGGACGGCGCCACCGTGCCCATTTTCTACGAGAGCCGCCTTGCAAGGCTGGAGCTGAAAGAGGAGGAAAAGCCCCATATTGACACGGAGTTTGAGGAGGTCACCGAGGGCGAGGAGCTCCAGAAGAAGGAGAAGCTGAAGACCAAGTGGGCAGCACTGGAAGCCCTCGTGGGAACGGAGAAGCGCCTGGGCCTTGTCGCCAGGGACATCGTGCGCCATTTTGAAGACCGTCTCTCGGCGATGGACGGCAAGGCGATGATAGTATGCATGAGCCGCCGAATATGTGTTGAGCTTTACCACGAGCTGGTGAAACAAAGGCCCGAATGGCATAATGATGATGATTTAAAGGGCGCCATCAAGATCGTGATGACAGGCTCAGCGTCGGACCCCCTGGAGTGGCAGGGGCATATTCGGAATAAGGCAAGGAGAGAAGCCCTCGCAAAGCGCTTTAAAAACTCAACGGTTCCTTTCAAGATCGTGATTGTGAGAGATATGTGGCTCACGGGCTTCGATGTACCCTGCCTTCACACCATGTATCTCGACAAGCCTATGAAAGGCCATGGCCTTATGCAGGCTATTGCAAGGGTGAACAGGGTATTCAAGGACAAGCCCGGGGGCCTTGTCGTTGATTATCTCGGGCTTGCCGACGCCCTCAAAAGAGCTCTCTCTGATTATACGGAGAGCGGCGGCAAGGGAAAGACTGCGGTGGACCAGGAAGAAGCTGTGGCTCTTATGCTTGAAAAGTATGAGGTATGCTGCCAGATCTTCCACGGCTTCGACTGGACACCCTGGTACAAAGGGAAGCCCCAGGAAAAGCTCTCGCTTCTTCCCGCCGCCCAGGAGCACGTGCTTGCCCAGGAGGAAGGGAAAAACAGGGTTCTGAAATCGGTGACGGAGCTTTCCCAGGCCTTTTCCCTCGCAGTGCCTCATGAAAAGGCCATTGAGATCCGTGATGACGTGGGATTCTTCCAGGCAGTGCGCTCGGTGCTGGCGAAGTCATCGCCGGGAGCGGGAAAGCCCCCCGATGACCTCGATCATGCTATCCGCCAGATCGTCTCAAAGGCTGTCTCTTCTGAGGAGGTAGTGGACATATTCGCCGCGGCAGGCCTCAAGAAGCCTGATATCTCAATTCTCTCTGATGAGTTTTTGGCCGAGATCAAGGGAATGCCTCATAAAAACCTCGCCGTTGAGCTTCTTCGAAAGCTCCTGAATGACGAGATAAAGGTAAGGGAGAAGAAATACATGGTCCAGGCCCGCTCCTTTGCCGAGCTTCTTGAGCGCTCGTTGAAGGCCTATAAGAACAGGGCCGTGGAAACCGCGCAGGTGATAGAGGAGCTTATCGCCCTTGCCAGGGAGCTCCGGGAGGCCCAGAAACGGGGCCAGAAGCTCGGGCTCTCAGATGATGAGCTGGCTTTCTATGATGCACTTGAGGTGAATGACAGCGCCGTGAAGATACTTGGTGATGAAACGCTTCGGGCTATTGCGCGTGACCTTGTGGAGGCGATGCGCGGCTCGGTGACTATTGACTGGACTGTGCGGGAGAATGTGAGAGCACAGATCAGGGTGAGAGTGAGAAGGATACTGAGGAAGCACGGCTATCCGCCTGACAAGCAGGAGAAAGCGACGCAGACGGTGCTGGAACAGGCGGAGTTGCTGTGCAAGGATTGGGTGGGGTAGTATCTTGAAATGTGAGGTTTAAATGGCAGGTTCGATAAAAGCCATGGTTGAGGCTGAAATGTTAATATGGGCCAGAAAAAATTCCGGCCTTGATATAGATATGGCTGCGAAAAAAGCGCAAGTGAAACCAGAAAAATTAACGGAATGGGAAAATGGCAATGTAAGGCCCACCATAAAGCAATTGCGAAAGCTAGGAAAAGTTTATAAAAGGCCTATTGCCTTTTTTTACCTGCCAGAACCACCTCGGGATTTTCAGGCAATGAAAGATTGCAGGAGGTTTCCTGGAGTTACAGGCTTTTCGGTATCACCCGAGTTAATCTATGAAATTCGAAGGGCTTTCGAAAAAAGGGAGATAGCAATAGAGCTTTATAAAGCAATGGACAGCAAACCGCCGGAGTTAAAAGTAAAAGCGAGCCTCAGTGATGATCCTGAAAAATTGGGTGATCACCTGAGGAAGGTGTTAGATGTTAAATTTGAGGAACAGATTCAGTTTAAAAGCAGTTATGATGCTTTAAATTATTGGAGGAGCAAGGTAGAAGAAAGAGGGGTATTGGTATTCAGCGCCACAGATGTGAAAATCGAAGAAATGAGGGGATTTGCCATTGGAGAACCGCCATTGCCTGCCATTGTAGTAAACATAAAAGACAGCCCATATGGGAGAGTGTTTTCCATCATACATGAATTGGTGCATATAATTTTAAAAGAAAGCTGCCTTTGTGACTCTCATGATGCCGAAGATCTTCCACCGGAAAAAAGAGAAGTGGAAATATTCTGCAATGCAGTGGCTGGCTGTACCTTGGTGCCTCGAAGAAATATACTAAAAGAGGAACTTGTTGAGAAGAAAACAAACGCCTGTGAATGGACAGATGATGAGCTTAAAGGCTTAGCTAAGCGATATGGTGTAAGTAGAGAGACAATGCTTAGGAGGCTTCTTGAATACGGCAGAACAAATGAATCATTTTATAAGGAAAAACGGGCTCAGTTTATAAAAGAGTATACGCAACCCCAAAGAAAAAGGAAAAAGGCCATACCTCAGCCTTACCGTATTGCTATTAGTAAGGCCGGAAGGCCATTGGTTAAACTTGTTTTGAACAATTATTACAAACAGACGATTACTTCAAGTGATGTCTCTGACTTCTTGGAAATAAGACTGAAGCATCTGAAAAAAATCGAAGACGAAGTTATGGGTCCAAATATAGTGATTGATTGATGGAAACAAATCAAGTAATGTATACTATTGATACAAGCTCCATAATACATGGATGGCATGAGGCATATCCAAAGGATGCCTTTCCCGCTTTATGGCAGAAAATAGAGGAATTGATTGATGATGGAAAGCTTATAGCAATTGAAGAAGTAATACTTGAACTTGAAAAGAAGGAAGATGTATTGCATAAATGGGCTATCAAGCAGGAAAAATTATGTGTGCCAATAGATATAGACATTCAAAAAGAGGTTAGAGAAATTTTAAAAAGCCACAAAAGGCTTTTGGATACAAGAAAAAACAGATCTGGTGCGGATCCTTTTGTAATAGCCCTCGCCAAAGTCAGGAAATGTACAGTTATTACCAACGAAAAGAAAACGAGTAGCCAAGAAAAGCCGCATATACCAGATGTTTGTGAAAAACTGGGGATTCGATGTATAAATCTTTTGGAGTTGATATTGGAACAAGGATGGATATTTCGATAAAGAGAGGCTTTGAAAGGATCAAGCGACTCGCCATCATTGCGATGGTTTCCAATGACTATCTCATGGAGCGCCTGGTGCTCAAAGGCGGTAACGCGCTCGATATCATTTATCACATCGCCTCGCGCTCATCGGTGGATCTGGATTTTTCCATCTGTGATGACTTCCCGAAAGATGAGCTGAAGAAGATAGAAGAGGCGGTGATACACACCATCACCACCACCTTCAATGAAGCAAGATATGTGGCTTTTGACGTGACATTCAGGGAGAGACCCAGGAGGCGCCGGAGCGATCAGCCTGATTTCTGGGGAGGATACAAAATAGAGTTCAAGGTTATCGAGAAAGAGCGCTATAAAAATATCAAGCACGATATGGAGACTTTGCGCCGAAACGCCATTACGCTTGACAGCGCGCAGCACAGGAAGATAGAGATAGACATCAGCAAGTTCGAGTACTGTGACGGCAGGAGAGAAGCGGAGCTTGACGGCTATACCGTGTATGTGTATCCTCTGGAAATGATTCTTTTCGAAAAGCTTCGGGCTATCTGCCAGCAGATGCCCGAATACGCAGTGGCGCTGAAGACGACAAGAAAAGCCAGGGCAAGAGATTTTTTCGATATACACACCATCTGCGAGCATTCACCGATCAATGTTGAAGCTGAAGAGCACAAGGCCCTTATAAAAACGGCTTTCGAGATCAAGAGAGTACCATTGGAGCTGCTTGGTAAAATTGGTGATTACCGGGATTTTCACCGGCAGGACTTCCCGGCGGTGCGCCAGACTGCTGCGGGGGATGTGAAGGAATTCGATTATTATTTTGATTTTGTGGCGGCCCTTGGTAAAAGAATTTTACATTCCCTTGGGATAATGAAGGCGCCACCTCTCTGAAAAGGAAGTCTCCTTCATCCCGTGGACAAGATAGAAGTCAAATTTCATGGGGAAGGCCTTTCCGAACATGGTGAGCTGAGTGTCTGAGTAAACACCGGCTTTTTCGAGGTAAAATCCGATAGCCTGATGATAGGGGTATGTGTGGGCAAGCTGCTTCAACACCGCAGAAAGTTTGTTTATGGAGAGGCGATCTTTCGCCAGTCTATAGGCGTTAAGCACCTCGAACACGCCGCCGACATAGACGGGCCTCACTGCGATATCAATAAGGGTTCGCTCAATATTGGTGACCTGGAGGGTTTCGCCATCGGGGCCGCTGAGTTCGATTACGCCGAGATTATTGGTATTCTTCCCGTTGAGCGCGACAATCTCATGATCCTGAAAGATGCCTCTGTAGTGAGAAAGGCGCTGGGCATTCCTGAATGCCATATCGATGCGGCTCTGCTCCAGTTTGCCGACTGAGACGGAACTCAGCTTCTGCTCGTGGTTTGCATAGATCGTTTTGGGAATCTGATCGGTAAGGTGGTGGATAAAGACCGCGGAATAGTGGGAGAGGTAACTTCTGGGATAGAGTGAGAGCGCGATCTCGAAGACAGAGGCATTTTCCATGGCATAGCGCTTATAGGTCTTGCCGGGGAACTCAAGCTCAATCTTTTTGAGGAGGTCCTCAGAGGAGAGGAAGTAAATGAAGTCGGCGACCGTTACTTCCCGGCCTGTTTTCCAATCAAGGATGTGGGTGACGAGTATCTTGTTCAGCTCGGAGCGCAGAAAGACCCGCGCAGGCTGGGCCTTGAAGAATTTGACGATTTCTGATTTTGCTTTTCTGAGCTTTGCAGTTCTCATGGTATGGTGGTTAGGTATACTGTGTAGTATATATACTACACAGCTTTCCAATTAAAAATATTCTCGAAATATTGTTAGCAAAAGCATTTTAGCAAATTTTCTGCGTTTAATTTAAAACTTTAGTATGTATATATACATACTAAAGCAATTTTCGGGTTTTGTCAAGAATCATTTATTGATGCATTTTTATACAAGCTTTCGAAGGAGCGTGCCTAGCAAAACTGTCATTCACAATGATATGGGTTGCTGGGGAGCCAAAAATCTATGCCGTCATCGAGGTGGAAGTCTCCTTGAATAGCACCGCAGAAACGGCACGTGTTAACCCAATATTTAGATCGGGTTGTATGGGAATACTTGAACTTAACGCTTGGAGGAATGGGCTTGGGTGGCAACTTTGTCTGCCAAAGACTATGTCCTTGCCATTTGTACACAAGCGTTCTTTTATCGCAGCGATAGCAATTCTTAATGGACCAATAATAAGGGGGAGATGGCGGGAGCTTTATTTGATAGTGCTCGGTGAATGACTGCACTTCCTTTATTAAGGCATCTCTCTTTTCTTTTATCTCATTCTCCCGCGCCAAGCAATCAGGGCATTTGAAAGGCTTAAGAGAATCTTGACGGCATTCCCAAAGTAAAGGGTTTTCGAGAATCTTAAGGGCGTCAACCTCAAACCATGGATGCTCAAATTCGGAAGCTTTTTGCGCATCGACCTTATGGCTATAATAAATCTCGACAGCCGCTGCCACAGAAGATTCTTCCATAAGAGCGACATCTACAACGCGGCCATTGGGGAGCCCGAACTCCTCTGATGCGCTGACGACTTTTTCCGGCAACTCCTGATCTTTGAAGCCGCTACAGTAACTTTTAGGGCATAATCTTCTAATTTTTGGCCGAGGGCCCTTACCTTCTTTCCAGTTCGATACGGCTTCAACAATCAAGAGCTTGGCGATCTTATGCATGACCGTCTCTTCAGAGCAGTTGGCAATAATCTTGTGGGCAAAATGAGGAGCGCGGACTTTCCCTTGGCGAAAAACGAGATCAGAATGGCAGGAAGGGCAGTAATAATTATTCGACTTTAGCGCATCACATGCTTTGATGAGCTCGCCGACTTTTTCATCGACACCATAGGGGATCTTAAATGTCTTTTTTTCCATTGCAATGACGTTGGAGAAAAGGGCTACCCCGGGCTCTCGTGGGGATCGCTTCCGTAGGTGTATTCTTCCTGGATCTTGCCGTCCTCACCGTGAACAAACACTTGGGCAGGCTGGGACTGCTTTGCCAGGGCTCTGGCGGCGGCCACGGCTTCTTCCTTGGTGCGATGGGTGCTCAGGGGATCGGGAAGGTGCTCTTCCTTCACCGCCCAGGTGGAATTGTGGGGGACGACGTGGTATTTCTTCCTGACCATAAGGCGATCACCTCTTATACAATGCTAGGCTCAATATATGCATTATTCAATTGAGCAAAACGTAACAGGCAATAACGTATAATTCTTTCAAGACCTAAGTATGTTGGGACCTTTGCAAGAATTTTACCGAACTCTTTGTCTTCTACAACGGGCTTCCCTATCATAATTTCATTGTTCATGCCTGAAATATAATGAGAAACCAAATTCCTGAAAGGTATTCCTGTGTGAACATATCTGCTGCGCAGATCATAAGCAGCAGATATTGTATCCCTAAAGGAGGACTCCTTTAATCCTGCGAATGGCTCTTTCGCTTCTGAATGCTGAAAAAAATCTTTTTCTACGAGACCAATAATTGTTTCAACAAATCTTCTTTTTACCTGAAGAAGCTTCTTTGAGATAAATTTAGCAACTCGGTCTCCATTTACTAATTCCTCTTGTATTTTTGACAATACTTTTAGGGTCTGAGTATCAAGCAATGCCTCTGTTCTATAATCGTAATAATTTGACAATATTTCACCGGCCGTTATAAGGTGAAGATATGCGATCTCTGGATCATATTCAATATTCCGTAACGCCTGAAGATAGAATTTGGTAGCCCCTTGGAATGTTCTGAGAAATTTAATGTCAGGTAGGGGAGCAAGAAGAAGCCGTTCTATTCTTGAAAACTGCCCTAATTCGAGAGGAACAGGAAAATCAACCCGGGGAGAGTGTGAATTTTGAGGCAGATGGTGATCGCAAAGATGCTCAAACTGTTTAAGGTTCGGGAAATGAAAAAGCCCTCTGCTTTCGATAATCCCATGAAAATCAAAGCGTTTACCAAATAATACAGCAAGATATGCACAGATCAAATCCCCCATTGGAGAATAATCGGGAACAGGGCCCGACTTTTCAATCAGTGGAGGAGTCTCAAAGATAAAAACAAATGCACTGCGAGATAAAGGACCCTCAAACCATCGAGTTGATGCTGTTCGGTCATAAAAATCAGGCCAAGCATGGGCCAATAACATGCCATTTTTCTCATACTCACCGACAAAACGGCTTGTACTTGAGATAAGCGCCTTTTGTATAGTTGGCTTTGGGCGCAGTGTCATATCAGGATAAACTCCCCGGAGCACATCCGTGTTCTTAGGATAATAGAATTTCTGTCGGGTTTTCGCATTAGAATTTAAGCCTTTTTAAATTAAGAGCATCAAAGATTTTGACCAATGATGCTCTGTATTATAAGGTGAGAACACGATACAACTTCCCGGCGACATTGTCTACACCGTCCTCCCAATTGAGAGCAAGGCGATCTGCCAAGCTAGGACAGTAATCATAGACATCCTTTACCGTAATACCCGACCATATAGGCAAGATAACATCCTGACACTCGACAATTTCCCGAGTAAACGCTGAATTAAACTCCACCTTTGACCATCTTTCGTTTCGGAGAAAATTTGGAGAAAGAATCACGATACACTTTCGGCACTCTCTGATACCTTTTTCTATCGACTCACGAAGCCGAGCTCCTGCAATAAGAGAAAATTCATCATACCAGACTGGGCAAAGAAGGCTAGACAGTTTTAAAGCTAGTGGCCTTGCAATGGCTTCTTTGTCGCGAGAATCATGAGAAATAAAGGCTCGTGGAGTTTCATTCGACGTTCGAATAAACGCATAAGCATTATCACGTATTTTTAATGCCAGACCATGCTGTGCAGCAAGTTCAACAAGTGCCGTTTTTTGTGCTGGCTCGATTAAAGAATCAATATAAAGAAACATGCGCCCGGTGAATAAAAGATCTGATGATGAAATTGCAATGTCCTCATTGAATGTATAACTGGCCTCTATCTGGTTATCTAGATCATTGGCAATATTAAGACAAAGCGAAGAAATCACATATGAAGCTAAACCAATAGAATTTTTAGAACCTGGCAGAAAAAAGAAAACATATTTTGCACCTGCGAAAAAGTCCAACTGGACACGTGATTCTACAACAATGGTTTCACCTTGGGGTGTTGTAATTTCATGAGAACGCCTTGCGCCCATCGTATGAGAAGGCGCGTCTCGCTCGAAGTATTCCCGAATTGTCGCCACTATGACCTTCTTGAGTCTGAATTATGAGGCCAGATATAATTTTATTATCAGATTCAATACTATGACTCAATTTACCTGTTGTTCCTACAAGGAAGTATCAATGAGAGAGGAAGTTGATAGAACAGTCGCTGGATTTCGCTTAACAATCAGAAAGATTGAATAACATGAAACCTTAGTCATTGAAAATATGATTGCACAACTTTTTCTATCTGAACTCGTTTTCCTCAGACACCCTTTAATTAGTGCATCCACGAATTCCTCCAGTGGTCCTTCTGAAAACCTTTAATAGGGGTGCACGTTCCGTGAATTGTGTCACAGAAAGACTCGATCTAAATATATCCAAATAATATAGCATAATTATTAGTGACTGTCCCTCATCCAAACCCCTAAAGAAAGTAAAATCCTTTCTTTTATCGATTTGAGATCCCTTTAAATTAAGAGCTTTCTCAATCATCTCTGGATTATGTTCTTTATGTATTATCATAGAATTTCCACCAAAATCTATAATAATGTCTGGAATAATATCGTTTACACGTATGGGCCTTTCTATTTCTTCAGCGTCTATGGAATACTTTTTCCCCACTCCCTTAACAAAATGTTTTTCATATGTTTTGCTGTCTTTGAAACCTTTGCTTCCTATCACGCACATGGGGACCCATTCTACCTTTACAAAATCATACTCTACACCATCATACTCCTCTGGACAATTCTTATCAAAACCACCATGAAGTCTGTGACATTCCCAAGTTTTTGAAATAATTTCTTCTATTTGTGATGAAATATTAGATTTTACCTCAAATGCAGCTATTACCTGATTCGCGAAATATCCATATCCAGATCCTAAACCGAATAATACACTTGGTATTCTCAACTCCCCTCTTATCCGCATTATTAAATCTACTTGACCAGTATATTTATGTTCCCGATCACAAATCCATCCCGAATCTCTGGGCTCAGGAAAGAAATCAAGAAGTTGGTTAGCAACTTGCTCTCTTATAAGCCCAACAATGGTGTTATTATCCACAATATCGCTTTTTTCAAACATAGTCTTGATCATCACATACAATGCCGTTATTTGCTTCCTCATGTCCATATTGAAAATCACCTACCTCATCATAAGTTTCAACAAAATTTTTTCACCAAACATTTCTATAACCCTTTCCATAAAAGGGGTATCGGAAACATAGCAGTGTAGCTGCCGGGACATAGCTTCCCTTTTTATAAACAGAACTGGAAATTTCCCCTTTGCCTTAATTCTATTATTGGCATAACCTTTTTGCAACGCTCATCAAGCCATTAATTCCGGGTCTTGTTATTCAAGGAAATTAAAGACAAGGTGTGGTCCGGCAGGCCAGGCCGCCTCTTTACAAAGTTGGGTCAAAAATGGGCGTGTCTGGCCTGCCGGACCGCACCTGAGCGCACAGGCCGCGTGAAGCAGAAAAGCAGCCCTTTTACCACCAGGCTCTGTCGAGGGATATGGCGCGAATGTCGTCAAACACACCTGTTTGACGACCCGTAGGGTTTGCGAATGCAAACATTCGCGCAGAGATACCCCCGCACACCA
>JAVHLM010000048.1:0-4552 GCA_031082125.1 Candidatus Eremiobacterota bacterium
ATGCCGTCTCGCGGGTCGAGGGGGTATTGTGTTCTGAGTGAAGAAAGTATTGTGTCCTGAGTGAAGAAAATGCCGTCTCGCGGGTCGAGGGGGTATTGTGTTCTGAGTGAAGAAAGTATTGTGTTCTGAGTGAAGCGGTATTGTGTCCTGAGTGAAGGAATATTGTGTTCTGAGTGAAGCGGTATTGTGTTCTGAGTGAAGGAATATTGTGTTCTGAGTGAAGCGGACGGCATTGAAACCCTTACTATGCAACGCTTTGAGTTTCGGGTAACTCTTAGAACTATGTTTAACTATAAGAACAACAACAGGAGCTTTTGTTGTTGCTTTTTGAGAAAAGAGGTGCGAAGATGAACCACGAAAACAAGAATCTGGAGATGGGAAGAGATGAGATGAACCTGGTGGAGTTCCCCATCACTCTTCTTGCAAAGAGACAGGAGCCGGGGACGAGAACCATCAAGTTCGCAGATACCATTGCAGGCGAGAAGGATAAACCTATTAAGAGGGAATGGACGGTGACAGGCTCTGATGAGTTCGGCCTTCCTCTTGCGATTGACAATGACGTGCTGCTTGCCATTATGCTGATGGGCAAGAATAACAACTTTGAGAACAGGACTATTCATTTTTCACGTTACAAGCTTTGCAAGATTATGGGGTGGGATATAGATGGAAGGGCCTATAGGAGGATAGAGGACGCTCTGGACAGGCTCAAGGGAGTAAGCGTGAAAGCGAAAAACGCCTTCTGGGACAACGAGCGGAAAGCCTATGTCACCACGAATTTCGGAATAATAGACAACTATGAGCTCCTTGACAGCTCAAAGGCGGGGCCAGCGGGCCAGGAATCCTTTCCTTTCAGTTATGTAAACTTGAATGAGGTGATATTTAAGTCTATTAAAGCGGGGTATATAAAGAGTCTTGATGCAAAGGTATATTTTGGCTTTGAGAGCGCTATCACCAAAAAGCTTTTTCGATATCTTGATAAAAAGAGGTATGACGGCAAAAAGAAGTTTGAGATAAATATATATGCTCTGGCCTATCACCATATAGGTTTTGATTCAGATACTTACAAATATGCTTCAAAGATAAAAGAAAAACTTAATACCGCGCACAGGGAGCTTATAGAGATAGGCTTTATCAAGTCTGCGGAATATCAAAAGACTTCTGACGGCAGCACTGAGAAGGTAGTGTATGTTTTCGGGAAGAAGGGTGAGCTGCTTGAGCCGGTCAGGGAGCAGGAGCGGGAAGAAGGGCCTCCTGAGGAAGAGCTTCTCAGGAGGCTCCAGGAAACGGGTATTTCGGGAAAGGTGGCGGAGCAGCTTCTTCGCGAGTATCCGCAGGATCTCATAGAAAAGCAGCTTGAAGCCCTTCCTTACCGGAAGGCTGCTGACGCCCCGGCGGTGCTCATTGCGTCTATTCAGGGGGAATGGGCGCTCCCGCCGAAATATCTGGAGAAAGTGAAGGAAGAGGATGTCAGGGAGCGGGAGAGGGAAGAGCGCGGTGAAGAGGAGCGCGTGAAGGCAGAGCGGCGCAGGAGGATAGAGAGGTATATCTCGTCGCTTTCCAAGGATGAGCTCGTGGAGCTCACGAAGGAGGCGCGGGGGCTTCTGATGGATGAAGGGGGGGCTCTGTTCCGGGAGAGAGAGGTGCCGGACCATATGCTCAAGGCATATATCCACATGGCGGTGGAGAGCCGCCTGGGGGTGGAGCGGTAAAGGGGAGATGCCGCAGGAGCAAAGGTGAGGGGGCTTCTCAGCGGGAGATGCTGTAGGGCCAAAGCTGGTCCGTCGAGAGGGGCGTCCCGCTGGTGAGGTCGGTGAAGAAGGGAATGACAAGGCCAAGGGTGTCGCCGCGGCGGGCCGCAGGGAGGTTCACCGGGGGGATGTCCACGGTGAGGGTGCCCCGGCCTTTCTCGATGGGCACGAAGAACTCACGCCAGCAGAAGCTGCTCGGCATGGCGCAGTATTTTATCACCACGTAGCCGAGACCTACGGTGTAGATGTTATACGCTATCTTGAGGGCGAAGGGGCGTTTGATGCCGGTCTCGATGAGGGTGCCGGGCGCGGGGTTGACGGAGAGGATCTGCATGTAATCGCGGGAGACCATGTTTTCCTTGTATTCGGCATAGACATTTCCCTGGAGATAATTTACGCTGCTTGCGAAGGCGAGCTCGCGGCCTGCGGGCGTCACCATGGAGAGGACCAGCAGGATCTTCTGCGGCGGTGAGGGGGCTTTTTTCACAAGGATCGTCGTGCTCAGGAGGCTTGACCCCCCGTCGCCTTTCTTGATGGCCAGGCGCGCTGACGAGGCGATGCGCTCACGGGCCCCATGGGCGCCGAAGGAGTAGACGTTGAGCACGATGTGCGCCTCGGGGCAGGAGTTGAGGGAGTAGGAGAAGTTGAGGGCGTAGTGAAACTTCGAGGGGGTAAGGATGTAGGCGCCGGTGCCGGGCACGACGGCGCTCATGGTGACAGAGTCCTTTCCCGTGCGGGTCACCACTTCCGAAGCGGCCTGGCATGGCGGAGAGGCGAAGAGCATGATGAAGAGGGCCGTGGTGATGAAAAATGCGCGCCTTGTGGCCATAGGGTTCTCCTTGTCAATAACCGAGCAGCCTTGTCCTTATAAGCAGCCCGGAATTTTCCAGCGGTGCCTTCCCCGTAGGGATATAGGGGGAATCTTTATACCATTCGTCGAGTAAATCCTTCAACTGGGTGAATTTCTGGGTGTTGGTCGAGGCGGAGCTCTCCGTCTCATTGGGGTCCTGCTCCAGGTTGAAAAGCTCGGTGGCGCCCGGTGAGCGGTAAAAGGAGTTCCGCCTGCGGCTTTTCCCCTGCATCAGGTCGTAATAGGTGATGAGCTTCCATGAGCCCTGGCGTACCATGGCGCAGCGCTGGAGGTACCCTTCGGCGTAAATGGCGAAGTGGAGGGGGGTGTCGCGGCCCTGGAGGAGAGGGATGAGGCTGATGCCGTCGCCCTGGATCTCCGTTTTAAGAGAGAGGAGGGCGGCCAGGGTGGGCATGATGTCGAGGGTCAGGACGAGCTGGGTAGCGACGCGGTCCGCAGGGATGACGCCGGGATAGCTGATGATGAGGGGGACGTGAACGATCTCCTCGTAAAGCCCCTGGTGCTCGTTGGAGAGGAGGTGCTCCTCGACGGCCTGGCCGTGGTCGGCGGTGAGAGCGATGAGGGTGCGGCTCCTGAGGCCGAGCTCGTCGAGGGTGGAAAGCAGGGTGCCCAGGGAGTGGTCCACATAGGCGACTTCGCGGTCATACGAAAGGGCCTTGGAGGAGCCGTAGGCTTCAGGGCTGTCGTAGGGCTCGTTGAGGTCGTTGTAGTGGACCCAGAGAAACCAGGGCTCCGTGCGGTGCGTCTCGAGGAAGGACGCCGCGGCGAGGTTCACCTCGCCGGCCATAAGGGTGCGGTGCAGGGTGCCGGGCGAAGCATAGGAATCGAAGGAGTCTGCCGGGGGAAAGACCTCTTTGTCCAGCAGGAACGTGCCGACGCATGCCCCGGTGGCGTAGCCGCTTTTTTTGAAGAGGGCGGGGAGGAGCTCGGCGGGGCATTTCGCCGGAAAATGATAAGGCGAATGGCGTTTGACGTACATGGAGGTGAGGATTGACCAGCACGAGGGGTTGGCCATGTCGGACACGGTATACGCCTGGGTGAAGCGCGTTCCTTGCCGGGCAAGCCTGTCAAGGACAGGCGTTTCCGCCGCCCCTGCGCCATATATCCTTATGCGGTCAGCCCTGAGGGCTCCTACAGTCACAAGGAGCACGTTGGGTTTGGGATCAGGCGCCTGGCGCGGCGCGCATCCCCAGAAGAAGAGGAGCATGGCGCAGAACGCCAGGGCTGTGCCCCGTAAAAAGAGAGCCGTGCCGTTTCTCATAGATTGTTACTGTCCGGGATTCGTTTCGGGAGAGGTGCCGCCCTGAGCGCCCGGCGCCCCGCCTGATCCGGAAGAGCTTTTCTCCCTGAGGAACTTCACCGCGGCCATAACGGCAGGGTCCACGTTGTTCTTCATCTCGTCAGGCGTAATGGGGCCCATCTCGATTCCCTGCTCCGAATAGCGCTGTGACTTGATATAGTCCACCTGGTTCTTGGTGAACGCCTGCTGGATGACCTTGTTGTTGTTGTCTATCTGCTGGTAAGTCGCGAGGGCCTTTTCAAGGATCGCGGCGATCTTTTGCTTCTGTACCTTTGAGAGCTTGTATTTCTCGTGGGTGGAGAGGGCCGTCACGCCTCTTACAAGGTCAATGAGGCCGAGAGGAGGCTGGCGCATCATCCCGCCGCCCTGGCCGCCCTGGCCGCCGGGACCCATCATCCCGCCGCCCTGGCCACCGGGGCCCATCATCCCGCCGCCCTGGCCGCCCTGGCCACCGGGGCCCATCATCCCGCCGCCCTGGCCGCCCTGGCCACCGGGGCCCATCATCCCGCCGCCCTGGCCACCGGGGCCCATCATCCCGCCGCCCTGGCCACCGGGACCCATCATCCCGCCGCCCTGGCCACCGGGACCCATCATCCCGCCGCCCTGGCCGCCGGGACCCATCATTCCGCCGCC
>JAVHLM010000048.1:4652-37805 GCA_031082125.1 Candidatus Eremiobacterota bacterium
CACCGGGACCCATCATCCCGCCGCCCTGGCCGCCGGGACCCATCATTCCGCCGCCCTGGCCGCCCTGGCCGCCGGGACCCATCATTCCGCCGCCCTGGCCGCCGGGACCCATCATTCCGCCGCCGCCCTGGCCGCCCTGGCCACCGGGACCCATCATCCCGCCGCCCTGGCCGCCCTGGCCGCCGGGACCGTACTGGTTCTGGTCATTCTGGGCCATAAGGCTTGACGAGAGGCTTGAAAGGGAGAGGGCGATGACAAGCACGGTGATGGTGAGAATAAAGACGTTTTTTGCCGTGAGTTTCATGTTAGTGCACCTCCCCTGGTGATGAGGGGGCGCCTTGTGGCGCTTCGTTTCCTGGGGGTGCCGTGCCGCCCTGGTCACCACCGGGGCCGGTGCCCGGGCCTTCCGGTTCCGGCGCGGGGCTGTTCTGGCCGCCTGCGCCGGCCTGGGGAGTGGTGATCTTCTTTCCGGTGATGTTCTCAAGGGCTCCCTTGACCATCTGCGCCTCGGGGCTGAGGGTGCTCTTATTGTCGATGCTCATCATGGGCCCTCCCATGGAGCCTCGGTTGTTCTTGAGGTAGGTGAGCTGATCCTTGGTGAGGAGTTTTTCCAGGGAGCTCGTCGAGGCGTTCACCTCTGTCTGAAGGGCGAGGTACTGTTCCATACCGGCAAGGAGTTTTGCTTTCTGCTCATCGCTGAGGGGGTAATACTGGTCGCTTTTGAGGCGGAGGATGCCTACGGCGAGCTCATGGATGGTGAGGCTCTCGGGGCCTGAGTAGGCGTTGTTCGCCCCCTGCTGAGAGGTGCTCTGGGAGCCCTGCTGGCGCGTCTTGTCCTTTGAACGGAGGAAGAACCAGTAGATCTGAAAGCAGACGATAAGCGCCAGAAGCCCGATGATAATAAGCTGTGTCCGGTCTTTTCCCATCGTGTTTTCTCCTTGTCTGGTTTTCTGTGGTGGAGACATTATAACATAAAACCATGGCCCTTTCAAATTTTAGGGAAAAGGTGCCGCACGAGGGTGGCCGTTGACTTTTGGGAGGTGTTCTGTTAGGATGAGGAGTATATACTGTCATGGAAGAGAAAGAAGCCTCATCCCTTTCCGGCTTGAAAAGGTTTTTCTCGCCTCTGGGGCGCAGGGAATACTGGGGGGAGTTCAACACGGTCTATGTGACCGCGTTCTACTGCCTCTGCGCCCTGCTGGTGACGTATCCCCTCATTGCCCACATGGGGGAGTATATCACCGGCAAGATGACCACCGATCTCCCCAGGGCGGGAATTTTCTCCTTCTGGTGGATCAAGAAGTGCCTCATCGAGCGCCACGTCTTTCCCCTTTCATGCGATCTCATCAATTACCCCACGGGTCTCTCATTTTATGCGTCGGACCCCCTGTCATCCATTGCGGGGATGTTCCTCGAACCCCTGTTCGGCTTCCCCGGCGATTATAATGTGATATTCCTGGTGAATCTCGTGGGAGGGGCCCTGGCGGGCTATTTTCTTGTCTATTATTTCACGAAGAACAGGGCCGGGGCCCTCGTGGGAGGCACCCTCATGGGCTTCTGCCCCGCGAGGTTCTCCACCTATATCGACGGCATCTCCGATTTTGTCCATTTCCTGTGGCTGCCCCTCTACGTGCTCTATCTGTCGAAGGTCTATGACAGGAAGGGGCGCGTGTGGGACGAGGTGCTCAGCTGCGGGATAATTTTGTTTATGACTTTTTTCGCGAACTGGTATATCGGGCTTTTCGCCCTTCTGATCACGGTATTTCTCTTCGTGTACCGGCTCTTCTTCGTGGAGCGCACCGGCGCGGAGAGAGTGCAGCTCTTCAAGAGGTCCCTCCTTGTGGGCCTTGTGGGCGTCGGCCTGGTGTTCCCCTTTGCCGTCGCGCAGTACGTGACGGTAAACTGGGGGTCCTCCGGCGCCGGGGAGACGATGCTCAGCAAGAGCCGCGCCAAGCGTGCGGCCCTTCTGAGGCGCAACGCCGCGGATCTTACCGAGTTTTTCACCATGGGAAAGAGCGAGGAGAAGAACCGCTTCTACCCCAACCACCATCTTGTCTATCTCGGCTACCTCGCCCTTCTTCTGGCAGGCTGCGGCCTGTGGCATGCAAGGCGGGACCGCTCCGTGATTTTCTGGGCCGTCGTGGCGGGCGGGTTCTTCATCCTGGCCCTGGGGCCCACGCTCCTCGTGAATGGGGAGGTGATCCCCCCCTGGGCGCTTCTCAACAAGAAGTATCTCAATCTTTTTGGTCTCTTTGTCAAGGTGGTGCCGGGATTCAAGAGCACGAGCCACCCGTACCGCTTTGCCCTCATCGTGTCCATCGCCCTCTCGGTGCTCTCGGGCTACGGCGTGGCTTGGCTTTTGAGGAAGGCGCAGGATGACTGGCGGAAGTTTCTTGTGGCGGCGGCCATCGCGATGGTGGGCATCTTTGAGTATGTGATGCTCTCGCCGCTCCCCGCCCCTCTTCCCTACACGAAGCTGGAGCGGCCCCTCATGTACCGCATGATGGCCAGGGACAAGGAGCAGTATGCCGTGCTTGACGTGCCCCTGGGCCTGCTCGAGATGCCGGGCTCCCGGGGCCACAAGGCCTATTACCCCACGTCGCTTTTTTATGTGTATTATCTCACGATCCATGGCAAGCCCATCCCCTATTCCCTCGAGGGCTTCCAGATGGAGCTCATCACGGGCAACTCCTTCATGGAGCACCTGCAGACGATGGCGGAGACGGGTGATTTCACCGATGAAAAATTCTTTCTTTTCGGGAACCTGAACGAGATGATGAAGCGCCAGTACAGGGAGGTTCCCGATGCCCTGATATTCCAGGACCTCACCCGGCTGAGGCTGCGGAATTACCGCTATGTGATCCTTCACCGGAGCCTTGTTTCCCCGGAGAAGGCGTCGGCCCTGGGGGATTTTCTGGGGAAATATCTCGGCGAGCCGGTAAAGTTCGGCGAGCGCTGGATCTATATGCTGTAAGGAAGGAGCGTCACCTGATGCCTCACGATGAAGAGCGGGGTTCCCTTATAGGAAAAGTGGCCTTTATTGTGGTGCTTGAGCTGTTCGTCATCGCCTTTGTGCTCCCCTCGCTCCGGGACGTGATAAGCGTGGGGACCCCTTCGCGCATGATGGGGCGCCCCGGCGGCATGGCGCAGCCCAAGGCGACCAAGATCTACACGTCGAAAATGGTGGACAAGTGCCATACCTTCGCCGGGTATCCCTGGCCCGAGGAGGACAAGGAGAGGATCACGGCGGTGAGCGACATCTCTCTCAACCCGGTGAGCCAGGCCCTCAAGGCCTGCAGGGGGCAGATAATGTGCCTGCTCCTCTATGACGCCGTGAGGCAGTCCGATGCCACGTTCTCGCGCTATGGAGAGTTTTTTGAGGGAATGACGAGCAGGATGACAGTGAATCCGCTCCGCGACGGGGTGAGCTATTTCTACTACGACCTGGGGGGGAGCATGTACGAGGCGCGGTTCAACCTCTACGTGGCCTCCATGGAGGTGGGGAACATTGATGTGCTGGTAGCCCCCGTGGCCGTTGACTACGTGGTGATATCGCTTCTTGAGCCCGATCATTTTGCCGGGGGCCTCGGGGCGATGCTGGCCTACCAGCCCGATCTCCCGGTGGTGGTGCCGCCGGGCAAGGACGCGGCAAGGGTCTTCGGCGAGCACCGGTGCGAGGTGAAGAAGCTGATAGTACTCCCCGAGGGCTACACTTCCATGAGCGAGCGCGTGGGGATCCTCGTGCTTCCCTGCGCGAACGGCGAGGGCTTCGAGGCCGATCTGGTGGTGCGGGTAAAAAACGGTATCGGTATCGTGGCGAGCGCGGGAAGGCCGGGGATGGAGCAGATCATCGCCGAGGCCGAGAAGGCCACGGGGCAGAAGGTCCGCCTTTACGCGGGAGGGACGAGCCTGCTTATGGGGATGGAGAACGCGGAGGACATGGGGATGATGAAGCGCCTGCGGGCCTCCCATCCCGACATGGTCATCTATGCCAACGCCACGACCTCCCTTATGGCCGATGCGGCCATGGAGGAGCTTTACGGGGGGAGGTACATGCCGGTCTCTCTCGGCACGACCCTTCCCCTCGTCAATCCGTCGCTTTTTTACCGGATGGTGAAGTAAAAGGAAGAGGGGAAAGGAGTCCCGTGGCGGGGGGAAAACGGGAAAGGAATGAGTATGCGCCTGAAAGAGCGGCTCAGAGAGGCGATGCCTTACCTTTACGCTGCCGCGGGGTATCTCGTGCTCGCCCTGGTGTGCACGTGGCCCATAGTGGAGGAGCTCCGGGAAAGGGTTATCGGTATTGACATCCCCAGCCCCGACATCGAGGGGGCCCTGTGGGTCCACTGGTGGGTGCGGTATGCCATCGAGAACCACCTGAACATGAACGTGTGCCCCCTGATCTATTTTCCCGTGGGGAAAAACGTGCTGATCCACATAGGAAATCTTGCCGAGGGCGTGGCGGCCCTGCCTTTCTATTATGCGTTCGGGTTCCCCGCCTATTATAATATTTTGTGCATTGTTCTGATGGCTTTTAACGGCGTGGCGATGTTCGCCCTCTTCAGGCGCTTTACCGGCGACTGGTATACGGCCTTTCTGGGGGGCTTCGTGGCTGCGTTTAACTGGTATTTCTTCAGGGAGGTGCAGGACGGCCACATCTGCTGCATCGCCACGGGGCTCCTGGCCCTTTATGTGCTGTTTCTGCTCAAGGTCATCGAGGAGGAGCGCTGGGAGCACGGCGTGATTCTCGCGCTGGTGCTCGCGGCGAACTGCCTGTGGTACTGGTTTTTCGGGGTCTTTCTCGCCCTTTTCACGATACTGTTTCTGCCTCTGTATTATTACGCCGAGCGGGGGCGCTTTGCCCCGGGGGCCGCACGGCGGCTTGCCTTTTCGGCGGTTTTGTTCCTGGTGGTGATCCTTCCTTTCGCGGCGACGTTTTTAAACTATCTGCGCCTGGAGAAGACGCTGCCGGGCACGACGTTTTTCGAGGCCTTCCCGCCTCTTTCTGAGGTGTTCGGGAACCTTGCCCACACGGACCCGCGCAAGCTCACCCTGGGAAACTCGGTGAGCCTGGACAGCGAGCTGCTCGCTTATCCCTATGTGCTTCTCCTCGTGGGGGGCCTTCTTCCCCTCTTCAGGATCAAGGAGTCGGGGTATTACTGGGTCGTGCTGTGGGTCTTCATGTTCTCCCTCGTGAGCGGCCCCTATCTGTATGTGGCGGGAGAGTTCCACGGCATCAGGATGCCTTTCGCCTATCTGTACCAGTTCTTTCCGATGTTCTCGCGCCTCAATTTTCCCAAGAGGCTCGTGGTGATGGCCCTCATCCCCATGGGGATCCTGTTCGTGAAGAACATGGAGTGGATCAAGGGGCTCATCAAGGAGCGCTTCAGGTGGGTCTGGCCGTTCCTCATGGGGATTCTCGTGGTCCTCACCTGCGCGGAGTTTTACTGGGTCAAGGGGCAGATCCCCATGGACAGCAAGGAGATCTCGATCCCCCAGGTCTTTCACGTCCTGGCGAGGGAGCCTGACTGCGCCCTCATCGAGGTGCCCTTCCTGTGCTGCTCCAAGTCGATGCTCTACCAGACGGTCCATCACAAGAAGCTCATGGGGGGCCTCGGCGAGCCTGCCACGTGGCTTCACTCGCCGGACTTCGTGCAGTTTTACAAGTCAAATACGTTCCTGGAGTATCTTCTGGGCCTCAATGACCTCAACACGCCGCCCTATGCCACGTTCAAGAAGGAGGATCTTGAGGCGCTCACGGCGCGGGGCTTCAAGTACGTGATATTTTACAAGGGCTACACCGGCGAGGTGGCGATAAGGACCCTGGGGTACAGCAACCCTACGGTCCAGGAGGAGATTGCGACGCGGATAAAAACGGCCATGGAAAGCAATTTCGGCGCGCCGATCTACCGCGACGAGAACCTGGCCATCTACCGGATGGCGAAGAAAGAGAAGAACAGCCTGGGAAAATGAAGCGGGAGTGATGCAAGGTGAAGGTGCTGCTGGTGAATCCATCGCTTGACCCGCGGGAGTACAAGAATCCCGTGGCGCAGGCCCTCTTTACAAACGCGATGCCTCTGGGCATCTGCTACCTGGGGGCTGTCCTCGAGAGGGAGCGCATCGACGTGGTGCTCCTTGACGCGGCGGCGGAGCGCCTCTCCCACGAGGAGGTCCTCGAATTCGTGAGGAAGCATGGCATCGACGTCGTGGGGATCACCTCGACGACGAACGGGTTTTTCCGCGCCGTGGGGCTTGCGAGGGTCCTCAAGGAGTACGGGGGGGCGTCGTTCCCCGTGATGCTCGGGGGGCCCCATGTGACGGACATGCCGCACCACGCGATGTCCTTCGAGTGCTTTGACTACGGCGTGATGGGCGAGGGCGAGGAGACTATCGTGGAGCTGCTTTCGGTCATCGCCGGGAAGCGTGCCGCCGCCGAGACGGAGGGGATTATTTATCATGAAGAGGATAAGGTGGTTTTCACACCCAAGCGCCCCCTGATTCAGGATCTTGATACGATACCATTTCCCGCGCGGCACCTGCTGAAGAACCTGGACGTGTACCATTCGCTGCTGGTGGATGTGAAGTATCTCCCCAAGATGAGCATCGTGGCCAACAGGGGGTGCCCTTTCCGGTGCATTTTCTGCAGCACTGCATCGATGGGGAAGAAGTACCGGATGCCGAGCCCCGAGCGCTACCTCGAGGAGATTGATCTCCTCAAGGAGCAGTATGGCGTGCGGGAGATATTTTTCGTGGGGAGCACCTTCACGGCGAGCCGCGAGCACACGGACCACTTCTGCGACATGCTGCTTTCGAGGGGGACCAATGTGGCCTGGACGGCGTCCACGCGCGTGGACGTCGTGGATAAAGAGCTTCTCGTGAAGATGAAGAAGGCAGGGTGCTGGATGGTGCGCCTCGGCATCGAGAGCGGCAACGACGAGGTGATCCGGTTTATAAGGAAGGCGATCACAAGGGAGCGCGTCCGCGAGGTGGCAAAGATGTGCGACGAGATAGGGATGCACGCGAAGGGGTTTTTCATGCTGGGCCATCTCCCCGATACCAAGGAGACTATTGACGATACGATTGCGTTCGCCCTCTCCCTTCCCCTCACGGAGGTGACGGTGCAGCTCAACACGCCTCTCCCCGGCACGCCGCAGTATGACCTGGCGCCTCTTTATGGGAGCTTCAAGGCCGGGGAGTTCTCGGAGTTTAATTTTTTTGAGCCGGTCTTCGTGCCGAAGGGCCTCACGAAGGAGTATCTCGTGAGGAAGCAGCGCGAGCTTTACCGGCGCTTTTACCTGAAGCCGGGGACCATAAGGAAGCACCTGGACAAGCTCAGGAGCCCTTACGCGAGGAAGAGCTACATGCAGGCCCTGGGGCTTTTCATCCATCTCACGCTCACGAACAGGGCCTCTTCGTGAGGGCTTTCCGGTGAGTGCGCCTGCGCGGTAAGGCGGAGGAAGGGATCTTCGGCGGGCTTTCGTGGGAGATTTCGCGGCGAGAACTTCGCGGTGAGGATTCCATGGTAAGGGAATCTTCGCAGGGAAAGGGAGTGCAGGGCATGGAGGAGAGGGAACACCCGGCGACAGGCATCGGGGGCCGGATCAAAAAGGACCTGGTGGTGAGGGAGCAGCTCGCCTATGAGAGGACTGTGCTTGCCAACGAGAGGACGCTCCTCGCGTATCTGAGGACCGCCCTGGCTTTTTTTGCGGCGGGGGTCACCTTTCTCCATTTTTTTCCCGGCGCCGTCATGGGGATGATAGGGTGGGGCTTTGTCGGGGCGGGGCTCGGCCTTTTCATCACGGCCCCCCTGAGATACCGCGCGGTAGGAAAGATAATGAAGAGCCATTGCGCGGGGATGGCAAGGCCAGAGCCAGGGGAGGAGCGCTGAGGCGCGGTTTCCTTGAAGGGGAAGGCTAGAGCCCAAGGAAGATGCCTTTGTCCTCAAGAGCGGTTTCGAGAGTGATTTCCTCTGTATGCATTGAGATAAGCTCCTATCTGATGCCGAGCATTTTTTTCCACCAGGGGCGCCGGATGTCGGCGAGGGCCAGCTCCCAGTGGATGCGGTAGTCTTCCTTCGCCCGGTTCTCTTCGGCGAGCTTCGCCGAAAGGGAGGCCACGGCGTCGTCCTTCTGCTGGATGGCTATCTGCACGTTGTTGAGCACGCTTTTCGCCCGTATGATCAGCTCTTTTTTCTGGGCGATCTCCCTGCTCATGGAAAGAAACCTGTCGGCGACCTCTTCTGCCGGCGCCGGCAGAAGCTTGAGCTTCCGCTCCTGCTCCTCGAACTTGTAGCGGTACATCATG
This sequence comes from Candidatus Eremiobacterota bacterium, assembly GCA_031082125.1. NCBI lineage: Bacteria > Bacillati > Vulcanimicrobiota > Vulcanimicrobiota bacterium. Next base: position 12,954 of record JAVHLM010000048.1, read on the forward strand.
AGGCCTGCCTGCAGCCGTTCACGCTCCCGGTCCCATTCGTCGCGCTTTTTTTCATAGTGCTCCAGGGGAATGGAGGGATTCACCAGGTCGCCGCCCGGTGACGGGGCCCCCTCGCAGGGGCTCATGGGGCGCGCCGTCCTCGGCGCTTCTGATTCGTCCAGAGAGCCCTGTTCTTCCCGGGTGCACGGATCGTCTTCGTCGCAGGGGGGCATGAGGTCGCATGCCAGGATCTTTTCAAGCGCATCCCTGTGGATAAGCCATTTTCCCCTCCCTGTCCCGTTCGCTTTCTTCACCTGGTCAAGGCGCTTTCTCTTGACCATAAGGCCGATTGCATTTTCGCTTTTCCCCGTGAGCCGGCTCGCTTCCTGAATGGTCACCCAGGGACCCTGTGATTGCCCGTTATCTCTCATCTGAATGGCACCTCCGTCTCGGCGGACCTTTTAAAAAAAATAGAAACACGCGCTAGATGTGGTATCCAGCCGTGTTCCCGCATAGTAGGTATTCAGTGGATCTGGAAAAGATCCTGCTTTCCGGGGAGAGATCTTTGGCAGGAGAAAATATTTTCTCCTGCCTCAGGTCCGGGCAAGGTGCTCTCCAAGCTGCGAGAGGAGCCCGTTGGCCTTTCTGAGGCGCTCGCAGAGGGTGCTCATCAGGTTGATGGAGAACTGCGGAAACTTTTTGATGAGCCTGCGAAAATTCTGCTTGTTGATGCTGATGAGGAGGCCTTCCTTGAGCATCACGGCCCGCGCCGAGCGCGGCCGGTCGTCAAGAAGGGACATCTCCCCGAAGAAATTGTTCTTTTTGAGCTCGACGTGGATGACTCTTCCAAAGGACGGTGAGTCCGTCGAGATCGCCACGGAGCCGGTGATGACGATGAACATCTCGCCTCCTGCGGAGCCTTCCTCGAAGAGGGTGAAGCCGCGGGGATAGTGCTTCATTTCGATGAGGGCGCAGAGCTCTTTCAGCTCGCGCTCTGAGAAGCCGCAGAAGATGTCGGTCTCTTTCAGCAGGGATATCTTCTCCTCGAGGGCGAGATGGGCTACTCCCACCGGGGAAGTGGTGGGGGTTTCAGCACGTCCTTTCTTCTGGGGCTTTGGGGTGGGCGAGGGACCTGACTTTTTCATGGTGTGGCGCTCCATTTTCGTAAGTATGTTCCACCTTGCGGCTTTGCAGCCTTATGCGGGGTGAGGCCACAGGGAGCGGCGCGGAAGGTGTCAGGCAAGATGCGCATGGCTTGTGTGTATGGTGCGGGGATCGCTTCCCGGCCTTTCACCAATTTTACCAGAGGGGGAGCGTTCTGGCAATGGGTTTTGGAAAATTTTCTGCAGAGAGGGGGTATTTTGCCCGTGTGGCGGGCTTTTCCAGGGGTCAGTGAAGAGGTGCGAGCTCTCCTGGAAAAATCAGCCCACGAGGTGGGGTTTTTTATGGGGTTCTCACCCACCTGGTGGGAATTTTTAAGGAAAGCTTTAAAGCCCCACCTTTATTGATTTCAAGTGGTTCTGTTATTGCAGAATCTCTTTGCTAAAAGAGTATTAGACGACAGAAGCCTGGTTTTGTGCTCAAATCAGGATTTGTTTCCTTTCCCTTGTATGTCGTTGTAACTTGTGTTACAATATTGTGGTAACAGAGGTTACAGCAACAAGAGGAAAGGCCTGATACAATGAACATCGAAGCTCATCTTGAATCCCTGAGAGAAGCATTCTCAACGATAGATCTCTGCGTTGATAAAGGAGCAGAAAACCACCAGCGCGCTATAGGCTTTCTCACCTCCCTCGGCGCGGCGGAAATGCTTGAACTTTACCTCCATAAGAGCAGGCTCCTCCATGTGAGCGCGCGCGTTCACCATGAATGGCTGAAGTCAAAAAAGCGGCTCGCTGAAAAGATCCCGCAGGATTTTCCCCGGAAGGCGGAGATTCTTGAGCTCGTCTATAACATTGAGAAGAACCGCAATGATTTCTGCTATGGCAAGAAAGTGGAGGCTTCGCGCCTGAGAGATCAGCTTGAGCAGTTCAACGCCCTTAAGGAGCTTTTCAGGGAGGTGGGGCTTGATGAGATATAGCAGCGCAGTTCCCTATGCCATGGATTTTGTGTCCTTTGTGCTTGAGCACCTGGAGCCGGAGCGCATCGAGGCCATAAGAGCGGTGATTCTTTTCGGATCGGGCGCGAGAGGGGAGCTCAGGAAAAAGAGCGATATTGATATCTTTTTTGAGGCCTCCGGCGAGCTGTCTGCCCTGGAGAGTGAGATTGAGCGGTATGCCGAGGACTTCTATGCATCGGTAAAATACCGCGATTACTGGAAGCTCAAAGGCTCTACTCAACACTTCAGCTGCCATGTGGGAAACGCCGATGTCTGGAAAAGCCTCTACCCTGCCCTTGTGGCTGACGGCATCGTGCTCTATGGCAAGTATGCCTCTTCCGATGCGCAGGGGAAGACCGGGGTGCTTTTCTTCTGGGACACTGCGCCCACCTATAACAAGCGCATCAATCTATTCAGGACTCTTTACGGCTATAGGGCCCGTGGGAAAACCTATCCCGGCCTGCTCGGGAAGGCGGGAGGCGAGAAGCTCACCAGAGGGTGTATTCTCGTCCCCCTGGAGTCGCACAAGATCATCGACGAGTTTTTCAAGAAGCTTGGCGTGGCGGCAAAGAAGCTCTTTGCCGCTTTCTATTGAGCATCCCGGTATTCATTTTCCACATCAGTCAGGCTTAGATATTGAGAGACGGCAAGATTCTGTCTGTCTTGATGACCGCCGGGTTGAAAAAGTTAAACAGAGGGGCCCGGAAGGGGGAAGGAAAGAGGAGGGCGCCACAGAAACAAGGGATATGGGACATCGCGCGGCGCGAACAGAGAGAGAGGTGCTGTTCCTCGTCACCTCGTGCTTTTTTTTCTCGGGGATGTGCGGCCTCATCTACCAGGTCCTCTGGACACGGACGCTCTCCCTCATCTTCGGCCACACGACCTTTGCGGTGAGCACGGTCATCACGGCTTTCCTGGGGGGGCTCGCCCTGGGGAGCGCCCTTATAGGGAGGTGGGCCGACAGGGAGGAGGTGCTGAGAAAGGCAGTGGGAAGGGGGAGCGCCTCGCCGGCGCTGGCGGCTTACGGGGCCATCGAGGTCCTGGTGGGAGTCTACTGCCTCTTCACGCCGTTGCTTTTCAAGGGCGTGGAGGCCGTTTACCTGAAGTACGCCGGCCTTCCCTTCTTTGCCCTCAGCATGCTCCGTTTTGGCCTGTGCCTCGTGGTGCTCCTCTTTCCCACGTGCCTGATGGGGGGGACTCTTCCGCTGCTCGCGCGGTTTTTCATCAGGAGAGAGGGGGAAGTGGGGAAGGGGCTGGGCTTTCTTTATTTCATCAACACGGCGGGAGCGGTGGCGGGGACGGTGGCGGCGGGGTTTTTCCTGATTCCTGCAGTGGGTACGACGGCCACGCTCATGGCGGCGGCGACGGTGAATATCGGGATCGGGGCCTTCGTGACGGTGAGCGGAAGAAGGGGTATCGGGTCTTCGGGCGAGGACGGGGTGCGTGGCGGCGTGGCGGCGGCGCCAGGGAGCCTCGATGAGGCGGGAGGGGAAGCCCTTCCCGGAGAGGGCGGGGAGCCCCGAGGTGCGTGGCGGTCGTGGCTTTTCATAGGAGTCTTCGCGGCGGCGGGGTTCGCGTCGATGGTCTATGAGGTGGCCTGGACCAGGGCCATCTCGCTTGCCATAGGGAGCACCACCTATGCCTTCTCGACGATGCTCGCCACTTTTCTCTCGGGCATCGCCCTGGGGAGCCTCATCTTCAGCAGGCTTGCCGCCCGTCGGGCCTTCAGCTTCAGATCTTTCGGGTGGACAGAGGCCGCCATCGGCGTGGCGAGCGCCGTCACCATCCCTCTCCTTGGCGCCCTCCCCCTCCTGTTTTTAAAGGTATTTCCCCTGGTGGAGCGTTCATATGCGCTTCTGTGCGCCGCCGACTTCATGCTCTGCTTTTTCGTGATGATCGTCCCCACGACCCTCATGGGGATCGCCTTTCCGCTGGCGGGGAAGCTCACGACGAGGCACCTCTCGTCGCTCGGGAGGAGCATCGGCACCATCTATGCCATCAACACCCTGGGGTGCATCATAGGGGCCTTCTGCGCCGGGTTCCTTCTTATTCCCGGGGCGGGGATACAGAAGAGCCTTGTGACGGCCGTGCTTATCAACGTCGTGGGGGGGCTCGCGGTGCTCTGGGCCTACGAGAAGAGGACGATGCTGAGGGTGGCGGCCTGCATCGCGGCGCTTGCCGCCTTTCCGGCGGCAGCGCTCATCCCCCCCTGGAACGAGGCGGTGATGAGCAGCGCCCCTTCAGTCTATGCGCGCTTCTACGGGCAGGGAAAAGTTGATTTCAACACATGCGAGAGGCAGTATGTGGTCTTTCAGCGCGACGGCATCAGCTCCACCGTGTCGGTATACAAGATTGACCGGCAGCTTTTCCTGCGCGTCAACGGGAAGACCGACGCGAGCACGAGGGGCGACATGGCGACGCAGGTGCTCCTCGGCTACCTTCCCGCCTTTTACCACCGCGCCCCGGAGCGCGCCTTCGTGATCGGCCTGGGGAGCGGCATGACCATGCGGGCCCTCCTGGACATCCCCTCGGTAAAGGAAGTGACCTGCGCCGAGATAGAGCCTGCCGTCATCGAGGCCCATCGCTATTTCGCCCCTTACGTGAGGCATCCCCTCGAGGACCCCCGGAGCGCCGTGGTGGTCGCCGACGGGAGAAACAGCCTCATGGCGTCAGAAAGAGAGTATGATGTTATCGTGTCGGAGCCTTCGAATCCATGGATTGCCGGCGTGGCGAACCTTTTTTCGAAGGACTTCTTCGAGGTGTGCCGGCGGAAGCTCACCGCCGACGGGGTGCTCTGCGCGTGGATCCACGCCTATTACATGGACCCTGCCGATTTCAGGATGATCGTCGCGACGCTCGGGTCGGTCTTTCCCCACACGGCGGTGTGGCGGGGCACCAGGAGCGATTTTCTCCTCATCGCGGGGAAGCAGCCTCTTGTCTTTGATTATGACGGCTACGCCGCCCTTTTCGCCTCGTCGGAGGCCTTCAGGGCCTCTCTCGGCGGCATCGGCATCAAGAGCCCCGATGCCCTCCTCGCCCACTTCGTGCTGGGGGGCGGGGAGCTCAGCGAGGCCTACCGGGCGGCAAGGATAAATTGCGATGAGTATCCCTTTCTTGAGTTCTCGGCGCCGAAGAGCCTTTACATGGAAACCGTGGATCAGAATGTGGGCGATCTCTATGCCCAGAAGGAAGAGCTCCTCCCTGCCATGCGGGGAGGCCCGGCCCAGGGCGGGCTCTCAGCCTATTTCTACGAGAAGTTCAACGAGATGACGGCGGACTCCGTCCCGGGGATGGCGCGGCGCGTTCTTGAGGAGGGGCTCTCGAGGATGCCCCGCCACGTGCAGCTTAATCTGATGTATGTGAATAATCTGATCGCGGCCGCCGACATGCGCGGGGCGCTTGCAAGGGCGGAGAAACTTGCCGCCCGGAATCCCCAGGAATATCACTACTTCGCGCTGGCGGGCGATCTGTGCCGGAAGGCGGGGGACCAGGGGAAAGCCCTGGAGTGGTACAGGAGCGCCTATGAGGTGAGGAGCGACGGGCCTGGCGCGAAAATGAACTATGTGAAGGCGCTGCTGGCGTGCGGCAGGGCCCGGGAGGCCCTCTCCGTGCTTGACGGGGGGACGACAGGCGCGGCCGTGCCCGGGGAGCGGGAGGCAAGGGAGGACGCTATGGAGCTTGAGGAAGTAGCGAAGGACATGGAAAAGGGGGACTGGCTTGTGAAGGCGCGGCTTGGCTCCGGGGCCATGGCGCCCCTGGTGCTCACGGTGCTCCGCGTTCCCCTCGCCGGTGCGGCAGGCCTCGAGGCTCTCGCGCCCGTCGCCGGGGAGGAGGCGGCCCGGCGAGGCTTCGAAAGCGCGGCGCTCATCGTGAGGGGCGCAGAAGTGCCTGCGGCACTTCTGAGGACGGGTCGGCAGCTGATGCACCCGGGAGAGAGAAGGAGTTTTTAGGGAAAGGGAGAATGTCTCGGTGCGGGAATCACGGCTAGACTATTCTGGCCCGTGATTCCTATTTTTTTTCAGGAGGTGGACCTATGGTGTCCCACATTGTGACGATTTCGCAGGAGGAGCTTGAAGAGCTTGAAAATATTGACGTGGGCGGCGGCAGGAGAAAAGAGGAGCAGCCCGTGACGAGGGAGGAGCTCAAGAGCCTTCTTGAGGAGGTGATGGAGTCCCGATCCATGCAGCTCATGAAGCCTGTGGAGCAGCAGGCCCTCTTTATCGCCGGCAGGCTCTCCCAGGAGAACAGGGAGCTCCACGAGCGGATCGAGGCCATCAGGGAAGAGAACGTGGCGCTCAGGGACAAGCTCAAGTGCCTGCCTGCCCCTGCCGAAGAGGTGACGCAGGTCATGAAGGTGAGGGAGCGGGAGGTGCAGAGCCTCAGGGAGGAGAAGGCGGCTCTCGAGGCGGCCCTCTCTGCCGAGAAGGGGAGCACCGAGAAGACGTCTCAGGATATCGCCGAGCTCAGGGCGGCCCTTGACGAGGAGGCGACAAAAAAGACGGCGCTCATCAGCGACCTGGAGCTGAGGCTTGCCGAGGAGAAGGAGCGCCTCAGGAGCATCAAGGCCCGCGAAGAGATGCTTGCCGACAAGGCAAGGCAGGGCGACGCCCTCGTCGTTGAGCTCGAGGAGCGGATCAAGGAGGTCTTCCTCGAGGAGGGCCGTGTGAGGGCCGAGCTCAAGGCGCAGTGGGAAAAGTCGATCATGCAGCTTCGCGAGAAGCTGCGCGAGGAGGAAGAGGCCAAGGCGCGCCTCCGCGATGAATGGCACCACGCCGCGACGCAGCTCCAGGAGATGAAGCGGCCCTGGTGGAAGAAAGTGGCGGGCCTCAGGATATTCTGAAGGTATGCCACCGCGGCCTTCCTCACCGTCCCGGGATTTTCAATGCTCCTGGGCCGGAAGGCGGGGGGGGGCCGGCTATGACGGCGGTGAGGTGAGGGCTTCTTCGATAAGGGCGGTAAAGCGCCGGCCTTCATGATCCCATGTGTACCGGGGTGCGGCCCTCAGGCACGATTCCCGCGCAGAGGTGAGGGCCCCGTCCCGGCAGAGGAGATCGTTGACGGCAGAGGCGATGGCGCCTGCAGTGGAGAGATCGGCAAGAAAGCCGGTGCCCTCGCGGTCGATGAATTTTTTCAGCTCCTCGAGGCGCCTCTCGGCGAGGACGGGAAGGCCGGCCTGGAGAAACTCGAAAAGCTTGTTGGGCGTGCAGAAGCGCGTGTTGAGATCGATGGGCTCATAGGGGATGATGCCGAGAGACGCCGAGGCCGAATGGGAGAGAAGCTCATGCTGGCTCACGGCCTCAAGGAAATGGACTCTGCCCTGCCCATGGCGCTCCGCGAGGCTTTTGAGGGACGCGCCGTAGTCGCCGAATCCCAGCAGCACCAGGTGGATGTCCCCGTGGAAAAGGGCGGCGCTTTTTACGAGGTTTTCGAGGTTGCGCCCGGGGAGAAATCCCCCCTGGAAGAGAAGGATCTTTGCCCCGGGAGAGAGGGAGAGCTTTTCCCTGAGAAGGTCGTAGCGCGTTGCGGCATCGAAGCCCCCTGGCGGGTCGGTGCAGTTGTATATGACGGAGGGTTTTTCTATCCGGTAGCGCTCGGCGAAGAGAGAGGCGAGGGACTCGTTGACGGTGATAACCTTACGGGCCTTGGTGATGAGGGCCTTCTCGGCCTTCCCGGCGGCGAGGGCCTCAAGGGGCGAGAGGATCGTCTGGCCTGTATAGAACTCGTGGGCGTCATACACGAGAGGGACGCCGCGCTGCACTGCGGCGCGCCAGGCAGGGGGAAGCATGGGGAGATCGCATGCCACGTACAGGTGGGCCTCCTCAATAAGGGCTTTCTCGCAGTAAGAGGCGTCATAGGGGTGGACCCTCAGCTCCTCGGGCCGCTTCAGGAGCTGCGCCGCGTGGAAGAGGGTGTAGTAAGTCTTCCGGAGGGTCTTCCTGAGGAAGGGAAAGGAGCCCAGAGCCTTCTTGAGGGGGTCCTTGAGGGCGGGAAGGCCCGACGCCACGCCGGCAAGGACGTTCTTTATGGCGATGCCGGGGTACGACGGGTCTTCCGGGCGGCCGGCGCCCAGATCGGCAAGGATGACCGCCTCATGGCCCCGCGCCACGAGGCTCCGGGCTTCAAGCACGATGCGGCGGTCAACGATGGTGTCGGGCGTGAGAAAGACGATTTTCATAAGAAGAGGGGAATTCGCGGCGGTCCTTACCCTTCCCTCTGAGGGGAAAAGGGAAGGCGGGGAGAATACTCTGAAGGGGAGAGAAACGACAGGGAGCACAGGGGATTCTGAAAATGAGCGATATGACTTCCCTCTCAATGGAGGGTGCCACCCGGGAGGCGCAGAGGGGCGAAACGATGACCGCCATGAGGAAATTAGGCATCGCCTTTCTCATAGGGATTGCGGTCATCGACTGGGGGCGGGTCGCGGTGCACCTCTCCTCACAGATAACCTTCACGCTGGGCGGCACGGCGCGGAACGTCATGATCCCTCTTTTTCTCGTCTTCTGCTTCATGACGGCCTTTAAGAAGCGGAGAGCCCTTTCCACGAAAGGGCTCGGGCCCCTAGCCGCATTCTGCGGCTATGCAGGGCTCTCGATCCTGTGGAGCCGCGGGTACGATTTCTGGTTTTTCGTGAATATGATCGTGCCGGGGTTTCTTGCCCTGCTTATGGCGCGGGCCCTCATGGAAGAGGACCGGGGCTTTCTCTGGGGGAAGCTCCTGCCGGTGTTCTGCCTTGGCCCCCTCCTCATCGTGGCCAGGGGGCTCATTGATTCGCCGGGCCACCTCCTCTCGATGGGCGAGCTTGACTCGCCTTTCGAGCAACACACCCTCATCGCGATGAATCTGTTGTTTATGATACCCCTTATCGTGGCGCGCCTCATCGATGACAAGGGGAGAATGTCTTTTTACGGCATTGCCCTGGTGCTCACGATCATGGGCGTGGTGCTCTGCGGCTCCCGCGTGGGGCTTGTGACGCTCGTCCTTGTGATAGTGCTCCTCATCGGGAGTTTTGCGTCGAAGCAGACGCGCCTCATCGGCGCCGGGGCCCTCGTGCTCGTCGTGGTCTTCTTCCTCGCTTTCCCGGTGACTCACCAGCGCTTCGTGGGGCTCCTCTCCCTGGGTGATGATCCGTATTTGATTACAAGGACGCGTATCTGGGACATGACATGGGATTTTACGAAAGAGCATCTCCTGCTGGGCGTGGGCTTCTCACCCGACACGTTCCGTGCCCTTGGCGCCGGGCGCTTCGGGAGCGACATGTTTTTCTATGAGCATCCCCACAACGTGGTGCTCCAGGTCCTCTCGTTCCTGGGGATACCAGGCCTGGTGCTTTTCGGGTGGCTTGCCGTGAGCACGGGGAAGAAGGTGGCGGCCATCATCAGGTCGGCGGAAGGGGAAGAGGGGCACATGGGAAAAGCGCTCGCAGTGAGCTTCCTTGGGTTTCTTTTTATGAACCTGGTAGAGGGGGGATTCAACAGCTGCCGCATGATGCTCACGCTCTTCATTGGCCTCGCTCTCGTGGAATATCTCGTCTCGCTGCAAGCGGCGGCCGGGGGTGGCGATGAGGCGCTCAGGGCGCCTCCCCGTGAATGCCCGCCATAAGGGCGGCGATTTTTTCCGAGGCCCTCCCGTCGCCATAAACGGGAGGGAAAGCTCCCGCGCCGGCGCGGTGGGTTCCGAGGGCGGCGAGGATTTTTTCCGTGTCGGCGCCCGTGAGGACGTTGGCGCCCGATGCCACCGTCTCTACCCACTCGGTCTCGTCTCTCAAGGTGATGCAGGGGACTCCGAAGAGGTATGCCTCTTTCTGCACGCCTCCCGAGTCGGTGAGGATAAGGCGGGCGTGGCGCTCGAGGGCGAGCATGTCAAGGTAGCCGAGGGGCTCGGTGACGGTAATGTGGGGCGCTTCTTCGAGGCGCTTCGCACGAGGGGTACCTTTGAGGGTCTCCCTCGTGCGGGGATGCAGGGGGAGCACGAGGCGCTCACCGGCTTTTGCGAGGGCTTCGATGAGAGCCCCGAGGCGCCCGGGGTCGTCGGTGTTCTCGGCACGGTGGATCGTGGCGAGAAGGTACGCTTTGGGGGCCAGGGAGAGGGTCTTGAGGATGGCGGAGCGCTCCCTCCCCGGGCGGGAATGGTAGAGAAGGGCGTCATACATCACGTCGCCGGTGAGATGGACGCCTTTTTCAATGCCTTCATGGGCGAGGTTCTCGACAGCCGTCACCGTGGGACAGAAGAGAAGGTCCGATGCGTGGTCGGTGAGGCGGCGGTTCACCTCTTCGGGCATTTTCTTATTGAAGCTCCTGAGACCTGCTTCCACGTGGGCGAGGGGGATATGGAGCTTCACGGCCGCGAGGGCTCCCGCAAGAGTGGAGTTGGTGTCGCCATAAACGATGACGGCACCGGGGTTTTCCTTTAAGAGGACTTCCTCGATGGCGGCGAGCATCTGGCCTGTCTGGCTCCCATGGGTGCCGGAGCCGATGCCGAGATGATACTGCGGCGCGGCGATGCCGAGCTCCTCGAAGAAGATGGCCGACATGCCGTGATCATAGTGCTGGCCCGTGTGGACCAGGATATCCTGGAAATGCCCCTGGAGGGCGCGGCTCACGGCGGCGACCTTCACAAACTGGGGGCGGGCGCCTACGATGGAAACGATTTTCACGGGAGCACCTCCTGGAAGGGGCATTCACGGGGGACGTGCAAAGGTGACGCTTGATGCCCACGCCCCGCACGAGTGGAGAGAATTCGCCCATTGCTCATCCTTTCCTCCTTGCGTGCATGGGGAGCGGCGGCGCTTCCCGGAAGGTTTTAATGAAACCCTTTCCGAGTTTTTAATTTTGTAAATATTAGCAAACTGTCCTTGTTTTCCGGAGGAAAGAAGGGCGCCGGGGAGAATACTCTTTTTCTATTTCAGAAAAGCGCAAGGAGTATCGTCATGCAAGGCACCGACACGACCCTTATTGAAGAGTTGAAGAGAAAGATCGCTTCCAAGGAGGCCGTGGTGAGCGTCATCGGCGCGGGCTACGTGGGCCTCCCCCTGGCGCTCGGCTATGCCCGCAAGGGGTTCAAGGTCACGGCCATCGACGACAACGCCGAGAAGGTGAAGCTTCTCTCCGAGGGCGTCAACTATATCACGCCCGAGGAGGACCTCAAGGAGCCTGTGGCGGCGGGGAACCTCAAGGCCACCACTGATTATGGCGTGCTCCGGAAGAGCGATATAATCACCATCTGTGTCCCCACACCGCTCACCAAGCACAAGGAGCCTGACATCTCTTATGTGGTGGCCGTGACGGAGCAGATCAAGAAATATCTTCGTCCGGGGCACCTCGTGGTGCTTGAGAGCACCACGTACCCGGGCACCACCGAGGAGGTCATCCTCCCAAGGCTTGCCTCTACGGGACTCACTGTGGGGAAGGATTTTTTCCTCGCCTTCTCACCGGAGCGTGTGGACCCGGGGAATCCCACTTATAACACGTACAATACGCCTAAGATCATCGGCGGCGTTTCGGCGGCGTGCACGGAGCTCACCAAACTCCTCTATGAGCAGATCATCGAGGTGGTCCACACGACGAAGTCGCCGAAGGAAGCCGAGATGGTGAAGCTTCTCGAAAATATTTTCAGATGCGTCAACATCGCCCTGGTGAATGAAATGGCGCTGCTCTGTAAGAAGATGGGCATCGATATCTGGGAGGTCATCGAGAAGGCCTCGACGAAGCCTTTCGGCTTCATGGCCTTCCAGCCGGGGCCTGGCCTCGGCGGCCACTGCATCCCCATCGACCCCTTCTATCTCACATGGAAGGCCAGGGAGTATGACTTTCACACTAAGTTCATTGAGCTTGCCGGCGAAATCAACGATCAGATGCCTTACCACATCGTGCTGATGACCATTGACGCCCTCGCATCCAAGGGAAAAGTAATGAAGGGGGCGAAGATCCTGCTCCTGGGAGCCGCCTACAAGAAGGATATTGATGATCACCGCGAGTCGCCGTCCCTGAAGATTATCAATCTGCTTGAGGAGCGGGGTGCCCTGGTGGAGTACAATGACGAGTTTATCCCCCGGATCAAGGTGAAGAGCGGGACAAAGCACTCGGTGCCCTGGAAGGACCCCGGCGGCTACGACTGCGTCATCGTCGCAACAGACCATTCGTATTATGACTACGGGCACGTGGTGGAGAAAGCCCGCGCCGTCGTGGACACGAGGAACGCCACGGGCCAGAGGGGCAACCCCAAGGTTTTTATCCTGTAGGCTTTGAGGAAGTCCTTTCAGGGGCGCCTTGAAAAGAGTCATGGAAAATAATTTGCACGAGAACTACATTGCCGCACCGCAAGGAGGAAAAGATGAACATTTCGATGGTTGACCTGAAGGGGCAGTATCACGCGATCAAGGGGGAGATAGACGAGGCCATCTCTTCAGTCCTCGAGGGATCGCACTTTATCATGGGGCCCGACGTGGGCGCCCTTGAGAAGGAAGTAGCGGAGTACCTGGGGGTGCGCTATGCCATAGGGGTGGGCTCGGGGACGGAGGCGCTCCACATCGCCCTCATGGCCTGCGGCATCTGCGGCGACGAGATGGAGGTCATCGTGCCGACCTTCACGTTCATCGCCACCTCTGAAGTGGTCTCTCTCGTGGGGGCCGTGCCGGTCTTTGCCGATATAGACGAGAGGACGTATAATATTTCAGTCGAGGATATCAGGAAGAAGATTACGAAGCGGACCAGGGCCATTATTCCGGTGCACCTTTACGGGCAGCCGGCGGCGATGGACGAGATCCTGGCCCTTGCGAAAGAGCACGGCCTCGCCGTCATCGAGGACTGCGCCCAGTCCATGGGAGCGGCATGGAAGGGGAGGAAGACGGGGTCGCTCGGCGACGCGGGCTGCCTTTCGTTTTTCCCGAGCAAGAACCTGGGAGGCTACGGCGACGGGGGGATGATTGTCACCAACCGCGATGATGTTGCCGAGAAGGCGAAGGCCATCAGGGTCCACGGGAGCAAGAAGAAGTACTTTCACCATATTGTAGGGTTCAACAGCCGCCTCGACACCCTCCAGGCGGCGATCCTGCGCGTGAAGCTCCGCCACCTCGAGGAGTGGAACGGGCGGCGGCGTGCCTCAGCGGCCCTCTATGACAGCGAGCTTGAGGGAACGCCTTATGTGACGCCCAAGGTGGCGGCGGGGGCCCATCACGTCTATCATCAGTATACGATAAGGACGCCGAAACGCGAAGAGCTTGCAGCCTTCCTCAAGGAGAAGGGAATTCCTTCGATGATCTATTACCCTCTGTGCCTCCATCTCCAGGAGGTTTACAAGGGGCTTGGTTATCATAAGGGGGATATGCCTGAGGCGGAGAAGGCCCAGGACGAGGTGCTCTCTCTTCCCATGTGCCCCGAGCTCACCGCGGAGAAGGTGAAGGCCGTGACGGGGGCGATGAAGGAGTTTGCCGGGCAGCACCTGGCCGTGGGATCACGCTGAAGGGGCAGGTTTCAGGCGACCGGGGTTAATGGGTCAGCTGCTTCATGGGGTGACCAATTAGAAGGAAGGCCGGGGTAATAGGGTTTTTTGCAGTTAAACAGGTCACCTGATGGGTCAGTGAATCGGTCAGGTGACCTATTGAGAGGAACGCGGTGGTTATCGCGTTTTTTTCTTTTTAGTAGGTCAGTCACTAGGTCACTTTTTGGTCACCTTGATCAACGCATGACCTAGTGGGTGTTCAGATCGGTCATCTGGCGGCAGGGGGGTGACCTATTGGAATGGAAGGCGTGGTGATGAGGTTTTTTGCACTTTACTGGGTCACTTGATCGGTCATCTGGCAGGGGGGTGACCTATTGAAAAGGATCCGGTGGTGGTGGGGTTTTTTGTAGTCTATTCGGTCAGGTTGATTGGTCGCTGTTTGGTCACCCTGTCAGGGTATGACCTATTGAGGTGTTCTGATCGGTCATCTGGCAGGGGGGTGACCTATTGGAATGGAAGGCGTGATGATGAGGTTTCTTGTCGTTTACCAGGTCACCTGATGGGTCCGGCGATCGGGATGGTGACCTATTGAAAAGAACGCGGTGGTTATGAGGTTTTTATCGGTTTGATAGGTCCGTCAATTGGTCATCACTCGGTCAGTCCTTCAGCGCATGACCTAGTGACCTATTGGAAAGGGTCTGGCGGCCGGGGGGGTGACCCATTGGAAAGAATGCCGGCGCGCCGAGATTTTTTGTGGTTTAATAGGTCAGTGAATAGGTCAGGTGACAGGAGAGCTGACCTATTGAAAAAAATGCTATGGTTATGAGGTTTTTATCGGTTTAGTAGGTCAGGCAATGGGTCATCAACAGGTCACCCCATGAGGATCTGACAGAAAGGAGAGCCGGGCACTTTTTGCGGCTTTATGCAGCTTATTGACACTTAATGCTTTATTTTGATATTATAAGAGTACTCGGATGAACGGAGGCAGCTCTTGTGGAAATAAAAGAAACTGAAGTCTATACTATGGATGAAGCTGCCAAATTGCTGAAAATAAGCAAAGCTACTATACAAAGGAGAATACAGAGCGGATCGCTGCATTCATTGAAAACCGGAAGAATCAGGAGAATCAGAGGTAAAGATCTTATCGCGTTCATAGAGAATGCTGTTGAGATGGGAACGAACAAAAGGAGCGGATATTGAGGGGTTGTTGCCCATAAGGCAGAAGAACGCCTGTGGGTGGCAATAAATGAATAAAGTCACTTGCTGGGCAGGCGACTTTACTCAGAAGATCTCATAATTTAACTGGCACTTAAATTAAAAAAGCCTTATGGGAAAAAGTCAACATCGCTTTGCCTTAGAAGGTTTTTTTATGAAAAAAACCGTGAGAACAGAATAGACTTTCTCTTCGCCCAGACGACAGAGGAGTGGAAAAAGATGGCGCCCCCTACAGAGAAGGAACGCATAAAGGAAGGAGCACGGAGAGAGGTGCTTTCCGAGAACCCCGGTATAGGAGAGAGGCTTCTGAGGGTGCCCATTCAGTTGAGGGAGAATAAGATAATTGCAGAAGAATTAGAATGTCTTGTGAAGGATCGGGGGAGTTGATGGAATAGCTGATGTGATGCTGCCCGGCGTGTACTACGAGTATTACAGGGCGGTGCGGTTGCTGAATATAGTAATACAATGTATTTGTCCGTGTAATAAGGAGCATTATGATGGGAGAAAACCGGTTACAGACGATATCACTGAGGGTGCCTGAAGAGACTTATGAAGAGCTGAAGAAATATGCCGCAGGGCATGGGAAGAACGTGAGTGACGTGGTAAGAGGGCTCATTGACGGGCTGCTCTCGGGGGCTCCCTCTCCGGCGCCAGGGCAGGGAGCGGAGCTCGCGAAGGAGGTCAGGGAACTAGGGCTGATATTCAAGGAACTTGACGAGCGGGAGAAAAAGACGGAGCGGTATGTAGGGAAGATGGCTGAGCGGCTCAATGAGGTGCAGGGGGGATTGAACAAGATTGTTTCTGTGGTCGGGCCTCTGATGGGAGGGCCTGCGGCTTTTCCTCGGTTTCCCTCACCATCGTGGAAAGTGCGTGGCGTGGAAGAGGAAGGCGGGAAAATTCCTGAAGGGGGAAAGCGTGTTGGAAAGCTGCAAAAAAAGGCGGCGGCACTGGTGAAAAAACGTGGGAAAGCCGTGGTGAAGGGAGTTCGAAAAATGTCCTAAAAGCCTACTGCTTCTGAGACATTTTCCCGGGGGAAGGCCTTCTGAGGGCCTGAAAAGAGCGTTTTAAGGCTCCAAAGAGGGGTTTTAGGTGCTCTTGAGGGGTTACGCCGAGGTTCAAAAATGACAGGAGAGGGGCGGCTTGTGAAGGGTCAGGTGACGGATATGGCGGGGAAAAAGGTGGGGACCCAGGTCCCCAGGCGGAAGGAAGAGACTGATGAGAGGCCGGGGCGCTACCGGAGCGCCCTGGAGGAGATACGGCATGAATTGCGGGAGCTTTGGGAAGGTCCGCCCTATGAGCGAGGTGACAAGCTTCCAGCGACTCTTTCACGGGAGGAGTGCCGGCAACTGATGACGGCCTATACGAAGGGGAAGTGGGCTTTCAGGAATAATTTGATAAGCCGGGTTCTTTATGCGACGGGACTCCGGGGTGAGGAGCTCGAAAACCTGAAGGTGTGCGATGTGAACTATGACCAGGGGACGATCTTCGTGAGGTCGGGGAAAGGTGACAAGGATCGGTATGTGTGTTGCGATGGGGAGACCTTTGCGTTGATCAGGAAGTGGGGCGAGGAGCAGAAGAAGGGTCTTGAGGATGCGGTGATAGGGCTCACGGTAAGGCAGATCAGGAGAATCGTCGAGGAGGCTGGCGAGCTCACCGGGATTGCGAAGAAGTACGAGGCGATGGGGCGGGTGTTCTCGTCACACAGCCTGCGACACGCCTTCGCGACGCACTGCTATGAGAACGGGATGAGGACGCTTACGCTGAAAAAGATGATGGGGCATGAGTTCCTCGCGACGACGGAGGTATATCTATATACGTCGATGCGGTACGAGGTGGAGGAGTTCAAGAGGGTGGGGCCGCTGGGGAGGGAATGAAGCTCTTTATTGATGAGAGAAAACGAATTTAACACTGGAATGGAGTGGCCTGGCTTTTGTAGAAGCATCGCTGAGAGAACCAGAGTGATGTAAAAGTGTTGCAAGTCCGGGAAGGTGATGCAGAAGGTCCATCAGGACTGGTTCACTGCAAGATGAAGGAATATCAAGAGGGAATGGATATGAGAAGAAGTCAAAAGGGAGAGGGGCGGCCAGATATGACCGCGATTATCTGCCGGTGGTTGAGAGAACAACAAACAACAAAATAAGTGAACTATAAGGAGGAAGAACAATGGATAGCAGATTGCAGCCTGTTGCGCAGATCTTCACGCTTTCCGAGGGACTTTACCGTAAGTCCCTGAATGGTCTTACACGGGATGAGCTCCTGAGAAGTCCCGGCGAGAGCTCCAATTCCATGCTCTGGATTGCAGGCCATCTGGCCCACACGAGGTATCTCCTGCTCAATCTGCTGGGAGCGAACAAGAAAAAGCCATGGGATGATATTTTCGCACGCGGAGCTGAAAAGGATAATGAGCCGGGCAAGTACCCCGGAATCGAAGAAATAATGAGCGTGTGGGATGAGGCAACCCGGGAGCTTTATGAGCGCTTCGAGAAGCTCACGGCGGCAGAGCTTGAGGGTGCCTCGCCGCGGGAGCTTCCTTCTGTCGAGAAGACCTTTCTCGGTGCCCTGAGCTTTTTCGCTTTTCATGAGACGTATCATGTGGGCCAGCTCGCCTATATCCTCAAATGGCTCGGGAAAGGGCAGCTTGTAGGGTAAGGGGTTATGTATGAAATATCGGTTTGAATCGTATTTTCATAGAACATCACTGCAAAATGCGGGGGTTATGTGTACAGAATAGCGGTTTGAACCGTGGTTGAGGTTGCATGGAGTCATCGCTATGAAAAAATAGGGCGCACGGTGCGAAGGAATAACTCCTATGGAGAGAGTCACTTGATATGGGAGGTCGCTGAATAGAAAATGAAAGAAAACTGTGTCCAGCCCGGTTCTTACCCGATTTGTATGACAATGGGCACCACGGGCTCCCAAATTACGCTTGACACTCTTATAGTGCATGAAGATTCCTTTGCTTTGCTGTTCCATGCTGATCCGCATGCAGAGTTCGATGAGTGCCGCATCAAGAAGAACCGTGAGGAGCTCTCCCACCATAGAATCTCTCGTGCACATATTTCGGGAAGCTCATTTGCTATGGTTTACGGTAAATTACCCGCCGTCCCTTTCGAAATTATTATAAGGAACAAGGATAAACGCTTTCTTAAGTGGGAATTCCGGCTGAAAAGCCTCCTGCCAGGGGAAGATCAATCCGGCATTCTCTTCAGAACCATTACTGTAAATGCTTCCTTTTCCATCGGCAATGGCATACAAATCCACATCAGTCATATCAGTACCGGCCAGTTTCCCGATGGAGAGAGTTATGCTTTGCTGAAAGGTGATTTTAGTGAGGTATGGGGAACCGAGAGGTTTCTCATGGTCGATATGGAACTTGAGACAAGGGTAGAAAGCTATTTATTTGTGCCTTGGCAGTACTTGAATGCTTTCGAGCACCCTATTTTTTTACCGCCCGAGGCCACCATTTCAGGCTGCCGGTTGGTAAGCATCCCGGAGCTCATAGAAAGCTCTCAGCATGAGCCTCGATTCGAAGGTCCCGATAAATCAACCATCAGAGTATCTATGCAAAAAAAGAGATGGCTATGGTGAAAAATAAAAGTAGCAGATAAACCTCTCAAGGCTATGCCTGATCCTCCTGCCCCGAGAATATCCTGATAACTGGGGTGGAAAGCGCTGATTATGGCGGTAGGGAGAGACGCCAGGAATGTTATTGAAATGTCGGTTGCAATCGGTGACGGGAAGTGCAATGAAGATTTCAAAGCAGAATGTCTTTACCGGTACTCAATGTTTCATTGCCGTCCTTATTTTCATTATGTGGAATACCATTACAAGTGTTGAATGTGCTGTATCTGGTTATGAGCTTCAAGCTGTTGAAGCGATCAAAAGAGTGAAAAAAAGTGTGGTCGGCGTTTCTGTGAGATATTCTGAAAGTTCTGAAATACGTTGTGGGACCGGACTTATAATTTCTGAGAACGGCTATATTATCACCACTGCCCATCTCATCCCGGGGGCAGAAAGGATTCAGGTCAATGTGTCTGACAAGGAAGAGCTCACCGCAAGCCTCATCGGTGCAGAATGCCACAGTGGTATTGCAGTAGTGAAAATAGAAAGAGGCGATTTGCCTGTTCCTGTTTGGGAAAATTCAGGCAGATTGAGGACTGACGAGATTTTCTTTGCTTTAGGGCACCCTTTAAAATTTGGATTTACAGTCAGATCATTTTGTGGTATTCGACCAGGGCATGAGGCAATAGCAACAGGAAAATATAATTGGGACCGGTCTTCCGGTGATACAGTGATAAACAGGAAGGGAGAAGTTGTCGGACTTTTCGTGGTTTCAGACAGGAAGAAGCCGGATCTTTCCCAACCTGTATCGTGCGAATTATTTGTCCCTATTGATAAAGCACTGAAAATTTCAAAATTCTTGATTGACAACCGTACAAAGGCAGATTTTGAGCCATTGACGGGGATTTCTGCGATAAGTGTCACAAAGGAAATGTCCGATTTGTGTAATACGCCCATAAAGTATGGCGTTCTGGTGAATAACGTAGCCAAAGATGGATGCTGTGCGAGGGCAGGAATATATCCGGGAAATATAATCAGTGAGGTTAATGATACAAAGATTTCTTCGATGAAAGATTTTGAGGCTGTCTTGAGGGATCAGCCTTTGAGACAGGATATGAAATTCACAGTCTGGCATGGGTTGAGAAAGAAAGAGATAGCGGTAAAGGGGGAAAATTCTGACAAATAAAGCTGAGAATTAAAGTCCGTGAATCCGGAGACACGCATACCATAGACCACCTCCGCAAAGTAACAACCTTACCAGCCAGACCATGTGGAGTTTTCAGCGCTTCACCACCTGGTATATTTTCACGGCGATTCTGTTGCGGTGGAAGATTGCTTCAAAGGCCTTCAGGTGCGCCAGGGGAAAAAGGATGGAGGCGGGGGAGAGTTTCTCACTTTGATTGTTTGACAAATATTACCCAACAAATTATAATAATAAGGGGAAGATGTTGGGTAAGTGGTGGGCGGTATGGATGTCATAAGAGGAGTGCTTGTTGAGGAATTGGAGAACTCCCTCAGAATCAGAGAGCGATATCTTGAGAGTCTGCGAGCGCTCCCCAGGGGAAGCCTGCGCAAAAAGCACATCAATGGGCACGATTACTACTATCTGGCCTTTCGAGAGGGGCGGAAGGTGAAGTATTCATACCTTGGGAAACTCTCTGAAAGCCGCCTGAGAGAGTATGAAGAGGGGCGCAGAAAAAGGGATGAGCAGAAAAAGGCCGTCAAGAAGCTTGATCAGCAGATAAGATATCTGAGGAAGGCCATCAATGTCAGAGCAGATTGAGCTTGTATACAAAATGTTGAAGTCGCTGCAAGAAGCGGGCATTCTCGGGAATATGATAATCGTGGGGAGCTGGTGCATACATTTCTACAGGCATCACTACAGAGAATCCGAGGTGCTGCCTCCCCTCAGGACAAGGGACATTGAATTTGACGTGAGCTTTCTCAGGCATGCACGGAACAAGGTCAATGTCATCGAGCTGCTTGAGAAATTGGGCTTTCTCGTGGACTTTAAAGGGAGCGGATTCACCAATCTTGAGAGCCCTGAGCTCATTGTGGAGTTTCTTGTTCCCGAAAAGGGAAAGGGGAGCTCGGCCCCCCGTGTCATTTCTGGCTTCGGTATCAATGCCCAGCCTATAAGGTTTCTGAACTTCCTTGAAGAAAGGTTGATAGACGTCAGCTACAGGGATCTTGTGGTCAAAATACCCCACCCCGCCTGGTTCGCGATACATAAGCTCATCATATCCAGAAGAAGGCCGGAGCACCAGGCGACAAAAAAGAGCAACGATATTACTCAGGCACTGGCAGTCTGGGATATGGTCGTCGCCATGGGAGAAAAGGGAGAACTCAGAGAGGTGCTGAGCTGGATCCCCAAGGGATGGCTGAAGCTGGTAAAGGAGTCGCTAGTGCTTGCTCAGCAGGCAGAGAGACTGGAAGATATGCAGGTCCAGTCACCACGATAGCGACACAATCACGGAGAGGCTTGAATTTTTGATATTCTGCAAATGGGTCCGGCAGGCTAGGCCGCCCTTTTTCGGAGCCAGGTTAATGGCGGGCGTGTCTGGCCTGCCGGACCACACCTGAGCTCACAGGCGGCGTAAGGCAGAAGAGCAGGTCTTTCGGCACCTGGCTCTGTCGAGGGATTGTTGCAGGGTGCCGAGGTAAGTGAAGGCGACCAGGTACGGCAGGCGCCGGGGGCTGTTGAGGGCCGGCCTGGTGCTGAAGGGGCCTGTACCGGTATTTTGCCCCTTCGGCATGCCCGCTGTTTCGGTGCAAAAATCGGCAAAGGGGCCGCGGGGTGAATGCCGATTTTTAGCCCTCCCTGAGAGCTGGTTCCCCCTTCAGCATTAATGCCCCTCTACCTTAAAGGGGGATGTGCCAAGGAGGGGGTAGTCTGAAGGGGGAAACTGCGGCAGGGGGGGCGGCAGAGCCTCTATCAGGGCTTACGTTACGCCGAACAGCGAGGCAAAGGCCGGCCCTCAACATGACGCCGAGTACCCAGCCCAACATAACCGGCCGACGAGCCTACCCCCGGCAGAGCACCGGGAGCTCAGAGGAAAGGGGGCGGGCGAGGAGGCCGCCTAACAGAGACACGTAAAGGCTTTGTTGTCGCCCTGGTGGCAGTGTGAACAAGCAAGGGGCGAGGCACCGTGACAAAGAGCTTGTTCAAGTCCTGTTGATAAACCTCACCGTCTTCGGTTTATCAACAGGACGGCACTGTCACCAGGGGAGGGAGCGTGGGGAAGTGATCCGGGGAGTGGATCATTAGGGTGAACATGGAGGACATTTTCAGAGCATGGCAGGGGGTCTGGAGAGATTTTTCATGGCAGGGGCGACCTTCACCCCGGGACAAGGGAAAATAGGGCGAAATTTGAAGGGTCTTCGGAAATCCCTTGGCTATGGGCACCGATGGGGCAATGAGGGGGCGGTGAGCCTATTTTTCATCCGGCTTGATGAGGGCGATGAATTCCTCCGGTGTCACTATTTTTGTACCATAGAACGTGGGAAAAGGGAAGTGTTTTTTATTGCCCGTGACAAGGAAATGCGCTTTCCCCTCGAAAGCACATTCCAGGAATTTGTTATCATCAGGGTCAGGGCTTATCACAAAGGAGTGACCAGGTGAGAGCACTATGGCGGTGTCAAGGACAACCTTAAGTGCGGCGTCGATTTTTTCATTGCTGAGCCGGAACTTGGCTCTACGGATAACCTCAGAATATTCGAGAAAAATCTCTCGTGAGATGAGATGCTCAAAGGTGCCGGGACATGCCATCAAAAACAGAATTTTTCCCGGGAGGTTATCAGGATTCAAAGTGCCGGAGACAAACACATTGGTGTCAATGACTACTCTTGGCGCGCTTTTCTTTTCTGTATGCTTTGATTTCGGCATCTATCTCCTCCGCGGCAAGCCTGTCGGTTCCTCTTTCTTTCGCCTCTTCCCAGAGATCCTCCAGCGCATTGTAAAGCTTGGCTGCTTTTATGGCTTTTTGGACCTTTTCGATGTTTTCATCGGAAACAGGAACAAGAAGGGCAAATGGCTTACCTCTTCTCGTGACGACGATTTCTTCATCTTCAGCCTCTTTCATGACTTTTGAGGCATTGACCCTGAAGTCCCTGACGGTGGCATATTTCATAAAATCCATCTCCTTGTAGGTCAATTATCCTACATCCATTATAGATGAGAACTACTGAAGAGTCAATGGCAACGCGCGAAAAACGATGCATAAACTTTCACAGATATCATTCACCCGTTACAGAGTTTATGCTCTCTCCGAAGCGGGGCACCACCGGTAAAGGGTGGGAACAGAGACGCCGAGATTCTGAGCAATCTCCCGGGGCGGCATACCCTCGCTCATGAGCTTTTTCGCCGCTTCCACCTTGCCTGCGGTCATAAGCCGCTTTCTCCCCCCCACACGGCCTCTCTTCTTTGCTGCGGCAAGACCTGCTCTGGTGCGCTCTATCAAAAGCTCACGCTCCATCTGGGCAAGAGAGGCCATCACGTGAAAAAAGAATCTTCCCGCAGGCGTGGTGGTGTCGATGCCGTCGGTGACGCTGTGGAAGTTCACCCCTTCTTCCTGAAGTCTCCCTATGAGCTCGATGAGGCCCTTGACGCTTCGGCCCAGGCGGTCGAGCTTCCAGATCACCAGGGTATCACGGGTACGGAGATGCTGAAGGGCCTCGGCAAGACCAGGCCGATCCTGTTTTGTCCCCGACAGCTTGTCTTTGAAGATTTTTTTGCACCCGGCCTTGCGCAAGGCGTCGAGCTGCAGGTCCAGGCTCTGTTCATCCGAGGAGACGCGGGCATATCCTATGAGCATCTTTTGTCCTCCTTTGTGGCGGGGGGGAATGAAATGAAGATCCGGATCTCGGATCACATTCTCGAAACTCGCCTCTATAGTACCATATTGAGAGAGTTATTTCAAGAAAGAGTTTCGAGAATTTTGAGGGGCTTGAAATGGGAGGGCTTTCTCAAAACCGGGAGGGTTATCGAAAACGAGGGTTTGTGAGAAGACATATGGAGGCGGAGAAGGCCTGCTAAAATGGCATTGGGGCAATGCTGCGACAGCAGGAGGCAGCTTGTTTCCTATAGGCCCAGTTCGAGGGGAACCTGATGAACTTCTGGTATTCACATATCAAGCCGGTTGTGGCGGGGCTCGGCCTTGAGACCGATACCATGGAGAGGGCAAACTCAGAGAGCTCTTTGTAAATCGGAAGAATTGGGGGATATTCCATGGTACCCTCCGAGCAGGTGGAGCAAATCGGCAGCTCAGAGAGGTGACCTATTGAAAAAGATGGCGTGGTGATAGAGTTTTTTGCATTTTACCAGGTCATCCAATAGGTCAGCGGATCGGGAAGGTGACCTATTGAAAAGGATGCGGTGGTGATGAGGTTTTTCTTGATTTAATAGGTCAGGCGATGGGTCATTGTGTGGTCAACCCTGTCAGCCTATGACCTGTTGAGGCGCTCAGAGAGGTCACTTGGTAAGGGGGGTGACCTATTGAAAGGAAAGCCGTGGTGATAAGGGTTTTTAGGGTTTACTGGGTCACCCGATAGGTCAGGCGATAAGAAAGGTGACCTATTGAAAAATATGGTGCGGTGATAAGGTTTTTCTCGGTTTACCAGGTCAGGTGCGGGATCATCATGTGGTCACCCCGTCAGCCTATGACCTATTGAATTTTACCATACTTCTGAAAAATTTGCAGGGCGCAAGGTGACACATAAAGAAACAGCGCGTTGAAAGCCTGAATAATTGACAAATAGAGGGTATTATTATAAGTTAACGTATGATAATATTATCGCAAAAAGGATGAGAGTATGGCATCACACATAAAAGATCACCGGAAGGAATGCCTGTGTCCCATATGCAGAAGCGCCCGGGGGGAAACGCGCAGAAACAAGAAAGCCTTTACCGCGAGCATCAACATCGCGCTTCTCGAGGAGCTGAGAGAATGGGCCCGGGAAAAGCATACCACATTGACAGGCGCCCTCGAGGAAGCGATAAGGTTATTGATTAAAAAGAAGGAGCATTCCAGGGAAAAGGGAGGGCAGCTTATCGGAAATGACCCGATATCCCCTGAGCTGGCAGTAAAGGTTGACAGGCTCCGTAAAAACAAGAAAAATACAGGACACTCCATTTCTTCTGAGCCGGCAAGAGGTGTTTCACCGCCAGTTAAGGATTCAGGCAGTGTGAAAGAAGAGCACCGTGCGGGAGCTCGTGCTCAAGGCCGTGGAGGAACACATTGAGAAGCACAAGGAAAAGTAAGGCAGATTCACGTGGTATGAGCCGGGGGGAGAAGAGAAATAAAAGGTATTCACCGGGGATCAGGAAGTGTTATCCGACGAGTCGAGAGAATAGTTTCTCGCGGGTCGAGGGGGTATTGTGTTCTGAGTGAAGAAAATGCCGTCTCGCGGGTCGAGAGAGTATTGTGTCCTGAGTGAAGAAAATGCCGTCTCGCGGGTCGAGGGGGTATTGTGTTCTGAGTGAAGAAAATGCCGTCTCGCGGGTCGAGAGAGTATTGTGTCCTGAGTGAAGAAAATGCCGTCTCGCGGGTCGAGGGGGTATTGTG
>JAVHLM010000049.1 GCA_031082125.1 Candidatus Eremiobacterota bacterium
AGAGCCCCGAGGAGACCTTCCTGGTGGATATCCTCTCAAGCGGCAGTTTGTCAATATCAGGGAGAGGCACTATGACAATCAAGTTCTTCCTCCCCCGGGAGCTTGAAGAAGTCTGGAACCTGGCGGCCCATGCCTTTCTCGGCCGTCTTGCCCCGGCGGAAGGCGCCGAAAGCCTCATCAACCCGGAAGAGAAATTTCTTGCCGCCCTTCTTGCTGATTACCTGACCACCGAAGGGCATTTCCACAGAGCATCACATCACCATAAAATCCTGAAGCGCGACCGGTTCCGCTGCCAGGCCCCCGGCTGCCGATGCCGCAGAAACCTCCACATCCATCATATCATCAGGCGCTCCCAGGGGGGCACCGATGACCCCTGGAACCTCATCACCCTCTGCGAGGCCTGCCATCTCCACCTGCTCCACGGCCTGCGGACTCTCACCGTGAGGGGCAGGGCGCCCTTTGACCTCATCTTCACCTTCGGCTCTCTCTCGGAAGGCACCCCTTTCCTGGTCTATGAAAAGGGTCTCCTGACGCGGGTTCCGGCGATTCCATGAGGTGCCGCCCGAGAGCGTGTGGAGGTAGATGGCAAGAGGTCTGTCCCCGGTTTTCAGCGAGCTTTTTCTTCGCCTGCGTATGCCATGGAGATGATACCCTTTGAGGCCTCTGACTCTGCGTAAAACCTGTCGCCATCCTGGCCGATTACCAGCAGACCTTCTCCCATGCCCATCAGGTCCAGGGCTTCGGCCCATTCCGCCTCCCTGAAGCCTTTGTCACCCGAAAGGACCAGGCAGCGCTCCGAAGGTTCGAAGCTGCATCTGCCCCCTGCCAGAGACTTTTCGAAAAGCTCTTCAATGCCGTGGCAGATTCGGGAATGCAGTTTCTGCGGCTTCTTCACCGCTTCATGAAGGAAACGATTGCGGAACTCCCGCTTTACAAAGCGGTCCGCAAATTTTTCAAAGGTCTCTCTGTGCTTCATCGGGCTCACCTTTTCAGTGCAGCTGCTCCCGTCTCTGTCACCCCTATTCCCGGGAGGTCCTGAAGCACTACCCTGCCGTCCTTGATTGCTGTTCCTTTGAAGGGGTCGTTGGAGATGAGAAGGGCCCCGTCGAGGTCGGCCCAGTCCACGGCCGGCGAAAGCTGCGAGGCTGCCGAGATGGCGCAGGAAGTCTCCGTCATGCATCCCAGCATGACCTTGAGGCCCATAGCCCTCGCCGCGTCGAGCATCTTGCGGGCCTCCCTCATGCCGGTGCTTTTCATCAGCTTGATGTTGATCCCTGAATAGACTCCTTTCGCCTTGTAGACGTCGGGAAGCCTCTGCACGCCCTCGTCGCCGATTATGGGGAGGGGGCTCCGCTCCGTGAGCCAGGCGAGGTCCTCGACCTGCTCTTTGGGCATGGGCTGCTCCACGAAGACGCAGTTCTTTTCCTTGAGCCAGCGGCACATCTCCAGCGCCACATTTCTGTCCTTCCATCCCTGGTTCACATCGGCGCAGAGAGGCACCGGCGTCACCGAGCGGATTGTCTCGATCATCTGCCTGTCGGTGTCTCTCCCGAGCTTGACTTTCAGTATTTTGAACTGAGAGGCCTCCCGCGTCTTCTGGCGCACCACCTCGGGAGTGTCAATCCCGATGGTGAAAGAGGTATACGGCGCATGGAGGGCGCTGTAGCCCCATATCCTGTAAAAGGGCTGTCCCATGAGCTTTCCCACCAGATCATGAAGGGCTATGTCCACGGAGGCTTTTGCCGCGGTATTCCTGGGCGCCAGCTCATCTACCCGGGAAAGGATGTCCTCGAGCTCAAAGGGATCTTTGAACTGCCTGAGATCCACTTTCCGGAGGAACTCCGCCACCGACTGGTGAGACTCCCCAAGGTAAGGCGGCATCGACGCCTCTCCGTATCCCACATGGCCTTCATACTCTATCTCGGTGAGCATGACGGGTGTGGAGGTGCGGGCACTTGTGGAGAGCACGAAGGCATGCTTGAGCTCTATAGTGTAAGGGCGGAATGAGAGCTTCATGGCGCCTGCCGGCCCCGGCACAGTCACCTTGCTTCCCGCCCAGACAATTCTTGCCGGGCCCCCTCCTCCTGCGAGGCAGAGCCCCGCCGTGAATGCAGCGGTCCTGATAAAATCTCTCCGTGTTGATTTCATTGGTTTTCCCCCTCCTCAACCATCTTCCTCACAAGCTGCAGCATCGATCGCTGGTAAATCCTGCTGTCCTCGTTCTGCACCCGGCTCTTGTTCATGTGCTGGGCCTCCACGTTCACGTACCTTATCCCCTTGCTCCCGCAATACACTGAAAGAGAGCCGTCATCGCCCTCCCGGCCTTCTTCAGTGGCGGCCATGAGGAGCACGTTGAATCTCCCGTCTTTGCGGAGATACTGGAAATCCTCGAAGCGGTTCACAAGGATGAGGTTGTCGCAGCGGGCGGGATCGCCTTCGTGGAGGCAGGGGCTCCCCTCTCTTCTCTCCACCTCTTTCTCGCAGGGGCCTCCTGCCTTATACCAGAGAAAGCTGAACGACTCCAGGTCCCCGGGAGCCGTCGGGCTGTTGTTATGGACGGCCACTATCGTCACAGGGGAGGGGCTTTTCTTCTCAATGCCAAGCGCGGCAATGATTTTCTCTGCGGCACTTTTTACCGCCCGTGTCACCTGGGCAGGAACAGCTTCCTTGTTTTTCCTCTCCCCCGCTTTCATCCACCGGTGGCTCTCATGGACCAGCAGCTCTCCTGCAACCCCTCTCGGTGTGTAGATCCTGTTGGGATCAATTGCATACCACCGGCCTTTCCAGGAAAAATAAAGGTATCTCCCGGCGGGGCTGTTCTGGGGGATTTTATCCCGCGCCATGGCTTTCTCAATATCTGAGAGATTTGAGGGCCTGAGCACATAGAGGGCGGCACTGTCCCAGTCTTTCACCAGGTCCCCTGCCGCAGAGGCCCCGTTCTTCTCGTTGGGGTGGGGCACGAAAAAGATGCAGCGGGGCGACCTGGTGTTCCCCCGGGCTTCAAGGACAAAACGGCAGTCAAGAAGAGGGATTTCCCGGGTGATGCACCCCTGGGGATTCTGTGATTTCGATGAGTTCTGCAGCGGCAGGGAGGCCGCTGAACCCGCGAAGGCCATGCAGAGAAGGAGAAGAATCATCAGTGGAGTTCGCATGGTAAGATCTTTTCCCCCTGAGCAGGTTTATCCTTTTGCCATGGAGGGGAGGGGAACCGGGAAGAGTATCCATCCTGAGAAGGAGGCTTTCTCCCGGGAGAGAACTTACCATGATGTGTAAAAAAGGGGGGAGCACGGACTGACAGTTCCATCGACATTTTATAAAATCAAGGAGGCTTGAAATCATATGAGACGATCTTTTCTGTGTTTCTTTATTCTTATGGCTCTCGCCACGACATTCGCGGCGGCTTCCGAGCACCCCGATCCTCTCTGGCGCCCATGGATGGGACCTGGTGACTCCCTGGTGCTTCTTCAGGGGCCATCGGCTTTCAAGGAAGGCACCTTTGAGGGGACCCGCCTGCTGGGGGCTGCGGTGAAGCTCACCGCTCCCTCATGGAAGGATAAGGGATACTATATGTCGCCGGTCATCAGACTGCCGCGGCAGGCGCTCTGGGTGATTCCCTCCTGGAATATCAAATGCTCGGGCAATGAGGGATGGCTTGTGGAAGTGAGAGTGAGGAGCGGTGAAGGGGAGCTTTCCCCGTGGCTCCTCATGGGAAGCGGGGGCTCCGCCGCGCCGGTGATCGCTGCATCGGAGAAGGGCTCGCAGGCAGGGCCGAAGGACAAGGCAGGGCCGAAAGGCCAGGAGGCACCATGCTCCTGGGCAAAAGCCGATATTGACAACATAAAGCTCACAAAGCCCGTCAAGGAGGTTCAATACAGGGTGACGCTCATGGGGAAGGAGAGCTCCCCTGCCCTGACGCTCTTTGCCCTTGCCTTCAGGATTAACCCTCCCGTCCCTGACAGCGAGCTTGCGCACTACCTGGAGGCTGACTTGAAGCCTCTCCAGGTGCCTTACCGCTCTCAGCATGATGAAGAAAAGGACCTTTCCTCGAGAGTATGCTGTCCCACCAGCACCGCCATGGTGCTCCAGTACCTGGGCGTCAACCGCCCCACGTCAGAGATTGCCTCGCTGCTCTACAACAAGCAGCACGATATCTACGGCACCTGGTGGATGCCTCCCCAGGCCGCCTGCCAGCTCGGGCTCCGGGGATGGGTGCAGATCTTCTCCACATGGGAGGAAGTCCAGAAGGTCATTGCCCAGGGGCAGCCCATTATCGCGAGCATCTCTTACGGTGAGGGCGAACTCAGGAATGCGCCGGCATCTTCATCGAAGGGGCACCTCACGGTAGTCACGGGGTTTGACGGGGAAGGCCGAGTGCTGGTGAACGACCCTGCCGGCAAGGATGCCTCAGGCCAGCCCATGGCGTACGACAGGAAAGAATTCGGCAAGGCCTGGTTCCTCCATGGCGGCGTGGGGATCATACTGAAAAAGTAGGGGGAGCCTCTAGCTGCTCTGCTCTTTTGCCCACTGGATGATCCTGGCTATCCTGTTTTTCATATGCTCCTGCATCTTCCGGATCTTCTCTTCTTTGAATTCAGCGCTTCTTGCGATTTTCATAAGCCTGTTCTTTTCCTGTTTCTCCCTGGCCAGGACTTTCTTCACACGCCTGTCCACCTCTTCCCGCAATGATTCGTCAATGCCTTCATATCCATCATCATGGTCACTGCCTTCAAGCATAAATCACTCCTGAGGTTATTCTCCTTATTACTGTGTCATCTTTCCGGGCATGAGAGTCTGCCGGGCTGGTAATGAGCTTTACGGGGCGCCCTGGGGGGCCTCACCTCCACCGGCGCCGGCCTGCAGGAGGCCTATGTCCTTTTCATGGCCGATGATCGTGAGCATATCGCCCTGTTCTATGATGTGCTCCGCTCCGGGGAGGAACTGGCAGCCCTGTTCCCCCTTTTTCTTCACCGCGATGACGAAGATCCTGAATTTTTTCCGGACTTCAGCACCGGCGAGTGATTTCCCGTGAAAGGCCGGGGGAGCGGCAATTTCCGCCGCGAGGTACCCCTCAGAGAAGGGGATGAAGTCGATGCTGTGGGGGTTCAGTATCTTCACCGCCAGTCGCTCGGCCGTCTCCTTCTCCGGGAAAATGATGTGCGTTGCCCCCACGGAGCGGAGAATCTCGGCATGGTCCCTGCTGAGCGCCTTGGCCCTGATAGTCTTGATGCCGAGCTGCTTCAAATGAAGGGTGCACAGTATGCTCGACTCCATCCGCTCGCCGATGCACACCACCGCCTCGTCGAAGTCGCTTGATACCACTGACGCGAGGGCCTGGTGGTCCCTTGCATCGATACAGAGCGCCCTCTGCACCGTCTCTGACAGGGCGTTCACGCAGTCGATGTCTTTGTCAATGGCCAGCACCTCGCAGTAAGGGGCCATCGAAACCGCGAGGCTCTCGCCGAATTTTCCCAGGCCTACAATGCATATTGCCTTGCGTTCCACCTTCATCCTATCATAACCCTCCCTTCAGGATACTGGATCTTGGGGGATTCCCTCGTGAACATCCACAGCACGATGGTGATGGGGCCCAGCCGCCCCACAAGCATGGAAAGCATGATCCAGAGCTTGCCGGCCACGCTCAGCTTCGGCGTGAGACCCGTGGAGAGCCCCACAGTGGCATAGGCGGACACCTGCTCGAAAATCACATGCTGCATCTGCCCGTCTATGACTCCCGATTCCGTGGTAAGGAGCAGCACCATGCCCGCAAGGTTCCATACAATGGCAATCCCTATCAGCATGGCCGCTCTGCGGGTGATATCGCCGGGGATGTGCCTGCCGAAGATGCGCGCCCAGTTTCTCCCGTGGAGAAGCGCCCATAACTGCGAGATCATGATGGTGAATGTCGTGGTCTTGATGCCCCCGCAGCATGATCCCGGCGAGCCGCCGATGAACATGAGAATGAGCATGACCATCAGGGACGGAAGGGAGAGCTTTCCAAGGTCCACTGTGTTGAAGCCCGCCGTCCTGGCCGAGACTGACTGGAAGAGCGCCCCGCTCACGACATGGTCCCAGCTTTTTTCCGCGGGGGTGAGGCCGAAAAGCACCAGGAGGCCTGCGCCGCCTATCACAAGCACTGCGCTGGTGCTTACCACCACGCGGGTATGAAGGGTAAATGGGCTCGGGCCGGTCTGCTTTTTCCCTCTTTCGCGGCAGAAGACCTTCCAGAGGTCCAGGAGCACGGGGTCACCTATTCCCCCGAGGATGATGAGCACCATGAGGGTCGCCGTGAAAACGTGGTTGTCCCGGAGCCCCATGAGGTTGTCGCTGTAAATCGAGAACCCGGCATTGCAGAAGGCAGACACGGAATGGAAGATCGAAGAGTAGAGGGCATGGAGAGGCTCATGGGCGGGGAGCAGGCCCAGAAACAGGACTGCCGCTCCCAGCAGCTCTATGGCCACCATGATCCTGGCGAGCCTCCAGAATATCTCACTGAACTCGCTTGCAAAGTCATGCTGCAGCAGTGAGTCGTAAAGAGCGGCCTGGGCGTTGAGGGAGAGGCGCTTTTTTACGAGCTTGAAGGCTATGGCGGCATAGGACATGAGGCCGATGCCTCCGAGCTGGATCAGGGCCAGTATGATGAGCTGCCCGGCCAGGGTATAGTCCCTGGCCGTGTCCACCACTGCGAGGCCTGTGACGCAGACGGCTGAAGTGGAGGTAAAGAGGGCGTCAAGCAGGCTCACCCGCCCGGGCTGGTGCGAGAAGGGAAGCCACAGCAGGAGCCCCCCGGCCACGAGGGTCAGGACGAAGCCGCCAATCACCTTGGCGCTGGCCGATTGCAGTATCAGCAGTTCCCTTATCTTCTTTGCGAGCGCCCTCATAGGCTCCCTCCCTTATCTACGCCTCCGCGCTTCCCGCCGCATGAAAATAATTATTAAGTATACATGAAAATGACCGCAAAATCCTCTGTTGAAAAAATATGCATAACTTTGCGCTTTGAGCGTTATTCATGGCATGGAAGAGGCGTAGTGGTGGTGCTCACCATCACCGTTTCTTCAGGGACTCTCAGGAAGTCCTCGATGAAGCTTCCGCCAATGCCACGGTATGCAGAAAAGAAACCGGGGAAAGAAAGAAGGGGTTTATCCCGCATGCTCACGCTTATGCCGGGGCTCAACGATAAAGCGTATCGCTGTTCTCACTTCTCCATTGATGTCAATTTCTTTGAACGCCGGGATACATACGAGATCGATCCCGCTGGGCGCCACAAAGCCCCTGGCGATGGCAATGGCTTTTATCGCCTGGTTAATGGCGCCCGCGCCCACGGCCTGCATCTCGGCGCTGCCTTTCTCTCTTATCACGCCGGCCAGGGCTCCTGCCACAGAATTGGAGTTCGACATGGATGCTACTTTCAGAATCTCCATCAATCACCGCTCTTTCCGGGAAAAGTAAAGTAGAAGGTTGGTGCAACAGTCTCTTCAGATTCTTAAAGAGAGGAAACCGGTGTTTTCCCCCACCTGCAAGAATTGTATCAGAAATCTCCCCGGATGTCCAGAAGACGCCTTGATTAATTGTTCTATGGAGACTCTATTCGCCGAGAACGAGCTCTATGAGAGCGGGTGCAGAATAAAGGGGGCTGCTCCGTCACGACCCGGAACACTCCCTGCGGGGTGAAAGGCCTTTACACGGAAACATTTGCCCCCAGCCTGAGAGGCTTTGAGATAAAAATGGGCTGACAGTCGAGCACGTCACGCACGCAGGAAAGCCTTTCTCGCATCTTCTTCAATGGGAATGCACCTTGGCATCCGGTTCATCGACCCAGTATCCCTGGCGATTATAATGCCGATGCAGCCTGGTCTCATAATCCCTCGTGGGCAGAGATTCCTCCGTGTATTCCGGTGACTGCCTGATAGTTTCGCGGGGAAGATTGATGAAGACTGCCGACTTGCTCCAGCTGATGCGCTCGATCCATTGCGGTGAGACCAGGACCTTTTTCCCCGGCCACCAGTCCTGTGTGGCGATCAGAAGATAACGAATCGCCCACGCCTCGTCATCGATGATAAAATCTTCGACGTGGCCAATCTCGCCGTCTGTAGCCTGAATATGATGGCCGCTCACATCATGAGTGCTGCGCAGATGGGGATCCCACATTTCCTTAGCCTGCATGGATTCTTTCCATTGTTTACTGTCACGCACAATATAGGGATATGTTCCCCACATGTAAGGGCCGCCAAAATACACCGGCCACCCATAATACCCGTAGTAGCTCTCTTCGAATTGTCGCGAGACGGGCTTGTCACTGTCCAGAGGCGGACTGTCCTCAATCTGCTTTTTAGTCAAATCGATGCCGATGTGGTGCTCTTCTTTAATCACGGAGAGCAGCGCATACGGGGAGATCAGCACCTGCCTGCCTGTAAGCCAGTTTCCTGTGTCGGCGATCAGATAACGAATCGCCCAGTACTGGTCATCGAAGTAGAATTCTTTGACCTTCCCTATTTCGCCATCGAGGCCGTCCAGCTTGTAACCCTTGAGTGTCTTGGCTTTGATAAGCATTGTTTTCGTCCTCTCATTCTTTGAGTTTCATTGATTTCGCTCAAGTCTGTTTTATAAAGTCCACCCCGTGAGGCCCCTTCCAGATTCCTGTTTCATGGCTTGCCTCCTCCCCGGCGGCAATGGGGCATCTGCTCCTTACTTTATTATATCTTTTCATTTCACAGATTTATATGAGAAATAGTCTAAATTTGCAGAAAGAGGCCCAATTAAGAAATCATGCCCAGGCTCCCGGGAAGCCCCGGGTCGATGAAGTGGCTTCCTGCACTTCATTTTTAAATTAGACTTATTCCCATATGAACAAGGATAATAAAAAGGTATAATCAAGACAGGAAGTATAGAATGTTGGAAGCCATGAAGGCTTAAGACGCTGAGCTCACCGGGCGACTCACAAAGACGAGCAGCGCAAAGAAAGGGAAGGAGGAATACCATGAAATCAAGCACAAAGGACAATGTAGAAGGAACTTATCACGAACTGAAGGGCAAGGTCAAAGAGGCCGCCGGAAGGATCACCGATAATCACAAGTTGGAAGCCGAAGGTGCTGGCGAAGAGCTGGCCGGCAAAGTTCAGAAAAAGATCGGTGAGGTCAAAAAGGTCCTGGGCAAGTAACAAGAAGGGAGAAAATCACATGGATACCACAACTATTCTTATCATCGTCGTGGTGATCTTATTGTTCGGCGGGGGCGGCGGTTACTATTGGTATGGCCGACGGTAAGGGACAAATTGGAAACACTCCTTTGATAAATTGAAGGAATGGTTTCATATGGCTGCTGGATCACGGGATGAGCTTCTGGAAGAATTTCCAGATGCCGCCGGGGTTGACAGTTAATCTCGGCCCCGTGGTCTGCGGCTTGAATACAGGATCCTTCACCGTTCCCCCGATGAGGACATAGTACGTCATCTCCACGTTGGCCGGCGCAATGCCTGCCCTAAGTCCGGGGGGCCTGTCAAGGTCCAGGCGGCCGTTTATGGCCTGTGAGGTGCCGCTTACTTTCAGGGTGCCATCCCCCATATCCTTGCCCTTGTAGACAAGCTGAAGGACCCTTCCCTCGAAATGGAATTCAGGCTTTTTCAGCTCCCCCATGATATCGAGCCCGCCGCTCAGCCTTCCCTGCAGATCCGGGGCCTTGCCACCGGCCATGTCGATGAGTGCCTGGAGCGAAGCCTCTTCAATCCTGCCATTGAGAGCACATGTCTGTTTTTCAATGTTGATGGCTCCTTCAAGAAGGATTGGACTGGTGCCGGTGAATATACTGAGGGCGGAAATGAGGAGAATGCCTTTTTTCTGCTCTCCATCGAGGCTGATTCGGGGAAGCTTCTTTTTCGCCCAGTAGAGGTTTTCGCTCTCCAGGCTGAAGAACAGGCTCTTCTCATTCCCCTGGATGATTGTGGCTTTCAGATAGCCCACGCCGGAGAGGTTATCTTCTCTTATTTTAAAGGTGCTCAGGTTTTTCAGATTGAAGGAAGGAATTTTTACCGTGTAATGCATTGATTCAGCGGAGCACTTTCCGCTTATCGTGGCATTGCTGTCGAATATAATGCAGTTCCCGGTGAAGGCCAGGCCATCATGCGCTTCGAAGGCGAAATGCGGAGCCACCAGCAGAAACTCCTCCATTTTTCCCGTCTTTGAAGAGAGGGAGCCTGTAAGGCTCTCCCCGTTTTCCTTGAGGCGGAGCTCCGGCTCCATCAAGGTAAGGGTGGCGAAGGATACCTGCCGCAGTGAGAAGGTCATCTCCCGGGATCTCTTTCCCATCTTTCCCGTGAAAAGAATCTTCCCCAGCAGGGTGTGAAGAGTCTTACCCCTGAACTCCAGAGGGGCACCTCCCTTCTGGGATAAGGTAATGCTCATCTCTTTCCATCCCCCCTTGAGGGCATCGGTGAGGCTCCCCTTTCTGTCGGCTCGCAGGAGGGAGGCGATCAGCTTTCCGGCCTTGACATTTCCCTTCACCCCTTCAGGCTCCGGGAGCTCCGCCTGAAAATCCGCTTTTCCCTTCTTTGACGATATGAAGCCCGTAAGGCTCTCCCCCTTTTTCCTGAGGTGAAGCTCCGGCTCCATGAAGGTAAGGGAGGCGTAGGATATACGCTCCGCTGAAGATGCCATCTCCCAGGTGCCCTTTCCCATCCTTCCCTGGAAAAAAACCTTCCCCAGAAGGGTGTGGAGAGCCTCACCCCTGAGCTCCAGAGGGGCTTCTCCCTTCCGGGAGAAGGCAATGCTCATCTCATTCCATTCACCCATGAGGGCATCGGTGAGGCTCCATTTTTTGTCGGCGGGAAAGAGGGAGGCGATCAGCTTTCCGGCCTTGACATTTCCCTTCACCACTTGAGGCTCCAGGAACTCTGCCTGAAGATCCGCTTTTCCCTTGAAATGGGGAAGGTCTTTCAGAGCTTTATCACCGAAGACATCCGCAATCTCCACATTCTGCCCCCGGAGCTTCATGAGGGGCTTCCCCGATACGGGTCCCTTTCCCTGGAGGCCCCATTTTTCCTGGAGGTCTGACGATGTTCCCTTGAGATCACATTCCCACTGGGGATATCTCAGCTTCAGGGTACCCCGGATTTTCTTGAACTGGCGCGGCGATATGAGGGGAAATCCTGAGAGCTCAAGGGTTCCTGATTTGATGCTTGTTGATGGCAGTAATCTCATCAATTTGTCCAGTCGTTTCTGTAACCATTGAAGAGTATCGGGGGTAAGATGCAGCGTGGGGTCGCCAAGCTCGGCGGCGGTGAGGCTCTTCTCATACTTTCCCCTCATGATTTTCCAGGGACTGAACGAGGCTATGATGAGCGGAGCAGTGAGCATCTCACGACGCCGCTTGAGTGCGTCGGGAGTATAGATGATGACATTTGTAAGGATCAGCCTTCCGCCCGGGCTTATGGAGACCTTTTCCACATTCACCGGACATTCAATGGCACGTGAGATTACCGCAGATACGAATTGAGGATCCTGCAGGGTCTTGAGCCACGATTTGACTATGAAGATCGTACAGGCAAATGCCAGGACTGCCAGAATAAGCAGAAAGACAATCACATGTCTTTTCCTGGGAGAAAATTTCTTTTTCATTCCTTCGCCATCCCATTCAACTGGCCTGCTGCTCCCGGGGCAGATCATGATAATCTCTCCCTGGCTTCCTGATCCCATAATAGCAGACTTATCAGCAAATAAATATCAGTAAAACTCTTAATTCTTATAATCAAGATCTCTTACATGAATCAAAAGAGAGGCCCTCCTCTGCTTCCCTCACCCCCGGCCCGGCACCCATGCGGGGCGTACAAAAGAAGCCGGCCCTGTCCCTGGCAGCCGCTGCCTGAATTATTCCGTGGGACCCTTATGCTATAATATAATCATGCGCACCAGGCTCTGGATAAATTTTTGTGAGATAACGAAGCCTCTCGGCATCGTCTTCGGCGATATCGGGACAAGCCCCATATATACCCTCACTGCCGTGTTTCTCGTGATGAAGCCTACCGAGGAGAATATCATAGGGGTCATTTCGCTTATCATCTGGTCTCTCATCATCGTGGTGCATGGGCAGTATGCCTGGCTTGCAATGAATCTCAGCATACGGGGCGAAGGAGGAACCATCATTCTCCAGCAGCTGCTCACGCCCCTGGTGAAATCAAAGACGCAGATAAGCATTGTGCTCTTTCTCTCCTTCATAGCCCTTTCCTTTCTTATCGGCGATGGGGTGATCACCCCTGCCATCACCATATTGAGCGCGGTGGAGGGCCTCGTGCTCATCCCGGTACTGGCGGGTATCTCCATATCACACCTCCTTGTCATTGCCGTCATCATCACGATACTGTTATTCACTTTTCAACGCAGGGGTATCGAGCGGTTATCGACGCTCTTCAGCCCTTTGATGCTTGTGTGGTTCATTGTGCTCGCGCTGTCGGGAATGGTCTCCCTCTTTCACTGCCCCCGGATCCTCAACGCATTAAACCCCTTCAGCGCCTTTCATTTCTTCATTGCTAACAAATTGCTCGGGTTCCTTGCCCTCTCGGAAGTGATACTCGCCCTCACCGGAGGCGAAGCCCTTTATGCCGATATGGGCCACATGGGAAAGAACAGCATTAAAAAGGCCTGGTATTTTGTCTTCGCCTGCCTTGTCCTGAATTATCTGGGCCAGGGTGCCCACTTGATGCTTCATCCCGGTACAAAATTAGCGCTTTTTGAGATGGTCCTTCAAGAGTCCGGAATACTCTATATTCCCTTCCTCATCCTTACCGTATGTGCCACAATTATCGCATCGCAGTCGATGATCAGCGCCATATTTTCAATTGTCTATCAGGCGATAAACACTCATATCATACCCCGTCTCAAGGTAACCCATACCTCCCATAAGCTCCTCTCGCAGATTTATATCGGCTTTGCAAACTGGTTTCTCTTTGCATGCGTCATCCTGATGCTTTTCACTTTCAAGCAGTCAAGCAGGATGGCGGTGGCTTACGGCCTTGCAGTGAATGTGACCATGACTATGACCGCGCTGATGCTCACCTGGATTTACCATCAGAGAAAGGATCGAATGCTGGAGTTCTTTTCTCTTCTCGCTGCCTGTGTCGATCTTTTATTCCTCTATACCACCATTCACAAAATTCCCTATGGCGGCTACTGGTCTATCATCATTGCCATGATGCCCCTCCTGGTGATTCTCATTTTCAGGGCGGGGCGGCATAAGCTCCATCAGGCATTACACCCCCTGGGGCTGAAAAAATTCCTCACCTTATATGAGGAGTTCTATCAGAGCGGGTGCAGGATAAAGGGGACTGCGGTATTCCTGCTCATGGACAGCAGGAAGATATCACCCTATATGGCAAACGTGATGTTCCAGCACAAAATCATCTATGAGAACAACATTATTCTCTCAGTAAAAACCCAAAGCATACCCTATGGGGTGAAAGGCCATTACACGGAAACATTTGCCCCCAGCCTGAGAGGCTTTGAGATAAAAATGGGCTATATGGAGATAGTTGATATTGAAGGGATGCTGCAGAGCCAGGGCATCGCTATCGGCGAGAATGTGATATTCTATGGCATTGAAGATATTGTGACCGATAATCCCCTGTGGAAGGTCTTTGCCTTCATCAAGACCAACTCCCCCTCCTTCGTGCAGTTTTATGACTTCCCGTCGAAGAAGCTTCTTGGCGTCATCACCAGCGTGGAATTATAAGAATCCCGCTCATTCATGGCGCAGCGCATCGATAGGATTGAGCTTGGAGGCGCTGAAGGCGGGATAGAAGCCGAAAAAGACTCCCACTGCTGCCGAAAAGAGAAAGGACAGCATTACGGACTGCACCGTAATCAGCGTGTTCCAGTGGGCAAAGTACGCTATTCCTTTCGAAAGCCCCACTCCCAGAAGAATGCCTATCAATCCCCCCAGCAGTGAAAGGATGACGGACTCGGTGAGAAACTGCATGAGAATGTCCTTCCCCCTCGCGCCCATGGCCAGCCTGATGCCAATCTCCCTGATCCGCTCCGTCACCGACACGAGCATGATATTCATGATCCCGATGCCTCCCACAAGGAGGGAGACACAGGCGATGGCACTCAAAAAGATGGTGAATATGGCAGTGGTCTTTGAGGCCGTTTCCGCAATGTCTGCCTGGGAGCGGATGGAAAAGTTGTTTTCCTCGTTGTTCAGCAGTTTATGCCGCTGCCGGAGAAGCCCCGTGATCTCTTCGACGGCCTGCGCCTGCTGGACCCTGTCTTCTGAAACTGCTGAGCACATAATCTGGTTAAGATAGGTGACGTTCGAGATCCTTTCCATTGCAGTGGTATAGGGTATAAGCAGGCAGTCATCCTGATCGCCCCCCATGCCTGACCCTTTGGGGGAGAGTATTCCTATCACGCGGAAAGGCACATTCTTGATTCTCACCATCTCTCCCAGGGGGTCCCCGCTCCCGAAAAGGTTGTCGGCGACGGTCTTTCCCAGCAGGCAGACTTTGGCGCTTGAGGCCACATCCTGGCTGGTGAAGAAGTTCCCGCTGGAGCAGGGCCAGTTCCGTATCATTTCGTAATCCTCGTTTATCCCGTAGCACGTGGTGCTCAGGTTCTGATTGCCATAGACTGCCTGCACCATCTTTCGCACCAGGGGCGAGGTGTATGCAATGGAGGGGCACTCCCGTGCAATAGCTTTGAAGTCTTCAACAGTAAGGGTCTGGGAATCCATTCCGCCCTGGCGGACGCCTCCCACTGCCATCTGGCCCGGCATGATCATCAGCGCGTTGGTGCCAAGGGAGTTGATGCTGGATGACACCGAGGCCGATACTCCCTGCCCTATGCTCAGCATGGAGATGACTGAAGCCACACCGATGATGATTCCCAGCATGGTGAGGGCGGTGCGCATCTTGCTGCTGTTCAGGGCTTTCAGGGCTATCCTCAGGGTGGCCAGGAAGCTCATGCAATCTCCTCCTCGTCGGGCATTTCTTTCAGCATGGCTCCGGCATCGAGGCGGTGCTCCACAAGATGATCCTCTTTGAGCCTCCCGTCGCGGAAGACGACAAGCCTTCCCGCATGAGAGGATATCTCGTCGCTGTGTGTCACCAGGACTACGGTGATAGCTAAACTGGAATTAAGATCCTGGAATATCTTGATTATCTCGAGACTTGTGCGGGTGTCGAGATTCCCTGTGGGCTCATCGGCAAGGATAATGGAGGGCTTATTGACAAGGGATCTTGCGATGGCGACACGCTGCTGCTGGCCGCCGGAGAGCTGGTGAGTCATATGATGAGAGCGCCCATGGAGTCCCACGGAATCGAGAGCTTCCATCGCCATGGCATTCTTCTCTTTTGCTGAATAAGAGATATCCCTGTTGTAATAAAGGGGAAGCTCAACATTTTCAAGAGCCGTGGTATTAGAGAGAAGATTGAAGCCCTGGAAGACGAAGCCTATCTTCTTGTTGCGCATGCCTGCCTGCTGATCGCTCGAGAGGCCTGACACATCGGTCCCCTCAATGAGATAGTGTCCCTTGGTGGGGGGATCAAGGCATCCCAGGATGTTCATGAAAGTGGATTTTCCTGAGCCCGAGGGGCCCATCACGGCAACGAACTCTCCCTCGAAGATCGACAGGGAAACGCCGCGAAGGGCTTGAACCGTGACCTCTCCAAGGAAATAGGTTTTCTCCAGGTCTCGCACTTCAATGACTTTTTTCAACGCCTGCATCACATTATCGCTTTCATGCTATCTCCCGATGCGGGGCATACCCGGTATGCCGCCACTTCCACCGGCGGCTCCCGCGGCAGTCTTTGGCTTTCCTGAATCAGTGCCTGTAATGACCATGTCTCCTTCCTTGAGGGAGCCCTTTTTCATCTCGGTGAACAGTCCGTCGGTTATCCCGGCAACCACTTTTTCAGGGCGCACCTTCTCGTCGCTTCCATACACCCAGACAGTGAGGAAGGCATCAGCGCCGCCTTTTGAGCCCGCTCCCGCTTTGCCACTTCCCGCTCTGCTGCTTCCCGCTTTTGGGGCCTTCTTGTTTCCGTAATTGGCAGGAAAAGGGAAATCTGCCACTGCATCAGGACGAAAACGGATTACCCCGTTGGGCACTCTGATGCAGTCAACCCTCGTTTCAGAAATGATCATGACATTGGCAGTCATGCCGGGCATGAGCTTCAAGTCGGGATTGGGGGCCGAAATGATCACCTGGTATTTCACCACCCCCTGGTCCATGCTGGATGCTTTGCGGATCTGCCTGACGGTACCGCTGAATTTCACTGACTGGAAGGCATCGACGGTGAATGTGGACTTCATGCCCTGGCTCAGTTTCCCGATATCAGCCTCGTCAACGTTGGCATATACCTCCATCTCACGAAGATTCCTCGCAAGGGTAAAGAGCTTCGGCGCCGAAAAGGAAGCGGCCACCGTCTGCCCTATATCGACATTGCGTGAGACCACCACACCATCCATGGGAGAATAGATATTGGTATAACTGAGATTGATCATTGCTCCCTTGAGCCTGCTGGTGGCAGTCTGTATCTGCCCCGCGCTCTGCTTACCCTGGGCCTCCACTGCTCTGGCAAGCGCCTTCTGTGACTCCTGTGCGATTACGGACGATTCATAGTTTGCCATTGCCCCGGCAACCTGCATCTGTCCTGCTCTTACCGCAGACGAGGCCTGCCCGAAAGCGGCCTTAGCCACATCAACACTTGCCAGGGAAACCTTGTACTTTGTATCGGCCGCGTCCATATCGGTATGGGAGATAAAATCCTGCTTCATAAGCTCCTCGGAGCGCCTGAACTCAGCGAGGTCATTCGCAAGCTGCGCTTCTGCCTTGGTCAGGCCGGCTTTCGATGATGCTTCATTGCTCTGGGCGCCGACAAGATTTGCCCTGCTCACCTCTACCTGCGCCTCGGAGCTTTTCGACGAAGACTGGGCCTCTCTCACCTTGGACAAGGCGTTTTGATACTGCGCCAGGTAATTTATGCCTGTGGCACGGGCACTCTCGAGATTTGCAACGGCTTCATCAGCCTGGGCATTGTAGATCTGGGGATCAATCTGGGCAAGCAGCTGCCCTTTTTTCACCGGTGAATTGAAATCCACATAGAGCCTGGTCACCTTTCCCGAGACCTGGCAGCCTATATCCACGGAGATGACCGCATTTACCGTTCCCGTCGTGTTCACCACAGATTCAATGGTGCCCTTGTCAATTTTTGATGTCACGAAGTGCAGCTTTTTTTTCGCCGTCAGCAGAGTGCCCGCGACAATCCCTGCCACTGCGAGCACTATAATGGTAAGTATGAGCCACTTGAATCGTATTATTTTCTTCCCCATAGATCTCACCTTGCTTTGAGGGCAAGGAGGAAGCACCAGGCCTGTGACCTGGCGCTTCTCCCCTCATAACTGTTGACAGAAATTGACTCAGCTTATATGGCTGATATCACCGCCAGTTATTCCTTCGCGCCATAGCTGCGCAGATACTCGGCGACTTCATTCCCGGCACTGTCATTGCGCTTTTCAGCCCATGTGAGAGCTCTCGCGCCCTTGTTGTCCTTAATGTTGTAATTTGCGCCTTTGGAGACAAGAAACTTCACCATTTCCAGGTTGCCGTTCTTTGCCGCAAATATTATCGGCGTCTTGCCTTCAGGATTCTGCGCATCAAGATTGGCATCTTTGGAGACGATCATCTCGACTGTGGACATTTTCGCATAGTCAACCGCACGCATCAGCTGTGTCCAGCCTATATCGTCTTTTACATCAACTAATTCCGGCTCACTCGTTAATAATGTGTCTACCTTCGCGGCATCCCCATGGTTCACCGCAATAATGTAAGCCCTTACATGCATATCGGCTACCGCATTCGCCACACCGGCCATAAAGAACATACACCCAACAATCGCCAGTACTACAATTAACGTCTTCATAATCATTACCTCCTGTTTTATTTCAAACCACGTTTCTCTCGGGACAGTTCCATCTGCCCTCTCAGTTCCATACTGCTCTGCTTCACCTCCTCATGGCTCTCCGTTGTTGTTTCGGTGGTTACCTCTCTGCTCTGCTTAATTTAGCCGCAGCTTCCGGCGTAGACACGGTCTTGCTCATCACAAGAAGCTTGATAACAGCCCAGGCAACAAGCCAGTAAACGAACATGGCCAGAAGCGTGGTCCATTCAAAAATACTTCCTTCCACCTGCATGATTTTAAACACGCTGTTGAACGGAGCGACAAAGAGATATGTTATACCATAAATAAATCGGGTAAACCCGGCCTCCGGGTTGGCGGCAAGCAGCTTTAAAGCGAACCGGAACACCAGGAGCGCTTCCATGAGGCCAAGCACGTACCATACAATTTGAGTGCCGCGGAATAACGGTTTACTGGTAGGAGAGCTGTAAGAGTCCATTGGTATCACTTCCTTATCTTTATTGATGACGATGCTTTGCCTACAGTACCTTACTGAAAACCTCCTTTCTTACTCTCCCGGACCGCAGGCGGAACTTTCACCAGACGATCCGGCGCGACATCTCCAAGCTCCTCCCGCACCCCCTTTAATAATCCGCAGCAAAAGTACATGCGGAACATGCCATTCCATACTGCTTAGTAACAGGCGAGACACTCGGGGGGCAAAATGGCGGGTCATCACGGAGCGATGACTGCATTTTGATTGGAGAGGGTTATCTGTCTCCTACCCTTATTATACCTCTCCAGTGACGCGGTTCATATAAGAAGAAGTCTAGTCTTTGTGAAGGTGCTTCCCGGGACCTCCGGGCCTGCGGGAACCACTCATGCTTTCTGGAAGACTCACCGCTCCTGGTTTTTTCCGCTCTTGACCTTCCGCTACGAAATAGCTATAATGAGAACAGATAGGTACTTGAGGTGAGAAGATGCGGAAAATGACGGCAAAAGAGCTCAAGAATAAAACGGGTGAAGCAATGAGAATCGTGCGGGATGGGGGGAAAGTATTGATCACGGTAAGGGGGAAGCCCCAGGCTATGATGATCCCTGCGTCATCAGAGGCATCTGAGGGTGAGAAGACAATAAGGGATTACAAGGAAGCCATGGAAGATATAGAAAACACTCTTTCTCAGACACACCCGCGTTTTGACAGCTGGCAGGAGGCGGTAGAGTGGTCGCGGCGAACCGTTTAGTATTCATTGACAGTAATGTCTTTTTCATTGATCTACGCTATAGAAGGGACAGGCTCTTCCCTGTCAACAGGGCTTTTCTGGATCTTGTGCGGGATAATAGATGCGGCGTCACAAGCATAATAAATATTCTTGAAGTGTGCGGTGTCCTCTCATTCAACCTGAACCCGCAGCAGCTCAG
Organism: Candidatus Eremiobacterota bacterium; assembly: GCA_031082125.1. Classification (NCBI taxonomy): domain Bacteria; kingdom Bacillati; phylum Vulcanimicrobiota; species Vulcanimicrobiota bacterium. The sequence continues at coordinate 19,301 of JAVHLM010000049.1, forward strand.
GGAGCTCTTTCACTACCTGCCCGATAAATACCACCTTCAGATTATTCCTCAGGCGGCCAGTGAGCATATCCTCCCACGGCTCCCCTTGGAGAGAGTTCTGAAACATATAGAGAAGAAAATGAGTTTCGGAGATGCCCTTGCTGCATCTATTGCGGAAGACTTTTTCCCCGGTATTACAAGTTTTGTTACATGGGATGCAGAACATTTCAGGGACAAGATAGCCAACAGGGTGCTCACTCCGGAAGAGTACATTCAAGACCGCTGAGATATTTTTCAATTATCTCTTATTTCATGGCATCGGCGTTCCATCAGTAGCCCAGTTTTCTGCATTCTTCCTCTATTGCCTTGATGCGCTCCTCGTCGAGAGGATGAGAGCCCACAAGGGAATTGACAAAGCCGGGGAGCTCTCCGCCGCCCTGTTTCTTGAGCTTTCTCATAAAGGTGACGCCGGCATTGGGATCCCATTCCGGCCCATAAACCATATACACACAAGAGACCAGGTCGGCCTCAAATTCATCTTCCCTGCTGTATTTGCTGTTCACAATGAGACTGAGGATCTGCGCGGCAGTCTGATTCTGCTGAGACACCTGGCCCTTGCTGAGAAGAATCAGGATGGTTGAAATTCCCATATTGGTAGTCATCTGCCGGTCAACCTGCTGCAAGGCATGCTTTTTTGCCACGTGGGCCATCTCATGGCCTAAAACAAAGGCAAGCTCATGATCATCGACCACCGGAAGGAGCCCCCTGGTCACGTAGATAAACCCGCCGGGAAGGGAAATGGCGTTGAGTTCCTGGGTGTTCAGGATCTTGAAGGTAAACCTCAGGTTTCTCCGCTCGTTGACAGGGAGAAGGTAAGAGCCTATCCTGTTTATCCGCTCATACTGGGTCGGATCGCTCCACACGCCGTATTGAGCCTCCAGCTTGCTGGCGGCTGCCTGCCCTATGCTTATCTCCTGGCTTTCAGAGACGTCTGCCCTGCAGGGAGCTGCGGCCCCTGAAAGCAGCAGAATCATCACCAATACCAGGATTTTCAATGAATGCTTCATTGTCATAACCTCCTTAACGCCTCTTTCAGCAAAGAGGAAAGAAGGGAGGAGCTGAACCCTCCCTTCTTTCATGCATGGTTAAGGGTTCTTGACTGAATCTACAGGGTAAGTGCCCTCAAGTTTAGCTTTTGCTATCTTTGTAGTGCCCGGTGTTTTCAAAACGATCTCTGCCTGAAGGGTAAATTCGTTTGACAGGACATCGATATTCTTGGAGTCGCCGGGGGTGCGATCCCGCGACACTGTCTCTCCCGGCTTTATCACATCGATGTTTGACCATTTCTGCAGCTCGTCCCAGGCGCCCGTTTTCGCATTTTTGACGCGAAGATAGATCACAAGGTTATCCTTCATTTTGGTTGCCGCCACGGTCCCGGTGTTCTTGACTCTGACTCTGAAATTGATATCCTTTCCTGTTGCATTCTTTCTGATCACGATATCCTGCAGCTCAAGCACGCCCCCTTTTGCCGCCGCCGATAAGAGCGCCCCGCTGTTATCCTGTGCAGCGGAAACCGTCTTTGTCGCCTGGAAGGCTACCGCGAGAATCAGGATAGCTAATGCGATAAGTAACACTTTTTTCACGTAAATAATCCTCCTTTTAATTCAGTCTTTCATGCCTGATATGAACCGTATCTCAGCCTTCGTTCCTCACCTCCTCTTTCTGCTCCTCTAGAATCTATATCTAGCAGAGAAAGCAATATAGTATCATTTGCTTCTCAAGCGGGCGCGACAGTCTTTTCAGCGCTCCGCATTGAAGCCAGAATGGTTCCCTTTCTATAATACCAAATCAACCTCCCGATTCTCTATAAGAAAAAGTCTAGTTTTTAAAGACCGGGGCGGAAATATTTTGAGGGCACAGGGGGGAGGAATCCATCCTCAACCCCCGTGCCCTCACATGGACACCTTCATTTTTGCGCGGCACACCTATTGATTCTTCTGCCAGCGCTGCTGCTGCTATCGGCTCGATTGCTGATCACGCTTCTGTCCCCACCAGTCGCCATTCTGATAGCGGTTTGGCACGGTCATCTCCGTGGTAGTAGTTCCTGAGTCGATATTTCTCATTGTCTGATTGAAAGAAGACCCGTCGGGGGCAACTTTCTTGGTGCCCATTCTCAAGCCGTTGTCAGTAATCCTTGCTTGAAACTGCGTGTTATAATCTCCGGTCTTCACTGACATGGTGAGATTCGATCCGTTCAGCCTGCCTGTCAGCCTTGACCTGACGACACTGCCCGCGTCATTGCGGTACCGGGTATGGCCGGTAAGCAAAGAGCCGTTCTGGTTGAGGAACCAGATCTCCCTGTTCACGCCGCCATTGTCATAAAAGAGCAGTATGTCCCAGGCTCCCGTGAGATCCAGGTCCTTATTGTAACTGTATGACTGCGGGTAATTCTCATAAGACTGAGACGCCTGAAAATTCGTCTGATAATTTGTTGGATACTGATACTGCGTTGAATTCGACTGATACTCATAAGGCTCGTCCATGGTTGCGGGATTCGTCTGCTTCTGACCCCACCACTGGCCATTCATATTGAGCCAGCGATCCTGCCTGTCACTATATTTGTAGGAACGATCTGCGTTGATATTTATCAGGGTCTGCTTGAAAGAAGTCCCGTTGGGGGAAGTGCTCTCGGTGCCCATCGTGGCGCCATTGTCTCCGATCCGGGCCTTGAACTCGGTGACGTAATCCTGTCCTGTTTTAATAGTCATGGTAAGGTATGATCCGTTTATAAGCCCTGTCATTCTGTTCCTTATAAAATCACCCCGGTCCGTGAGGTACCGGCTGTGGCCGGTAATCGTGTTGCCTTCCTGGGTGAGGTACCAGATCTCCCTGTCCACTCCGCCGTCATTGTAAAAGAGAAGAATGTCCCAGGCCCCCGAGAGATTCATCGTTGCGGCGGCAGCAGGCGCTATCTTTGCCACCTGAAAGGCCGAAGCGAGAATCAGAATTGCGAATGCGATAATTATCAGCTTTTTCATATTCATTGTAATAGTACTCCTTTTCATATAGACCTTATTGCGTGCGTGAATCGAACCTCAGCCTTTGTCCTTATACCTCCTCTCTTACTTGTCTGGACTGCAGACTGATCCCTTGATTGGTTATCTTTGACATCATCTGGAAAGAGTATGATGGGCCCTCAAAAAACATTGCCGGCGCTTTGATTGAGAGGGATGTCTGTCTCCTGCTCTTATTATAGCGCTTTATTGCTGCGGTTCATATAAGAAAAAGTCCAGTCTTTGGGGGAAGGAGCGGGGTGGCTTTTTCGATCATCGCGCTTCAAGGGGTATGCACCCTGGCAGCCGGTTCCTCGACCCAGTATCCCTGGCGATTGTAATATCCATGAAGCATTGTCTCATAATCTCGAGTGATCAGAGACTCCTCCGTATATTCCGGGGAGTGCTTGATGAACTCGCGGGGAAGATCGACAAATACTTTCGACTCGTTCCAACTGATGCTCTCGATCCATCGTGGTGAAAGCAGGACTTTTTTCCCGGGCCACCAGTTCAGTGTATCGATGATGAGATAACGAATCGCCCATGTCTCGTCGTCGATGATAAAATCCTGGACATGGCCAATCTCGCCGTCTGCGGCCTGGATATGATGACCACTCACATCGTGAGTGCTGCGCAAATTGGGATCCCAGCTTTGCTCAGCCTGGTTGGATGCATTCCTTTTTTCACAGTCACGCATAATGTGGGGATAAGGTCCCCACATGTAGGGGCCGTCAAAATATGTCGGCCATTGATAATACCCATAGTAGGACTCCTCGAATTGCCGTGAGACGGGCCTGTCACTGTTCAATGATGGACTGTCCTCAATCTGCTTCCTGGTCAAATCGATGCTGATATGTTGTTTTTCTTTATTCACGGCGCCCAGGGCATACGGGGAGATCAACACCTGCCTGCCCGTAAGCCAGTTTCCTGTGTCGGCGACCAGATAGCGAATCGCCCAGTACTGATCATCAAAGTAGAATTCCTTGACCTTGCCTATTTCCCCGTCGAGGCTTTCCAATTTGTAACCCTTCAGCGTTTTGGCTTTGTTGAGCATATGAGTAGTCCTTTCATCATGATGTTGATTGCCGATGTCCCAAGATGCGGCGGTGCATCCCTGTCCCAGGGATTATAGCGCCATTCAACCCGAACAGACAGTGAGGACTATCGTAAAAAGAAGAAGAAGCACTCCTGTAATCTTGACCAGATGCGGCACTTTTGACATTTTTATCTCCTTTGCAAGTAAGCCCTGCGGGGTATATCCTCCCGGGAGGATATACCCCGATATCACGCTCTGCTATTTTCCCGGTGTTCCCGGTGCTCCAGGCGCTCCGGGCGCTCCAGGCGCTCCAGGCGCTCCAGGCGCTCCGGGTGCTCCAGGCGCTCCTTTATGCGATGCTCCAGGCGCTCCTTGTGCTCCAGACGCTCCAGGTGCTCCAGGTGCTCCAGGTGCTCCTCTCTCCGATGCTCCGGGTGCTCCAGGTGCTCCAGGCGCTCCAGGCGCTCCAGGTGCTGGAGGTGATGACTGGTAGCAGCCATTCAACGTAAAAACCGCTAAAAATGCCAGAACTATTAATAAAACCACTAATTTCTTCATATGCTCTTACCTCGTTCCTTTCAGATGAGACTTCGCGTGCACGTCAAAACAAGGTGAGACACGGGTGCTTTAATGGGCAGTCACCTTGACAGGCTCCTCGACCCAGTATCCCTGGCGATTGTAATGCCCAAAAAGTTTTGTCTCATAATCCCGGGTCAGCAGAAACTCCTCTGTGTATTCCGGTGACTGCTTGACGGTATCGCGGGAAAGATTGACGAAGACTTTCTTGTCGTCCCAACCGACGCGCTCGATCCATTGCGGTGAAACCAGGACCTTTTTCAACGGCAGCCAGTTATGGGTATTGATGAGGAGATAACGAATCGCCCATGTCTCGTCGTCGATGATAAAATCCTCAACGTAGCCGATCTCGCCGTCTACGGCCTGGATGTGATAGCCTGTCACCTCGTGAGTGTTTCGCAGATGCGGATCCCATGCGGTCTCACCCTCGGTGTATTCCTTCAATTTTTCACGGTCACGCACAATGCGGGGATAGGCTCCCCACATGTATTGGCCGCTCCAATATTTCGGCCATCCGAAATACCCGTAGTAGGACTCCTCGAATTGCCGCGAGAGTGGCTTGTCACTGGTCAATGATGGGCTGTCCTCCATCTGCTTTTTGGTCAAATCGATGGTGATGTGCTGCTTTTCTGCAATCACCGCGCCCAGTGCATAGGGGGATATCAACACCTTCCTTCCCGCAAGCCAGTCTGCGGTGTCGGCAATCAGATAGCGAATCGCCCAGTGATGGTCATCGAAGTAGAATTCTTTTATTCTCCCTATTTCTTCCCCCCCGATACAGTCCAATTTGAAACCCTTCAGTGTTTCTGCTCTGTGTAGCATAGTAATACTCCTTTCATTCTTTGAGAAATGGAACAGATACCTCCTTTCCTTATTATAGCCTCCTATTTTTCAGATTCATATAAGAAAAAGTCTGGAAGTATGAATCGCCAGGTATTCTGCCAGAAAATTTTATCAGTCTTTAGAGCGAAAATGCCTGAGGGAAGACAAAATGAGAGATAAAATAAGAGACAATGCAATAGAATCGATAACCTGGGGTGCTTTCATTGAATACAGGATATCGTCAATTTTGGATAAACCTTTAATCCACAGGGGTTGATACTGGTCTATCACTTCAACCCTGTCGTCAATCGCTTTCGCCGCTCTTCTGCCGCTTTCCACGGCGCCTTCAATACTCCATACCTGAGCTTGAGTCCTGGTGTGGGCTCCGGCGAGAAACAGATTTGAAACCGGCGTTTTCTGGGCGGGTAAATATGCCTGGGTATCGGTGGAATTCACCCATTTCGGTTGAAGAGGTCTTATTCCTTCACTGGAAAATTTCCACTCATGCCACACTTCTATTTTGATAATTGAAAATTCTCTCAACCCTTTTCCATTATTCGCTTCCTTCACTAATTCATCAAGCGCGCCGCAGCTGAAAATCTGGGCTTTCACTTCTTCGATGAATTCTTCTTTCGTGCACCTGCTTACCGGCTTATGGTAAATCTTTCCCGGAACGCTGCCAATACAGGAGGTGCCTGTCCAGAGAGATTTAATGTTTTTCCCTAAATCCACTTCTTTGTCCCACACCTGTTCTTCGGCAAAAAGGGTCAGATTGAATTCGGAATCACTCACCACTACGGCAGTCCTCTCACGAGGGAACTTAATTTCTTCGGAAAATGCCACTCTGAAAGAGACTTGAGTGTGAGGGCCACCCCGAATAAGGGGCTTGAACAGCTTTAATTCTTCCAGCCTCTCAAGCGCAGGGGTCTCACTTAAAATATCTGCCGTCATGAAAGGATTGAGAGCGAGAATATACCTGTCGGCCTGAATTTTTTCTTCTCCACAGAAAGCGGAGACAATGGCGGTTCCATCAAACTCCAGTTTTGTGAGAGCTTTCCTCCAGAAGAATTTTACGCCTTTTTCCTTAAGGTATTTCACCCATGGGTCAAACCAGTATTCACTGCTGGGGCCTTTAAGTAACAGCCAGCCATCTCCGGCGCCCTGCTTCCACGCGGGGCCATCCTGATCAGCCTTGTGGCGGTGTGCAGGCTTTGTGATCAGCTGTTTTCTGAAAAATTCACCGGCAGTCTGCAGTGAGACTTTTGACCAATCCGAGCCAATCCACGGGCCGAAACAAGAACGCCAGGCTTTATAGGCTTTATCTTTCAGTAAAGGCTCCCAGGCTTCGGCGGCATTAAGCTTATCATATTCTATTTTACTTCGATTATTGGAAGTCCACGTTTTAAGCATCAGGTAAGACCATTTCATGAATTCCCACGTGTTCATCCTGAACATTTTAGGAATGCCTTTCAGTCCTTCATTATAAAACTCAGCTTTATCGGCATCGGGGAAAATTCCAAAATCAACGGGCCGTGAGAGGGCTGAATCATAGATGCTCCCTTTTTCATTAAAAGGAATATGCCGCATTAAATCAAAAGCATTATGATACCAAGGTCCCATGCCGTGCCAGGAATACTCCGAAGGCATATTGTCCTGACTGAGCCGGGAGCTTCTGAAGAATCCGCCCGGCTGATCGGTGGCTTCATACACTGAAACACCATATCCTGAGTGAACTAATTCATGGGCAGCGGTCAATCCCGCTATACCGGCTCCAAAAATCACTACTTGACAAGACATTGGCACCTCCCATGCTCTCGGTCTCTATCGGGCAGGAACAATCGGGTGAGGCAAATCGCCGTCAGGCCTTGAAAAATTCGAGCAGATCGGCGTTGATCTGGTCCTTATTGGTAGAGCACATGCCGTGCGGCATGCCCGGATAGACTTTCAGAGTGGCACCTTTGACGATCTTGGATGAGAGCAGGGCCGAGGCGCCGATAGGCACGATCTGGTCATCGTCACCGTGCATGATGAGCGTCGGAATGTCGAACTTCCTGAGATCTTCAGTGAAGTCTGTCTCGGAAAAGGCCTTGATGCAATCGATGACGGCTTTGAATCCGGCCTGCATCCCCTGCAGCCAGAACGAGTCCCGCAGCCCCTGGGAGACCTTGGAGTCTGGCCTGTTGGCGCCGTAGAAGGGCGTGCTGAGATCCTTGAAGAATTGCGAGCGGTCGGCGTGCACGCCTGCGCGGATTTTGTCGAACGCGTCGATGGGCAGCCCGGCGGGATTGGCGGCTGTTTTCAGCATCAGCGGCGTCACCGAGCTTATCAGCACGGCCCTGGCCGCACGTCTGGTTCCGTGGCGGCCGATATAGCGGGCGACCTCACCGCCGCCCGTAGAATGCCCGACATGGATCGCGTTCTTCAGATCGAGCTTTTCCATGAGCGCCGCGAGGTCATCGGCATAGGTGTCCATTTCATTGCCATTCCATGGTTGGCCCGATCGGCCATGGCCGCGGCGATCAGGGCTGATGCAGCGGTATCCGCGGCTGCCCAGAAACACCATCTGGTCTTCCCATGCGTCCGAGCAGAGCGGCCAGCCATGGCTGAAGACTACGGGCTGCCCGCTGCCCCAGTCCTTGTAATAGATCTGCGTGCCGTCTTTCGTCGTGATCGTGTTCATCGGTTCCCTCCGTTATTTTATTTTCTTGATTTCTTCTTCTCCGTCTTCTGCCTTCGCATCGGCAGCTTTTTTGATGGACGATGCCGTCCTTATTTTTTGGAATCCAGTAATTCTTCCAATTTATTGAAATCAGCCTTTCGCCTGGAAAGCGGGGTCTTATCCTCCCGGTACGCCGAGAGGGTGGATTCAAAAGTCGGCCGGGATTCATGGCGGTAAAAAATTCCCAGGGGAATTTTTTCACTTTCCAGAGCCCGTTGGAAGGCTGCCTGGCGGTCGGCTGGATCGTATGATTCTTCCAGGTAATAAGTGTTTTCCTTGAACCACTGGTAAGTATTGACCTTATTGAAGGAAACGCAGGGCTGGAAGATGTCCACCAGGGCATATCCCTGGTGTTTAATGGCTTGTTTTATGATTTCCTTGCTCTGCTCTTTATCCCCCATGAAGATACGAGCTACGAAAGGAGCATCGAGAGCAATTGCCACCGCCAGTGGGTTAAAAGGCTCCTCGCTTACTCCTTCCACCTGAACCGGGGTTTTAAAGCCGGGTTGGCTTGTAGGGGAAGCCTGCCCCTTGGTAAGCCCGTACACCATGTTGTTGTGGACTAAATTGGTGATATCGGGGTTGCGGCGGAGGGTATGAATGAAGTGGTTGCCCCCTTCCCCGTACATATCGCCGTCCCCGCTTTCCGCAATTACGGTAAGGCCGGGGTTGGCAGCCTTGATTCCAGTGGCGGCAGGCAAGGCGCGCCCGTGCAGGCCGTTAAAGAAATTGGTTTTCAGGTAATGGGGAATTTTGGCAGCCTGGCCGATGCCGGAAACCATTATCAGCTCTTCAGGCTTGATTTCCAGCTCGCTTAAAGAGCTCTTCACCATGTTCAGAATCCCGTAATTCCCGCACCCCGGGCACCAGGCTATATCAATGGCTCCCATATCATAAGGGTTGCTCATTATTCGAGTCCTCCTTCCCACAGGATTTTTAAATGTTCAGTGATTTCTTCCACCGTAAAAGGCAGACCATTGTATTTCAAAATCCGGTTTTCAATTTTAATCCCGGTTTCCAGCTGGAGGAGCTTTCCGAACTGGCTGGTAGCGTTGTTCTCGATGATGACCAGTTGCCTGGCCTTTGCCAGCAGTCCCGCGGTTGTCGCGGGGAGGGGATGAAGCTGGCTGAAATGGAGAAAGGCAGTGTCTTTCAAACTCAGGATTTCCAGGGCTTCTTTCACCACCTGATAGGTAGAGCCCCAGGCGATGATAAGGTTTTGAGAGCCGGCTTTCCCAAGCAGGGTGGGCTGCAAAGCGGTCTCTTTGATCAGCTCCTGTTTTTTCAGCCGCTTTTCCACCATTCGGCTCCTGATGTCCAGGTCCTCGGTGATGTGGGCAGCTTCATCGTGCTCGTCGCTGTCCACACAGACCAATCCTTCCCCGAATCCCGGAATCCCCCGGGGGGAGATACCGTTTTCAGTGAGCTGATAGCGCTGATAATCGGCCCGGGTCTTGATGAAATGGTTTTCGGGCTCCCCCGATGCGAGGTCGGGCTTCTCCGTGTTGTAATAGGCGTCCACCAGATACTGGTCAGAGAGAATGATGACCGGGGTCTGGAAGCGGTCTGCCATATCAAAGGCCCTGGCGGTTAAAAGAAAGGCTTCCTGCAGGTTTCCCGGAGCCAGGATGATACGTGGAAACTCCCCGTGACCGCCGTAGAGAGCGAATTCCAAATCGGCCTGCTCAGTGCGTGTGGGCAGGCCTGTAGCCGGGCCTGGACGCTGCCCCAGGCTGATGACCAGAGGAGTTTCCAGCATTCCCGCCAGACTGATTCCCTCCACCATAAGGGCGAACCCTCCGCCCGAAGTGGGCACGAGGGCACGGGCCCCGGCATACCAGGCCCCCAGAGCCATATTGACGGCGGAAATCTCGTCTTCCGCCTGCTCCACCACCAGGCCGAATTTTTCCGCGTTCTGGGCTAAGGTGGTAAATACCCCGGTCGAGGGGGACATCGGGTACGCCGAAACAAAGTTGCATCCCCCGGCGACGGCTCCTAAAGCGATGGCTTCCGCTCCGTTCAGGAGAATCTGGTTTTTTACTTCCGGAGTGGGTTTTATCGCAATCTTAATCTGCTCCTGCCGGGCTATTTTGGCTCCCCATTCCAGCCCAAGGGCAGCGGCGGCAAGATTTTGACGGATTATTTCCGCTCCTTTGCCGGCAAAATAGCTGCTCAGGAACTGGTTCAACAGCCCGGCATCAAGCTCCATCAGGCCGCAGACAAGGGCAGCGGCCACCGTGTTGGCCATGATTCCCGACCCTGCCTGCCCGGCCAGTTTTTCCAGGGGAACATCGATGAGGGGAAAATCTTCCCCCAGCCGGGATTTATCCCCCAGAATCAGGGTTTTTGGGGAAATCCGGTTTTGCACATGAGTGATGGCAGCTTTATCCAGGGGGATCAGCAGGTCAATCCGGTCGCAGGGGGCAGCAATGCTTTTCTCCCCCACTCTCAGAGTGGTGGAGTTACTGCCTCCCCGGACCCGCGACATATATTCCTTGGTGGCGTAAATATGGTAGCCGGCGGTTTTCAAGAGATGGGACAGCAGGTATTCGATGGTTTGAATTCCCTGCCCGGCTTCTCCTCCCAGAGTGAGGGAAAGTTCTCGGTCAAAAGTGGGCATAAGTGCACCTCCGGTTATTAATCAGGGATAAAGGTCATTTCTTCGCCTTACGCTCCGTATATTTCTTTGAGCTGATGCAGAAGCTCATGAAAAGCCTCATGCCTGCCCGCGCCGATTCTTTCTTGCTCAAGCTTCTCGAACTCCACCCAGAGGCCTTTCTGCCGTTCTTCGGAAAGAAGCTTATCGGCCATTTCAAAGACCACATTTTCTTCTTTGTGAATATGCTGTGTCAGAAGCTGAATATAGCTCCGGGCGTTCGTCACCAGGATAACTGCAGCAGTAGCATTGCCTGCTTGATATGATGCAAGGGATTGCTTCATCGCCTTCACAAAGCTTCGCCCCTGGTCATGCTCCGCCAGCATGACCTCTAAAGGACCGCCTTCTTTTGGGATTCCTGCCGATACCAGGGCAGGGAATAAGAATTCCTCTTCCTTCCCATGGTGGCATGTGTCCACGAAAACGGTGAAAAATTCCAGAATCTTTTCCATATGGTCTTTATCAATTGTTTTTTCTGCCTCATGGCTCACGCATATTTTTTCCAGGATGCGAAGCATCAGCATAACCCCTTTATGCTCATTCTTGAGGTCCTCTGTGGCTTTCATAATCTTTTCCCTCCTTATGCTCTGGAGTATGAATTCAAAATTGCTCATTAAATCCAGGTTTCTGAGCGCAGGGATCCTGTAATTCACAATGTGCGTCAGTTTATCATCTTGAGGTGATATTTTCTTACACCATGTCCTTCGATTGGAAGAGTTCACCCTTTTTAACTCTGGACTACTTCATAAAACCTGGGCGTGGGTTTGCCATCAAACATTGGCTGGACCTTCTCGCTTTCCTTGGCATGGAGAGCGCTGGTATGCATCGCCTGGAAGCTCGCCTGATTTTCAAATTCAACTATGGCGGCATAGCTGCCTCCTTCCAGAGGCCTCAACAGCTTTCTGCTTATGAAACCCTCAAAACCGGCAAATGCCTGGTTTGACGAGGCAAACCATTGTTGAAATTCAGCATCCTTACCCTCTTGAATAGGCGGGAAAGAAATAATCACGATATACATGAGCCACCTCCCTCTGAACCTTTTTCTAAAACTTGATTCTCGCGCCCAGGTACAGCAGTAATATGATAATGATGGCATGCCATGCATAGAAGCCGGGTTTGCCGATTGCAAAATAACGGAGAATTCTCATATCCTGCCTCCTAATGTTTGAAAATGAGCACACCAATGATATATACCAGTGTGATCCCGGCGAAATGCACAAGCCACCATCCGTTATGGAGATACCGAAAGCCCTGGGGATATTTCCAATCGTCTCTGGTGCGCTCCGGGTAGTAGTGGTCAAAAATTTCTTTCCCCACGAAGAATTTCCCGAAAAGGATCAGGGAATCGCAGAATGTTGAGCTCAGAATGCTCTGAGTGAAGCCCTTTCCAGGGAGTGCATGGGCGATGGAAAAATGAGACATCAGTATGATTCCGATTATTACGGTGAGCCCGTTGATAACATACGCAATGTCTGCCGTGCCTTTGCTCATGAAGAGCATCGTGACCACAAAGACAGTGGCCAGATCGCCTATCGCCGGAAAAAGGTTCTGCCACCTCAGATGCCCTTCGACCAGAGGGCTGTGGATTCTCAGGTGCAGAAGGAAGCCGCCTATTCCTATGAAGACAAGGGCAAAAATCAGATTCCGTCTCTGCATGGACTCTCTCTTCCTTCTTCAGGAGATGAAGAAACATTCAGCCTTCAGCTAAGGTTCTCTGCCGCGAAATCCCAGTTGATCAGTTTGTCCAGCACCGCGTTGACATAATCAGCGCGGCGGTTCTGGTAATCCAGGTAGTAGGCGTGCTCCCACACGTCGATGGTCAATAACGCTTTCATGCCTGTGGTCATAGGCATGTCTGCATTGCCGGTCTTGACCACCTTGAGCTTGCCGCCATCCAGCACGAGCCACACCCAGCCGCTGCCGAACTGGGCCATTGCCGCAGTCGCCAGCTCCTTCCTGCACGCATCCAGGGTGCCGAAGGAAACCTCGATCTTTTGCTTTAACGCCGCGGGTGGCTCACCACCGCCCTTCGGCTTCAGGCTGTGCCAGTAAAACGTGTGGTTCCATGTCTGCGCTGCATTATTGAAGATCGCGGTCTTGTCAGCTTTACCGGCTGTCAGGGTGATGATTTTCTCCAGCGCCAGGCCAGCCAGCTCCGTACCTGCGGTAAGCTTGTTCAGGTTTTCGACATATCCCTTGTGATGCTTGCCGTAGTGGAAGCCGACAGTATTTGCGGAGATTGCGGGGTCCAGCGCATTCTCCGCGTAAGGCAGGGAAGGCAGGACATGCAGAGCTGCACTTTCAATCTTGACATTACTCATTATTTTTCTTCCTCCATGATGAAATAAAAGCCTGAAAACTGCTTTCTCTTATTATATATCCCAGGTACCCCGGTTAATATTAGAAAAATTCTAGTTTTTGACGGAAGGAGTGACGCCCTGCAGAGGGAGCTTCCCGGGGCAGCTGGCCGGGAGAGCTTCCCCATCGAAAATTTTTTTCTGCAGCGACAAGAGGGGCGACCGTTGGCCCAGCCGGCATGGGAAATGGCCGGGAGAGGGCAGAAACATGCCCTGGCGATTCTTTGAGACCCTCCAGGGTCATTTTTGACCTTTTCACCCTTTAAGGGCCTCTGGCGGGGCATCCTGCAATGGCCAAAAAACCCATTCAAAATGAGCTTTTCTGGGGGTAGTCCTTTTGCTTTTTCTCTCTCAATATGGTATCATTATTACATGGATACGTTTGAGACCCACACCATTCACTCATTGTTCCTGCCCGATGAAGAGGAGCTTCTTTACCTCGCGGATCCCTGCTGTCTTCAGGACCACGAGGACCTTCTGCTCCTCCCCGAGCCCTATGAGCTTCCCGCGGAGGGGCCCTGCAGGCCTGAGCACCTCGTCAAAATCACCA